>LOES01000016.1 GCA_001515955.1 Clostridia bacterium BRH_c25 | reverse complement strand
ATTTCTCGTAAGCTATTCTGCCGCTTACTATTGTGTACATTACATCTCCTGTATAGCTTCTTCCGTGAAAGGGCGTATTTTTACCCTTTGAAAGCATACTCTCCCTGTCAACCGTTATTTTCCTTGCTGTGTCAACTATAGCCAAATCGGCAGTCATGCCTTCCTTTATTGCTCCTGCATCCAGCTGTAATAGTTTTGCAGGATTGCTGCTCATCCTCCCAACCATTTCCTTCAGGGTGAGAACACCTGCTTCCACCAGCACAGTATAGCAAACTGGAAATGCAGTCTCTATCCCTGATATTCCAAAGGCTGAGCTGTAAAAATCCTCACCCTTCTCATTCTTGTGGTGAGGGGCATGATCTGTTGCTATTACATCTACAGTACCATCCTTAAGAGCTTCCTTCAGAGCTTCAACATCCTTTGCAGTCCTTAAGGGCGGATTCACCTTGCAGTCGGTGAAGCCCGGGATGATTATATCTTCTGTCAGACCTATGTGGTGTGGTGTCACCTCGCAGGTGACCTTAATCCCCTTGTCCTTAGCCGTTCTAATTATTTCTACAGATCCGGCGGTACTGACATGGGCAATATGTATCCGTGAATCGGTCTCTTCGGCGATCATGATGTCTCTCATTACATTAAGCTCCTCAGAAAGCGGGTGTATACCCTTGATTCCAAGCTGATCCGCTTTCTTGCCTGAGTTTACCGCACCTCCTTCTGCCAGACTCAGTTCCTCACAATGGTCTATTATCAACCAGTTATTGTCCTTAGCCGTAAGAAGCGCTTTCCTCAAGAAAGCAGCAGTCATCACAGGCTTTCCATCATCAGAAAATGCAGCCGCACCTATTTCCCTGAGCTTTTTCATGTCTGTAAGCTCTATACTCTTCTGTCCCTTGGAAATTGCTGCAATCGGATACACATTAACTGCCGCATCCTTTTCTATGATGTCCAGCAGGCTGCGTAATGAATCCTCATCATCTGTTATAGGCTTGGTATTAGGCATGCAGCAGACAGTTGTGTACCCACCCCTTGCAGCAGCCCTGGTACCCGAGTATACTGTCTCCTTATACTCAAAGCCCGGCTCTCTCAGATGGACATGCATATCTACAAATCCCGGAAGTACGTGAAGCCCCTTTGCATCTATCACCCGGTCAGCCTCCCGGTCAATTGCAGGCTTGATCTGAATAATTAATCCATCTTCAATATAGATATCATTAATCCCTTCATAAATATTCACCGGATCTACAATGCTGCAATGCTTTATAAGCAGTCTCATATAACAGTCCTCCTTTTTCACAAGAAAAAAGAGTAGCAAAAGCAATCTACTCTTATTCTCCTAACAATACTCCGTCCCTGCCATCCGCTTCCATGACATTGACTATAACCATCTCGCTTCTTGATGTAGGGACATTCTTCCCTACATAGTCAGCTCTTATCGGAAACTCCCTATGACCCCTGTCTACCAGTACAGCCAGCTGTATGCTCAGGGGTCTGCCGATATCCACAATGGCATCCATTGCAGCCCTCACCGTTCTCCCTGTATACAGCACATCATCAACAAGTATCACCTTTCTGCCTGTAATATCAAAGCTGATATCAGTAGTATTCTCCCGGGGCATATCCTTTATATCCTTGATATCATCCCTGTAGCTGGTAATGTCAAGAGAACCGACAGGCAGCCCGATACCTTCAATGCTTCTTATTTTCTCACACAGCCTTTTAGCCAAGGTAACCCCACGGGTTTTAATACCAAGCAGCACCAGGTCATCAGCACCCTTGTTTCTTTCTATTATCTCATGAGTTATCCTGGTAAGCGCTCTATCCAACGCTTTCTGATCCATTATTTCAGTCTTGATCTTCATTATGCTTCCTCCATAATTCTATCTGAAAAATGCAAAAAATCTGCCTCGAGGCAGATTAAAGGTGTATTGCTATGATCCCTTCCATGCCTCACCGGACAAGTTTAAAGGCTCGTTTTAATAGATTCTAACACAGCACTGATATTTTGTCTATAGGTTTTTGCTCCTTAAAGTCCTCAATATGCTTTCAAAGTAGTCAGGAAGCGGAGCTTCAAATTCTACATATTCTTTCCAGGCAGGATGCAAAAAACCGAGTGTCTTGGCATGGAGCAGCTGTCCATTGGTATCGAACCGCTGCTTTTTATATCCATATACCGTGTCCCCTACAACGGGATGCCCTAAATATGCCATATGGACTCTTATCTGATGTGTCCTTCCTGTTTCCAGCACCGCTTCTATCAAGGTGTGATTCTCAAACTGCTCAAGCACCCTATAGTGGGTAATGGCCTTTTTGCCGTTAATGCTGACAACTGCCATCTGCTTTCTGTCTCTGGGATTCCTTCCGATTAGGGTTTCAACGGTTCCACTTTCACTTTTCAACCTGCCCTCCAGGAGTGCAATATATTTTCTGGTTATGGTATGCTCCTTAAACTGCTCCGACAGGGAAAGATGTGCCTCATTGGTCTTTGCTATCACAATTATACCGGAAGTATCCTTGTCTATTCTATGTACTATTCCAGGCCTCATCACACCATTTATTCCGGTGAGACTATTATAATCAGACAGGCTTCTGCAGTGCTCCAACAGCGCATTAACAACAGTGCCGGAATAGTTTCCATGGGCGGGATGCACTACCATTCCCTGGTGTTTGTTGATTATTATGATGTCGTCATCCTCATGAACTATGTCCAAATCTATTTTTTCAGGCTCTGCCTCAAGAGGAACAGGGTCAGGAATGACAGCCTCCAAATGGTCTCCTTTACGGAGCTTTAGATTTGACTTTGCACTTTTTCCGTTGACCTTGCAGCTCCCCTCATCAATAAGCTTTTGCATATATGTTCTGGAGTATCCATCTATTTTTTCAGAAAGAAAGGAATCCAGCCTTTTCCCCGCTTCCTCCGGTTCAATATTAAATTCTCTGACCTCCACAAATATCACCTCCCCACGGACGCCCAATGAGCGCCCCTACACCCCTGAACCTCGAGTCTCGCATCTCATATCTCGCATCTATATTTTAATATTCTTATCAAATACCAAAATCAGGCTGAGAAGTATCGCACCCACCACTATTGCCGAATCTGCCAGATTAAAAACCGGAGGGAATATAGTAAAAGATAAATAGTCTATAACATATCCAAGTCTTATTCTGTCAATAAGGTTGCCGATTGCGCCTCCAAGTATCAATGACAGGCATATCGTCAAAGAGATGCTTTTACTATGGAACTTGTAAATCACAAATGAGATCAATACTGATATTATGCATTGGGTAATTATGAAAAACAAGGTTTTGTTTTTGAACATCCCAAAGGCAATTCCATAATTCTCAACATAAACAAGATGGAAAAAATTCTTGATTACTGTAATCTGTCCACTTGCCAGTGCTTTCACCAGTGTACTCTTAATAATCTGATCCAAAGCAATAATAGCTGCTACAATAAAAATAGGATACAAAGAAATTCCCCCTTAAAACATAAATAAGTACTGCCTAAAAGATTATATCATAAAACCTAATAAAAATCTTCCATTTCTCTACATAGGAACGGGCGGAGCAGAGCCCCGCCCTTACACCAGCGCCCTGCCCTAACTCTCGTGTCTCGAATCTCGAATCTCGTATCTATATCATTCCAACTGCCTCTTATATTGCTCATTACTTATCTGTTCAACATCCTCAACATATCCTACAGCTTCATCATCCTCACCAAATTGATTGTCAGACATCCTTACGTTATATTCATTGACTGAATCCCAGGTATCTTCCCCGTCATATTCCACCTTATCCTCGGTGGAATTGTCTGTAAAAGATCTTCCGAAGGGTGGAAACAACACCTGCTCCTCTATTGGTCTGCCCTTTTCCTCATCGTCTACCTTCTGCTCCATATTATTTTCACAATGGATGCACAGCCGGGTATATGGCCTTATATCCAGCCTATCCTTGTCAATTTCCCTATGACACACCTCACACAAGCCGAAGGTGCCTTCAGCTATCTTGTTCAAAGCCGTTTGAACCTCACTTAAAAGGAATTTCTCCCTTGTTCTGAAGGAAAGATTCTTCTCAGCCTCAAAGGTTTCGTTTCCCAAATCTCCGGGGTGGTTGTCATAGGATGAAAGCTCCCCGGTCATATCCCTTAATGATATTCCCAGCCCCATACCTTCATCTGCAAGAGAGTCCTCCCTCTCCTGCTTTTCTATATTTAAAAGCTCTTCATAGTGTTTAAGGTCTTTTTTTTCCAATTATAATGCCTCCTCTATATTTAATCATAGATGGTCCTGTACAATTTTTACTATCTCGGCAATGAATCCACCAATAAAAGGAAGATTTAAAAGCATTGCCTGCCTCATAAGGTAGAGAACAAATGCTCCGAGTACAGTAAAGCCGATTGCTGTCCCAAAGCCTCTGGCCACCCCTCCGATAAAATTGTTCAAGAGAAGTGTTTTCGGCTTAGTCATAATATTGACATACTCGCCTATTTTAGCCTTTTCAAGCATAAGTGCGATTTTCTCCACCCTGCTCTCCAGTTCCTTGACTTTAGTATTATCAATATCCATTTATACGCCTCCCGAAGCACAAATAATAAAGTCATGCAGTGTCTCCTACCTAAAACACTTCATGACTTTATATTATCAACATTTCGTTATAAATATTCACTTCCTCCTGATGTCACAGAAACACTCCTTAGTAGACTTAAGTCTTTCTGCGATTTTCTTGAACTCCTGCATATCCAAGGACTGCTCCCCATCCGAGAGTGCATTTTCCGGGCACGGATGCACTTCGATCATCACCCCGTCAGCTCCGGCAGCCATAGATGCCAGGGACATCGGAAGTATCAGATCCCTTCTTCCGGTGCCATGACTTGGATCAACTATAACAGGAAGCCTGCACAGACTTTTCAATATAGGCACCGCAGTAATATCCAAAGTGTTCCTTGTATAGTTTTCAAAGGTTCTTATGCCCCTTTCACAAAGCACGATGTCATCATTGCCTTCAGAGGCAATATATTCCGCTGCCATAAGAAAATCTTCAATAGTCGCTGCCATTCCCCTTTTCAGAAGTACGGGCTTGTCGGCTCTACCCACTTCCTTCAGAAGAGAAAAGTTCTGCATATTCCTCGAGCCAATCTGTAACATATCCACATAACTGTATATCAGCTCCATATCCCTGGGGTCCATAATCTCAGATACTACCGGCAGTCCTGTTTCAGCCGATGCCTGTCTGAGATATTCAAGTCCTTCCTCCTTCAAGCCCTGAAAGGCATAAGGGGAGGTCCGTGGTTTGAAAGCTCCTCCCCGCAAAATAACTGCCCCGTTTTCCTT
>LOES01000015.1 GCA_001515955.1 Clostridia bacterium BRH_c25 | reverse complement strand
AAAAGTCCAAAAGCAATCCATCTCTTATAAATATCCGGTGATGATTGGGATTCAAAACCGCCAATATCATGGCTCCAGAAACCGAAGCCGGAAGAGGCAAGGGATAACCCCCCTCTTAAAGATTCTGCCATCGATATATATTGAGCGGTACAATCGCCTCCCCAGTGAACAGGAAACTGCTGACAGGTCGCTGTTGCACTTCTGGCAAACACAACCGCTTCACCTTTACCTCTTTTTTCAAGCAAAAGGTCAAAAACACATTTGTTGTATAAATAAGTATAGTAATTATGCATCTTTTGCGGGTCACTATTGTCAAAATAATTTACCTCAACGGGAATTCTTTCACCAAAGTCAGTCTTAAAACAATCCACACCCATTTCCAGGAGCCTTGCAAGCTTTGACTGAAACCACAGTGCCGCTTCAGGATTTGTAAAGTCCACCAGAGCCATACCTGCCTGCCACCTGTTCCACTGAAATACATTTCCCCTTTTATCCCGGAGCAGGTAACCCTTCTCTTTTCCCTCCTTAAAAAGCGGTGATTTTTGTGCAATATATGGATTTATCCATACACATATCTTGAGACCTTTTTTCTTAAGCCTGTCAAGCATTCCTTCCGGATCAGGAAACATATCCTTATCCCATTCAAAATTGCACCACTGAAACTCCTTCATCCAGAAGCAGTCAAAATGAAATACAGAAAGTGGAATATTTCTTTCTTCCATGCCCTCAAGAAAGCTGTTTATGGTTTTTTCATTATAATCCGTTGTAAAGGAGGTTGACAGCCATAAGCCAAAGGACCAGGCTGGGGGAACAGCCGGCCTTCCTGTGAGAAGAGTATATTTTCTCAATATATCCTTGGGATCCGGACCATAAATTATAAAGAATTCCAGTTCTTCATCCATAACAGAAAACTGCACCTGTTCTACCTTTTCACTGGCCACTTCGAAAGAAACCTTTCCGGGGTTATTTACGAATACACCATAGCCCCTGTTGGTCACATAAAAAGAAATGTTTTTGTATGCAATCTCACTGGAGGTCCCGCCATCCTCGTTCCATATATCAATTACCTGACCGTTTTTTACAAATTGAGTAAATCTTTCACCAAGTCCGTAGACAAGTTCACCTACCGAAAGCTTCAGCCCGACATTTATAAAGCTTGCGCCATCATTTCGTCTCATCACGGAAAGGCTCTTGTATTCAATTGCTGTAAATCTTCTTTCATCACCAAAAAATGCTATGGAAAAAGGGTCCTTACAGCATTCCATTCTTATCTTTCCGGTTTTTAATAGGATAGTTTTATCATCGCCGGATATATCTGAATATATTTTCTTATCACTGATATTAAAGTGCGGGCAATTATCGGCCAAGCCCGCATAATTTACGACTTTAATGCCAATTACATCTTCAAAAGGAGATGAACATGTAACCGTAAGCTGCCCCATATTCAGGGTATCTCCCCTGGACACTATCCTTTTAAAAGGGCAGTATAAGTTAAGGCTATTTGCATTTATTTCCGCTTCGTTATCGATGCTGAAGTCATGTACTTGTGCTGCATGATAGGCGGTAAACTCGGGCTTGATTTCCCAAAAACCATCTGTAAACTTCATATCTATCACCCCTAACCTTTCACTGAGCCATCTACCATACCTGCAATAATATGTTTCTGGAATATTAAATAGATTACCAGAGCAGGTAGGATAATCAGTATCGCGCCGGCCATTATATTGTTCCACTGCATTTTATATTGTCCCATAAATCCGTAAGCCGCAAGCTGAAGCGTCGCATTTGACTTATCTGTACCAATGATTAATAACGGAAGGAGAAAGTCATTCCATATCCACATGGCATTAATAACCACTACCGTAGCTGTGGTCGGCTTAAGCAGAGGAAAGATAATTTTGAAAAAAGTTTTAATTTGAGAGCATCCGTCAATACTGGCACACTCGTCCAACTCCTTCGGTATACCTTTTACAAAACCATGGTATAGAAAAATAGCCAGTGGAGAGCCAAGCCCCCAGTATATGATGGAAAGTCCCCATATGCTATTTATCAGGTGAAGGGATTTGCTTATTTTAACTAAAGCAATCATATAGGACTGAAAAGGTATCATCATAGGGAAGATACAGAATATAAAAAGGATATAACTTAAATTTGTTTTCGTACGGGAGAGCTTATATCCTGCAAGGGAACCCACAATAACAATTCCCAAAGTGCCCAAAATTGTGACTAAGACTGTATTCAAAAAAGCTTTTGGATAATTCATATCCCTGAATACATTTGAAAAGTTTTGAAAAGAGAGCCTTTCAGGAATTGAAATAGCGTTGGTCATAATTTCCGAATATGTCTTAAAAGCTCCCAGTATAATCAGAGCTAACGGTGCTAACATTATGATTAAAAGCATCAGCGCTACAACAGATAAAACAAAAGACGGTTTTCTGTTCTTTATCATGCTTCCACCTCTCTTCGCTTAAGCACTGTAACCTGCCATATTGTAATCAAAGCAACCAAAAGGAATAGAACGACGGATTTTGCGCTTCCATAACCGAATTGATTGTTATTAAAGACAGTATTGTAAATATCAAGGGCTATTGGTGTAGTGGCTGTACCAGGTCCGCCTCCTGTCAAACTGAATATCAATTCAAACATTTTAAGGGAGTTTGACATGGAATAAAAAGTACATACTGCAATGGAAGGAATAATCATTGGCAAAACAACATGGAAGAATCTTTTCACTGAACCTGCGCCATCAATGGTAGCAGCTTCAATGATTGATCTTGGTACGGATTGAAGTCCTGCAATGTAAATGAGCATATAAAATCCCAGGCCCTGCCATACCGAAACGATAATGGTCGAAATGACGGCTATGTTGCGATCCCCAAGCCAGCTCCAGCCAAATACCGCAAGGTTTGTTGCTTCATATAAAGAATCAAAGACACGTCCGAATATGAATTTCCAAATAAATCCGATAACGATTAAGCTTATGATATTCGGTATATAAAAGGATGTTCTGAAGAAGCCCTTTCCCCTTATATTCGACTCTAAAAGCAAAGCGATTAAAAGTGCAAGAATATTAACCAGCAGCACGACTAAAACGGTATATAAAACGGAGTAAAAAAAGGCTCCTTTGAAAATATTATCGTTAGTAAACAGTTGCATATAGTTTTGCAATCCAATAAATGTAGAGCTTTTTCCTATACCATTCCATTTTCTGAAGGAGTAATAGATACACATCAAAAAAGGAATAGCGACAAATACCGAGATCGAGGTAATTGCGGGTGCTACAAATGCAGCAAAGCTTAATTTATCTAAAACTTTTCGTTTTTTCAAGAATTTCAAAAGTACAATCCCTCCTTAAAAAATTACGAGGAGGAACAAGTCCATCCTCGTAATTTTGATTTACCAATGCCTATGCTATTTGTTTTTCTGCGCATTATATGCATCAACAAATATCTTTGTAAGCGCATCCTTCGTTTCTTGTCTGCCGGATCCTGCTGCATAGTTCTGGAATGCTACGCCTAATGGCTGCTCAATTCCATCCGGTCCAATAAATATCCACCATGGGGATGTCGCCTTATTCGCTATGGCAGTTCCTGTTTCCTTTGCCAGCATCGTATCAGGCATTTTTGCTCCGACTTGAGGCGATATCTGTTTTATTTTTTCCGGAATCCATGACTTGCCGTAATCTGAGGTCGTGATCCATCTTAACCAATCCAGTACATCCTTAAGATTTTTAGAATCCTTGTAAACTCTGAAGGTAAGGTTTGATTCCACTGCAAGTACAGATTTTCCATCACTTCTTGGCGTATTGATGAAACCAATATTTATATCGGGGTTGATCTTTTTAATTGAATCTTCTGCCCAAGTACCTTGATGGATAATAGCTGCTTTTCCGTTTGCAAGATCGGAAACCTGCACATCAAAGGTTGATTCCATCGGTTTGTTTCCACTATTTTCTTTTATTAAATCAATAAAATCGAGGGCGTAATCAACTTGAGGCAAATCTCCGAATTTTTGTGAACCACTTTCAATACTTTTGAATAATCCCACATAATCCCCACCATTGGCATCGCTCATCGCGGGATAGGTTGTCTGTGGAAGCACCCACCATTCTGCGAAGCCTGAACTAAATGGCTGTACGCCGATTGCCTTTAATTTTTCACAGGCTTGCTTGTATTCATCAAAGGTTGCAGGCAGTGTTGTTATTCCTGCTTTGCTAAACAGATCCTTGTTGTAAATAAAGGAATGGGATTGTACTAAGAACGGATATCCGGTCAAGTGTCCATCCAATGTTGTACTTACCAGCATTGCGGGGTCAATGTCTTTCATGAAGTCTTCATTATCTAAATTATACGCATAATCCTTAAAAACCTTATTATCATTATATGCACTACTCATGAATAAGTCCGGGGCATCACCTGAGTTTAATTTAGTCTTCAGCACTGTCTGATAATCGTTTTGTAAAATTTGCAGATTAATCGTCACATTCGGTTTAGCCTTTTTATAGGCTTCGACCATGTCATTGTATTGGTCCGTTAACTCCGGACTATTCAGCATAAAGTTTAGAGTAACCGGTTCGTCCGCGGCCGGCTGAGCGGTTGGCTGAGCTGTTTCTTGACTTGGCTTGCTGCACCCTGCAAATGATAACGCCAGCATCAAGACCACTAGTAGAATTGATAATTTTTTATTCATTATTATCCCCTCTCCCCTTTTTACTGATAGTAATAAAACCGGTATTTGCAGATTTTATACTACCATGTAATTATTTCTTAATTCAACTTTAAAACATTCGACAAACAAAATAAATTAAAAAAGTTAATCACTTTTAGGGTAAAAAATTGAACAAAGGAGTGTGTATCAATTTTCTATGATATAATTTTACTATAACGGGGGGAAAATTGTATGGGAATAATTAGATGGGCTAAATTGAAATATAAAAATATCACTTTGTCCGGTAAATTGATCATTGCTATGTCTATCGCATTTTTCATATTGTTTTCCCTGGTTATATCCTTTAATCAATATCGGACGATCAATATAATTACAAAAAATCAATCGACCCTTTCAGCTGAAACACTAAATATAAAACAGCAAAATTTCATCACCTATATAAATCAGCTTGAGAGTTACTCACTCATGCTCAGAAATGACAGGACCTTTATGCAAATTATTGGTTTAAACGATATTCAAGATTACAGTGACTTGTTATATGTGAGAAACGTTTTATCAAATATGTTCTATTCAAGAAAAGACATCTCAGAAATGAAGCTTTATCTAACCAACATGGGAACCTATTACGCCATTTCAAAAAAATATCCAAATATGAGAAGCCATATCAATCCGGATTTAACGGAAATACAAGAATTTGCGGAAGCTTCAAAATGGCCTAAATTCAAATATGTAACGCCATCAAAGGACGATACACAAAGCTTTTTAAAATTATATAGAACGATCATTAACATTGAAACTCAAAAGCCTCTGGCCTATATTGAAATGACAGTGGATAAATCCTATATTGAAGACCTTGCGAATAAAAATTCACAAAGTCAGGATATTTTCTGTTTACTAGACAGCAAAGAAAATCTTTACTACACAAATAATCCGGACGTTATCCAACCTGAAACCTTAGCTGAAATACTAACTGCCAAAGTCAAAGGCGATAGTGGACAATCATCCGGAAATTTTATTACTATATTAAATGATGTAGAATATCTTTTTATCTATTCCGTTGATAATGCTAAAGGTTGGCAGCTTCTGAATATGACGCCTACAAGCATCGTCAACAAAACTGCAGTTGAAACAAGAAATATTACAATAATTGTGATAGTAATAGCGATGATTATCGCAATGGTTGCTATTTATATGCTGACAACAACACTTTTGAAGCCTTTAAAAGCTTTGGCAGCGCAGATGGAGAAGGCCGGCAGCGGCGATTTCGGGGCCACCATCCATATTGGCAGCAGTGCCGAAATAAAGCACCTTGAGACAAAGTTTAACTCCATGCTGCTAAAGATTGATGAACTTATTGAAAAAAACTATATATCCGAGCTAAAGGAAAAAACGGCAAGGCTGAAAGCCCTTGAAGCGCAGATTAACCCCCATTTTCTTTATAATACCTTGCAAATGATATCTACCCAAGCCATTGTAAACAATCAAAAGGATATCAGCAATATGGTATTAGCCCTGTCTTCAATGCTGCGCTACTCCATAACGGATAATGATATTGTGCCTTTGAGCTCTGAGATCAAGCATGTAAAAGCCTATTTGACATTGCAAAAGGCAAGATTTGATGAGCGGTTATCTTATAACTTAGACGTTGAAAACAATATAGAAGACTTGCTGCTTCCAAAGATATCAATCATGAGCTTGGTAGAAAACTCCATTAAACATGGCATGGAAACCACTCTGGACAAGATTGAAATAAACGTCAATGTAATGCTGCGCCAAGGATTTCTTGTAATTAAAGTAAAAGATAGCGGAATTGGTATGTCGGAGGAAAGGCTTGAGCATGTAATAGAACAGATAAGTGTTGAAGGCGAGCAGAGCCAAAGCATTGGTCTCTCAAATCTTGCCGGCAGACTTCGTATTCTCTATGGTAATTCGGCTGCATTAGAAATAGAAAGCAATGAAGATAACGGTACCACAGTGGAAATGAGGATTCCTGTAAACGTAAACATGATATCATAAAATTATAATCGAGGTGGGCGTATTTGTATAAAGCATTGATTGTAGATGATGAAAAACATGTAATGCAGGCAATTGAAACCTTGGGCGAATGGGAAAAATACTCAATTGTAAAGCTCTTTTACGCCTCAAATGGCCAGGATGGGCTAACTTCCATCAGAGAAATTTCTCCTGAACTGGTATTCGTTGATATGAAGATGCCCATAATGGATGGGACGGAATTCCTACGTCTTGCCACTGTAGAATTTCCTAAAACACAATATATTGTAATCAGCGGTTATAATGAATTTGAACTGGCAAGGGCAGCTTTGAGGCACAATGTTATTGACTATATTCTAAAGCCCATAAATGAAGAGGATCTGAATAATGCAATAGGAAAAGCGGTTGCAAATATAGTTAAAAACTCTGCAAGAATTCCCGGAAACAATTCTTCAAAAGCCGGACCTGAACAGATAGTATCCTCTAAATCAATAGCGAAGGCCATCAAACAGTATATAGACGAAAATTACTGCAAAGAAATAACGCTTACTATGTTTTCGGATAAATATCATTTTTCAAAAGAATATCTTACAAAGATTTTTAAGGAACGCTATAACTGCGGCATTTACGAATACGCTCTAAACACAAAAATGTCAAGGGCAAAGGAGCTTCTGAACAATGCAGATATCCCAATCAATGAGATTTCCCTGCGCCTTGGCTATAGCAACAGCAATTATTTCAGCAAAGCTTTTAAGAACTTCAACGGCTATTCTCCAACAGAATATAGAGAAAAGATGAGGTAAATTTGTGGTGCCACAAGTACCCGGTCCATTTTTTCATCTCCTTCGGTATTAGTCAACAGTTCGGTTCAATAATAACCGGCTGTGCCTTAATATATTATATTAAAGCAGCAGCCGGTTATATAACGCTCTCGTTTTTATGCAGTCAATTGGTCAACAGGTACGGATATTTCTTTCTCCGATGCCGCAACGATTACTGCTGCGGAAGTATCTCCTACAACATTAACACAGGTTCTCATCATATCCAGTATCCTATCAATACCGGCTATCAACGCAACACCCTCAAGCGGAAGACCTATAGACTGAAGCACCAGTGTAAGCATAATAAGCCCCGCACCCGGAACACCCGCAGTACCGATAGACGCTAAAGTTGCTGTCAATACAACGGTCCCCATCTGTGCCATTGTCAGATCAACTCCATAGACCTGTGCGATAAACAATGTACATACGCCCTGGTATAATGCAGTTCCATCCATGTTAATCGTAGCTCCGAGGGGCAGTACAAAGCTTGCAACCTTTTCCGAAACTCCCAAATTCTCGGTTACATTTTTCATTGATACGGGCAGGGTTGCAGCGCTGCTTGATGTACTAAAGGCAGTCATAGCTGCAGGAGCGATACCCTTGAAAAATTTGATCGGATTCATTTTACCAAACACACTGACTAATGGAGAATAAACCATGACTGCATGTAAAACACATCCAAAATAAACAGCAATAATAACCTTGATAAACGGTATCAATACAGCCGGCCCATTTTTTGCCACAACCGGTGCTATCAAGGCAAATACGCCGTAGGGAGCCAACTCCATTACAATTGCAGTAATTTTGTACATGATCTCAGCAAGACTTTCAAAAAAGCTCACAAAAGGCTTTCCCTTTTCTTTCGGCAGCATTGTTACAGCTATACCTAAAAGCAGCGCAAACACGATAATTTGCAGCATGTTCCCATCAACAATGGCTTTAAGAGGATTGCTTGGAACAATATTCAAAACCGTATCAATAAGCTTTGGCGCTACAGTCGCTTCCGCTGCAGCATCCGTAGGAATACTGAGGCCGGCACCGGGATTAAAAATCTTTCCCAGCACAAGCCCGATTGTAACGGCAAATGCTGTTGTCAACAGATAGTATGACAATGTTTTTCCGCCGATTCGTCCCAGTTTTTTAGGATCACCTATACTGGCTGCTCCAACAATCAGTGATGCTAAAACAAGAGGAACAATAACCAGCTTGATTAAATTGATGAAAAGCGTCCCTACAGGCTTGATGAAGGTGTCCAGAAATGCCGGGTTACTTGTAAATAAGAGACCAATAATGATACCAGCAATAAGTCCGATAAGTATTTTCGTAGTCAAATTCAGCTTATTTTTCACTTACGTACCCCCTTTTTATTTTCATCATAACTTGTCCCCTACAGATTCATACTGAATTATACTTAATAATACTCTGATAGTTTTGAATTATCTGAATGTTGTTTCATCTGTGTCCGACCGGATAAAAATAAAGCTCCCGGTGTTTGTACCAGGAGCTTCATACCTGCTCTTCCATTACTCTTTATCCATCAATAGTATTAAAATACCTTCAATGAATTTTTTTACATTAATCGTTCCTCCATAGCTGCTCCTGCCTCTTTCAAAGTCCATTTCCTTTCTGACCTCACTAAAGTCAAAAAGTGTCGCTGAATACTTAACGAAAATATCGCCGTAATAATCCTCTATTCCAAGATTAGCGAGATTTTTTAATGCACTTTTAATTGCCCTTCTAATCCGCTGCTCTATTGCACCTGTATTCGTTTGAACGATTTGCTCCTGTGCGTACTTATCCTTCAGATAATTATAAGCCTCGAAGAGCTTATATGTCCGTTGAATTCCGTCATCCGACAGTCCCTTAACCTTGAGCCACAGCACAATCTCTATAATGTCCTGACAACCTGCCTCCCCCAGTATTCCAAGCTGTACCAGCACTTTCTTCACTTTGGTCCTTCCGTCGGAACCTTCTGCTTTTTTAACCGACTGATCCTGCCTCAGTACATTGAAGCTTTTCATAGCATTTTCAAAAGTCTGAATTACCTTTACCATCTTGCATTTTTCCTGAACGCTTTTTATTACCGAAACCACTTCTACAACATTGATCGGTTTAACTATGTAAAACTCAATTCCCTCGCAGTAAGCCTGCGAAATCATTTTTTTGGAATCCGCTTGAGAAATCATAATAAAGGCACTTTCACACCCAATACCCTTAAGGGCAAGAACTACTTCGATGCCGTCTATTTCCGGCATCAAGAGGTCAATCAATACGATATCCGGCTTTAATTCCTTAACCTCCTCAATAGCCACCCTTCCATTTTCCGCCATCCCTATGATGCTGCCCAAGCGATTTTCCATTATAATTTTCCTTAGGATCTTCTGTATACCCTTGTCATCATCGACAATATAGAAGCTTGTCTCCACAGAAATCACCCCTTCAACTCAAAATTACCCTTTGGAATTCTGACCTCAAAGCATGTTCTTCCACCTGTTTTGGAGCTTTCTACAAGGATACTCCCCTCAAAATGGGTTTCTACGATATGTTTGACATGGGAGAGGCCAATTCCGGTGGACATCCGCCCAGTGGCCGGATCATATTTAGTTGAATAACCCGGCACAAAAACCGTTTCTATTTCATCACTTTCTATACCGCTGCCATTATCAAGCACTCTGAACAGATACACATCTTCTTCACTTTTTTCTTCAACCTGTATTTGCCCTGTTGCTTCTATTGCATCAATAGCATTGATGATAAGGTTGTTGAATACAGATATCACGGGATAAAAATCCGAGGTTCTGAAATTGTCTTCATATCTGAAATCAATAATGATATTTTTGTCTCTATCAGCTATGATTTTCCCACTGTTCTCTTTTATTATATCGATTATTTCACTCATACTCATACTTATTTTTTCATTTTCTTTAGAAAGTACCTTTTCCATACCGCTGATAACCCTGGAATAGTCCTTTTTTATCTCATGCACATTTCTGGATATAGTCAGCACCCGTTCTTTAAGAGCCTTATCCTCAAGTTCTCTGTACAAATCATAGCTCCTTTGCATTGCATCCTCTATATCCGTCATGGATTTTCTCAAAAAGAAAAGCTCTGACTTGAGACTAGATATAAAAAGCACCATTTCTCTATACTTGCTTTCCTTCTGCCTCCTGTCATACCGCTCTTTATAATAGATCGAAATATAAAACAGGATGCATGTAAACACACTTCTAGCAAACCCCATCATTATGATGTTATACATAAGATTATTAAAGTTACTGCTGAGGTCCAGCCTTCTGAACAAAGCCTCCACTATATTGGGAGTGCAGTCGCATAACCACAGCGCCATAACAAACAGTATGGGACTGTCAAGCTTCCTTCTGATTTCCAATAATTCAAAAAGAATACCGTATAATATGTAATAAATAGCTACAGGAAAATAATAAGAGAAGGTCTGGGAAAACGTCATGTCATGATAAGCTATGAAGTGTACAAATGCCCTGAAGAATGGAATCATCACGGCAACGATACTGCTTACAAGTATTACAGGTACCTGGTCAAAAAAAATAAGCAGTACCGACAGCATGGCAACAGCCATTGAAAGGCGGAAAACTCCCGGTACCGGGTTGATATAAATCTGACCCATAATGGTTGTTGCTATAGAAATTATAGCAATCTTCTCTATTTTTCTTCTATCCCAAGTCAATCTCCCGCCCCCTTTACAGCCCATTATATATTATGGGACAATACATGTCCACAAAAAGAATTCTTATATTGAACCTTAACTGCTGCCTCCGCTCCCATACTACTGCTTCGCCTCCCGGGTTCGATCCCGGTATACAGATACAAAAACACTCACCTTTAAGATGATTGTTTTTCTCTGATTTGTGGACCTAAGGGGGATAGGCGTCTGCTCTCACAGGAGCAGTGGGACAAGGGGGACAGGTTCAATGTTATCAGGTTAACATAATGTGATATAATATATCTTAAATATATTAGAAATGAGGAGAAATTCGGTGAAAAAAAACCGAAACTATTATGGGATATATTAGAAATATCATATTTGGAGGACAACTATTAGGCAGATCACGATTAAATAAAAAGGATTTTACACGAAACAGAAAAGTTGGCTTTGTGACTTTAGTCTGCATGATCCTCAACATGATAAGGAAGTCTACACAATTAGAAGTTGATGAATTTTTAAAAAAGTTTGGTACTGATGACCTGATCAATTCCACCTATACAAAACAATCATTTTCAGAGGCAAGACAAAAATTGTCACCCGAGGCGTTTGTAATGCTAAATGATGAGTTTGTGCATAGGTTTTATGAAGATAACGATTTTAAAAAGTATAAAGACTTCAGGCTTCTGGCCATTGATGGGTCATGTATGGAAATACCTAATAGTGAAGAATTAAGAAAACATTATGGTTATGCTACCAATAGTAATTCACAGAAAAAGACTGCAAGGGCGCTGTCATCAACAGTATATGATGTTGAGAATAAGATTGTAATAAGTTCTTTGCTTGGAATATATGATGACAACGAAAGAGAATTTGCTATAAAAAATATGGATAAGTTGAAAAGTTTTAACCAAAGGGAAGTCAAAGACTTAATACTGTTTGACAGAGGGTATCCTTCCTTAGGATTTATCATGTATCTTAATAAAATGGGAATTAAATATGTAATGCGGACAGCGACATCATTTTATGAAGAAGTAACCGGCATAAAAACACAGGACGAGAATGTAGAAATAGTGATTACAAAGGAAAGGGCTAAAGGGTTTAAGAAACGTGGCAAATCAATACCTGTGGGTACTGTAATAAAACTTAGGGTATTGAAGGTTATGTTAGACACTGGAGAGATTGAAACGTTAGTAACGAATTTGACGGAAGAAGAACTAAAATATGAAGAAAGTAAAGAGCTGTATTTTAAAAGATGGGGCATTGAAACCAAGTTTGATGAATTAAAGAATAAGTTCCAGATAGAAAATTTTTCGGGAATAAAACCTTTAATAATCGAGCAGGATTTCCATGCTACCCTACTGCTAAGCAATATTGCATCAATCTTTGAGCAAGAAGCAGAAGATGAACTTAAGGAAGATAATAAGAAAAAGAATTTGAAGTATGAATATAAGATTAACAAAAATATTCTAGTCGGCAAGCTTAAGAACTCGCTGATAGAGATGATTTTAGAAGAAAATGATAATAATAGAGGACTACTTTATGATAAATTCCTCCATGAAATAAAGAGGAATGTGGTTCCTGTGATTAAGGGTAGGGTTTTTGAACGCGATAAAGGAATTCGCACCAGCAAGCATTCAAAAACCCTACGAAGAGTGCTGTGACTATGGGGACTCGCTTAACCTGACAACATTGACAGGTACCATGTCCCAAAACCGAACTGTTAAAGAAAAAAGTAATTAATGTGCCGGCATAGCGGATAAGAGGTTATTATTACACAGTCTACTGTCCCCTGTGCTTTTTTATCTAGAGATGCCTCTTAATAACTGGATAACTCTGGTGTCTGGCACCTAAGACTTTTGGACTTTTGTACTCCTTGTTATTGCCTTTGCAATAACATGATATATTCCTCCACAATATTCCTCTCTCCAAGCTCTCCCCAAAATACTACGCCTCCTGACATTATATTACCAGAAGGTGTAGTATCTGTAAATATTTTCCTTAATATGTGCGAATGTGCGAAGCCTGCCACCATATCCTTTAACAATATTTGATAACTGATATTATTGTCCCAAGAGCATCCATATGTTCCTCCGGAACACCAGAGATGCAAAGCCTTATGAAGCTATGATAGATGAGGCCGTTTTCTTCCTGCCATTTTCGCGGAAAGAATTCTGCCGCTGATTTAACAGCAATTCCATGCTGCTCAAGCTTTTTTTCCAAAGCTTCAGGTTCTATATTTTCAGGTAACTGAAGCCATATAAATATCCCATGCTCAGGAACATGCCAGGAAAGATTATCCGGGCTTAATGCCTTAAAAATCTCTGTTGCCTTTGTAAGTTTAGTTTCATAAGACTTTTTGACTTTCCTGCTGTGTTTTTCATACATTCCTGATTTTATAAAAGCATCCAGCGCTGCTTGTGGAATCTTTGATGTATTCAAGTCACTGATATGCTTAAGCTTAAGCACTTCTTCAAGCATGGATTCCGGGAGCACAGCTGCACCCATTCTTATCCCTGGCATGAAGGTCTTGGAAAAGCTGCGTATATAAACGGTGCGCTTGCTTATATCATAATAATGTATTGGCATGGAGCCTCTTCTTGAACCCAGATCTGCCAGATAATCATCTTCAATAATCAACACATTATACTTACAGCAAAGCTCGGCTATTTTCTGTTTGCCTTTTTCAGAAAGCGTGTAGCCGGTAGGATTATGATGTCTTGGTATAACATAGAAAGCACTGATTTCACCTGACTTAAATATCCTTTCCATTTCTTTGTAATCAAACCCGTCTTTTCTCCGTTCAATTCCTGCAACATCTATCTTTAAATGATCCGTCAGCTTAAGAGCAAGACTGTAAGTAGGAGCTTCAACCAGCAGTTTGCCTTTACTATTCCTGAATACAGATTGAAGTACCAGGGCTATAGCTTGTTGGGCTCCATGAGTTATAACTATCCTATGGTTAGCAGCATAAACACCATCTTTTTCAAATTCTTTCTTTAGAGTATCTCTCAAAGAAGCCAAGCCCCCTGTAGGTTCGTAGCCAAACAAGGTGTTTTTGTACGTATCTACTGCCTTATTCATCGCATGGCTGAATTCTCTGTATGGAATAAGCCTTTCATCAGGCCTGACTGTCCGAAAGTCTACTTCTTCCTGCACTACTCTCAGGCTTTCCTCAGAGTCCATCAAATAAAAACCTCCGCGAGGAATACTATAAACCTTATGTTCCCTTTCCAGTTCATTGTATGCTTTGTTTACAGTTATTTTATTAATTGAGAGATATGACGATACTTCTCTGCAGCTGGGAAGACGCTGGCCGTTCTTGATTCTCCCAGCCTTCACTTCTTTCCATATGAAATCCTTAACTATTCCGACTTTGCTATTCTTCACCATTATCAACCCCAAAACCATATTTTGTAATAGTACAGAATGAAATTCCCGGAATTGAACTACCATATTTTACATTATATACTTAAGTTACAATAATACAATACATTGGGGGTAGGAATATGAAGCAGATGTACAAGGACCTGCGTATGAAGATGTTTGCCGGTCCAGAGGTTTCAATAACAGCTGTCAAGGCTTCAGGTACACGTATCCATACGCAGGAATATGGAGAGCTTATTGATTTTGAATCAGGATGTTGGGCTGCCGTACTAGGCCACAGCA
This sequence comes from Clostridia bacterium BRH_c25, assembly GCA_001515955.1. Next base: position 46,278 of record LOES01000015.1, on the reverse strand, counting down.
ACAAAGAGGTTGTGCAGACAATAACCGAAAATGTGAAAGACTTGTTGCACACTCATCAGTTCTTTGATACAGAGCACCCAGGAGCTTTAGTAAAAGAACTGATTGAGGCAGCCAAGCTTAAGGTCAATTACAAAGGCACTTTCATATCCTCCGGAAGTGAAGCTGTTTCGCTGGCTGTTTCACTGGCCGAGCTTATCACAGGAAGGCATAGGAAACTTTCCTTATCTATTTCATATCTTGGTTCGTCGCCAGAACTCCGAATTCCCAGAAATCCTGCACATTGGACAGATTTCGATATAGGTGAGTGCCTATGTTGTGAAAAGAATTCCAACTGTAGAGAATGCGGTAAATTTAGTCATATAGACTTTTCACAAATAGCAGCTTTTGTGTTTGAACCCGGAAATTCAGGGGGAATTGTCCTCTTTCCACCGGATAAGCTAATCACATTTTTAACTGAAGAGATAAGAAATGCAGGAGGCTTAGTTATTGCAAATGAAGTCACAACAGGCTTCGGCAGAACGGGCAAATGGTTTGGCTTTCAGCACTATAAGGCTTTTGACTCTGAAATGAATGCACCTGATATTATCTCTATGGGAAAAGGTCTCGGAAATGGCTATCCTATCAGCGGCGTGCTGGTTCGAGCAAGATTGGCTGAAATGATAGAAGCAACAGGTTTCAGATATGTACAATCCCATATAGATGATCCGCTGGGCTGCATTACAGCAAGAAAAGTGATTGAAATAATGCTCAATGAGAATCTCGTTGAGCATGGGGCTGAAGTGGGAGAATATCTTCGTACAAAGCTTGCCGAAATATCTAAACGCACCGGCGGAATAAAGGAAATCCGCGGCAGGGGCATGATGAATGTTGCAGTGCTTGATATCAGGTATAAGGCAGGAGAAGTATTCAAAAGCCTTCTTGAGAGGGGTTTTTTCACTGGATATTCTGAGGTTTATAATTATATACACTTGTATGCCCCATTGACAATCAAGTCTGAGGATATAGATGCTCTTTGTCATTCTCTTGAGTTTATTTTGAAATCTGATTCCGCTTCACAACTGAATAACCCAAGTATCCACGGAAAATGATATTTTTAGTTTATGGAGGTATTGAAAATGAACAATTCTAAGTATTATGTGTCTACAGATAAGTCCAAATTGAATATTGAAAAAATAAAAGTGCTGCTAAAGCAGTCTTATTGGGCCAATGAAAGAACTGAAGAAAGAATACTCAAATCAGTTGAAAATTCAATTTGTTATGGGATATACACGAACAATGATCTGGTTGGATTTGGAAGAGTCGTTACAGACTATTCAACAGTATATTGGATTTGTGACATAATAGTTGATGAGGATCATCGAGGAAAGGGCCTGGGAAAGAAATTAATGGAGAATATCATGGCAGCTAAAGAGCTTGAAGGATTGCTGGGGATTTTAGCTACTGAAGATGCACATGGATTATATGAACAATATGGCTTTATTAAAGAACCCCGTAAATTCATGATAAAAAAAAGGGCCCAAAACTAAAAACAAAAGGAACGATTTTTTTGCTTTTCATATTTTCTAAATAAGCTAAAACTTCTGGTGCCAGGCACGACTGTTAGACGGTTATTATTAACTTCTTCTTAAATAACTGACTAAACGTCGTGCCTGGCACCCAAGGTTCACCGACGGCCTTGACCGGAAGAATTACGAGGCGCTATATATAGCCAATTCCCGACACTATCGACTTTCCTACATTCGTGAATAATTCAGGTTCAATTATTATTACATTATTTGTCCGTATTGTTCGTTCGCGCACAATATTTCCAAAACGTCTAAATCTTTCATTCTCTCAAGAAATTTGTTAGAAGCAGTTAGAACTTCTGCATCGCTATATGTTCTGCAATCCCTTGCAAAGAGATTTTTGCATTTTAATCCACAAAACCTCTCATCATGGTCACAGTATGCCTTTTTACAGTCTATCTGAAAAGATTTAATAAAATCATAACAATATCCGCGCGACATTGTTAGAATCGTCTCTTGTTTGTTAGAATAGTTTGTAATACATAATAGATCATTAAAACAATCATACAAATAAAACTGTGTCACAATACGTGCGGTTATAAACCGCAAACGGTATTCTGATACCCAATCGAAAATCGTTTCGTTCACAATAATTGTATACTCTGTACCTGTTCGAGCGATAAACCCGAACTTTCTTAGAAGTAATCTAATATTGGCGCCATTCCCCCAATGCAATTCATCGGCAATTACCTCCAAATATGCTCTTGCGTATACTTCGAGTTTTAGGCGCCGTAGTGGCGCTAATTTGTGTGAGATGATCAGATTCACGCTTTGTCCCTCCGTTTTAAATGTATTGCCACGCACAATTCTTCGGGGATGATGGTGTCAGGCACCGCAGTTTTGCATTTATTTGATTCTGCTTATCATGCTTCTTGCTGTGGATTCTGTTATACCTATCCCTTCTTCTGCCGCTTTTTATCAATTTATATATTTCTTGACGCATTCCTTCCATATTTTCCTCCACAGTATTCCTCTCTCCAAGCTCTCCCCAAAATAATACACCTCCTGACATTATATTACCAGAAGGTGCACCAATTGTAAATATTTACCTTAATATATGCGAATGTGCGAAGCCTGGCACCATATTCTATTGGGTGCATAAAACAAGCTTTATTAGGAATATAATAGAAGAAAGGTTTAAGTTTGGTTTGATTTAGTTTAAGTTTAGTTGCAGTTTGCCGTAAAACATGCTAGAATGGAGGTGAGAGGAGTTGTTTATTATGAGTACTGCGGAAATGCATAGGTTAGATGAGCACACCGAGGAATACGCTGCAACCATCGCAGACTACGTTGTTGAGAATGATGATATGAAGACCTTCGTTAAACAAGTGTATAACTTTATCGAAGCGCGTACGTTAAACATTAAGCCAAAATTGATTTATAGTGACAATATTTTTGTTTCTAAGGAGCAGACTGCGGAGTTAATTCTAAAGCTTATAAAAAGTATGAGGGACGCTGAATCCGCTGATACACACATCCAATACAGCACTGGTGAGCTGGCTAAATATTTTGGAGTCTCTATCACTGCTATCAACAAGTGGATCTGCGAAGGTCGATTTATTGGAGTGGAGAAAAAAGAAAAGAACAAACAGATAAAAATCTCAAGTACCACTGAGTGGAGAGCATTAACAGGACAGTTATATCCAGTCTATGAGATCGTCAATGATTATAAGGCGCGTGAAGCCCAGCGAGAAGAAAACAGTAAGGCAAAGACGGAGAGGCAAATGCTCTTGGAAGCTATTGAAGTATTCGAGCATAAGTATGACAAGAGCTTTGTTGACTTTTTGAAGAAAGAAGACAAGACACCCGAGGAAGAAAGAGATGCTTCTGAGTGGGCATACTTGCTTAGCAGGTTGAAAGATGAGTGATGAAAAACAGCCTCTAAGCTCGTTACCCACTCTTGAAAGGGATTTTGCTGATATAATCATGCACCGCAGCAATACAGACAAGCAAGGTATCCAATCTAATATAATCGCACAAAGAGCAACATACAAAGTCAATGACGGCTCTTTACTCTACATAGTGGAATACATAGATAAACACGATAAAAGTAAAGTTGACCATTTCTTTTACGATTGGTATCGCCAAGATGGGACAGTCAGGATGAAATTTCATAGTGAAACCCACGGGGAGGATAAACGCTATCAAACCTCGACAGAACCTTACCATATTCATAAGGATACAGAAGATATCTTATCCAACATTGACAGGTATCCAAATTACAACTTAAGGGATTTGAGATCTGTATTGGAGTTCATCCGTTGGCATTTATACATTTGTGAGGCGGAAGATCATTTAAGAACTAACGACAAGAAATACAAAAAGAAGAAAAAATGATAATCACAGGCTATTAAGTTATTGAACTAATTTACAGCAATAACTTAATAGCCTGCACCTTACTTACACATATTCAACAATTTGACTTTTCCCACTACTCCACAGTTACTGATTTAGCCAAGTTCCTTGGCTTATCCACGTCGCAGCCTTTTTCCACTGCCATATAATAGGCCAGGAGTTGCAGGGGGGTTACTGCTACTACCGGAGCCAAGATGTCTGATACTTTGGGGATATACATGGTGTAATCCGCTACTTTTTCTACCTCTGTGTTGCCTTCCTTTGCTATTGCGAATACGAAGGCGCCCCGGGCTTTTACTTCTTTTACGTTGCTGACCATTTTCTCGTAAAGCTCATCCTGGGTAAGAACTGCGAGGACTATTGTGCCCTCTTCTATCAGGGCTATAGTTCCATGCTTGAGCTCTCCGGCAGCATAGGCCTCTGAGTGTATATAGGATATCTCCTTGAGCTTCAGGGAGCCTTCAAGGGCTACAGCGTAGTCTATTCCCCTGCCAAGGTAGAATATGTCCTTGGCATTGCAATTGGTGGTGGCAAACTTCTGTATGGTTGATTTATGCTTAAGTGCTTCCTCTACAAGACCAGGAAGTGTTCTCATTTCCTCTTTGATTGCTCCAATTTCCTCATCCTTCAAGGTTCCTTTGAGCTTAGCCATGTACAGTGCAATTATATATAGTGCTATAAGCTGGGTTGTATAGGCTTTTGTGGATGCAACTGCAATCTCGGGGCCTGCCCAGGTGTAGAATACGTCGTGGGACTCACGGGCTATTGAGCTGCCTACAACATTGACTATGCTGAGTATCCTGGAGCCCTTTCTCTTGGCTTCCTTCAGGGCAGCCAGCGTGTCGAGGGTCTCTCCCGATTGGCTCACCACTATTGTCAGAGTCTTTTCATCCACGATAGGGTCCCTGTATCTGAATTCCGAAGCGATTTCCACTTCTACCGGAATCCTTGCAAGCTTTTCTATGACATATTTGCCCACCATGCACGCATGAAAAGCGGTACCGCAGGCTACCATATATATTTTGTTGAACTGCTGAAGCTGTTCCTTTGAAAGCTTTATGCCGTCCAGCTTTATGCTTGTGAAGTCAGGCAGCACTCTTGAGGTCATGGTATCCTTTATAGCCTTGGGCTGTTCATGGATCTCTTTTATCATGAAGTGCTCGAAGCCGCCCTTTTCAGCTGCAGCCACATCCCAATTCACTTCAAATACTTCCTTGCTCACTGCTTTGCCGCTTTCATCATAGAAGCTTATTTTGTCCTTCTCTATAACTGCAAGCTCATTTTCATTAAGAAGGTACATCCTTCTTGTATGGTTCAATATGGCAGGTATGTCCGAGGCTATGAAGTTTTCCCCGCTGCCTATGCCTACTATAAGTGGATTTTCTTTTCTTACACATACTATTTTGTCAGGTTCTCTCCTGCTTATTACAGCAAAGGCATAGGAGCCTCTGATTTTCTCAAGCACCTTCTTTACAGCCTCAATAAGGTCCCCATCGTAGAAAAAATCTACATAATGCGCAAGCACTTCTGTATCGGTCTCCGATTTGAAGACATATCCCTGCTCTATAAGCATGCTCTTTATGCTCATGTAGTTCTCTATTATACCATTGTGAACTACTGCGATATCACTGGAACAGTTGGTATGGGGATGGGAATTCACATCAGAGGGCTCACCATGGGTAGCCCATCTTGTATGGCCTATTCCCAGACTTCCATCCAGGGTCTCTTTTTTCAAATGCTCCTCAAGCACTGCGAGTCTGCCTTTATATTTCCTTACATCAATATTTCCGGCATTATAAATTGCCACTCCGGCAGAGTCATATCCTCTATATTCAAGCTTCTGCAAACCTTCTATCAGAACAGGAACGGCTTTCTTATCTCCTATATATCCTACAATCCCACACATATATTAATACTCCTCTCGATTAATTGCCGCATGCCATATGACATGTGCATTGATTTATCATTTTTACTCATTCTGGTTACGCGTTTCGCGTTGCACGTTACGGGATTTGAGTATTCCTTCGAAGCCTGCTCGGACGGCCAATGGCCGCCCCTACAGAGGACAGGCATGGAAACCTGCCCCTACACCTCGTATCCCGCATCTCGTATCTCACATCTATTTTTATGTTAACCTATTTCCGGGCAAAAAAATACACTAACAGGTCCTAACCGTTAGTTTTTCTCAGTTTTACCTTTGACTCAATCAGATTTTCTTTGTCCCATCAATTGCTTGAGGATTTGTAAAATCTGTCACACTGTCGAGTCACAGCGCAGGGCACCCGCCGAATTTTCGATTAACCCTGACCTCGTCAACTTGCAATACAAGTCTGGCGCTTCATTTAATTTTTAAATTCCACATCAGTAATCTTCACACCACCTTTCAATTGCTGTTATTTATCTTTCACCTCCTGTTTCAAATAATACCGGCTACTATTATATTTTATAGCTTTCATATACTTTTTGCAAGTTATTTCAAATTATACCATTCCAAATAAGTATAATTGAATACTAATATCCCTTATTATTCTATTATGGAGTAAATAAAAAAGTACCCTGATTCAATAGGGTACCATATATTTCGCGAAAAACATTTTATATTCATATTTCAAATTTCGCGAAATGTTACCTTGATTGTTATTGAATTCGCACTTTACCCAATGTAAATACTTATGTGCGTTCAATATATAAATATTAATTCATTTTTTCTTCTATAAGCTTGGCTAGAATTGTAGCATCTTCCTTTATCTCTGCTTCATTCTCTCCCTCAAGCATTACTCGTATAAGCGGCTCAGTACCGGAAGGCCTTATAAGCACTCTTCCCTTGTCCTCAAGCTTGCTTTCCAGCTTTGCTATCATATCGGCAATGGTCTTATCCTCTATGTACTTCTCCTTATTCTCGTTCTTTACCTTTGCATTGACCAGGACCTGAGGCAGCTCCGTCATAATAGAAGCAAGGTCCGACAGCTTCCTGCCCGTTTCTTTTACCACAGCCAGCAGCTGAAGTGCTGTTAAAAGTCCATCTCCGGTGGTGTTATGGTCAAGGAATATTATATGCCCCGACTGCTCACCGCCGATATTGTAGCCCTTTGCCATCATTTCTTCAAGTACATACCGGTCCCCTACTTTAGTCTTTACAAGACTGCATTTTTCCCGCTTCATTGCTATATCGAGACCCATGTTGCTCATAACTGTACTAACTATAGTATCGTTTTTCAATATGCCTTTTTCTTTGAAATGCTTTGCGAATATTGCAAGCATGTGGTCCCCATTAACCATCTTCCCTCTGTTGTCCACTGCAATGAGCCTGTCAGCATCCCCGTCAAAGGCCAGGCCTACATGTGCACCGGATTCCAATACCAGCTTCTGCAGATTCTCTGGATGTGTCGAGCCGCATTTTACATTTATGTTCTTTCCATCCGGCTTGTTTCTTATGACTACAATTTCAGCACCCAGATCAGCAAGTGCAGAAGGTGCCGCTATGTATGACGCACCGTTTGCACAGTCAACTGCTATTTTGAGTCCTCTCAGGTTGACATCTATGGTCTTTTTGAGAAAATCAATATATCCATGTACCGCATTATCTATTTCAACCTTTTTACCTATTTCTGCTCCCGTGGGATTTGCTATGCCGTTTTCAGGATTCAGAAGCAGGCTTTCTATCCTGTCCTCCAGCTGATCCGACAGTTTGTATCCCTTGCCGTCAAAAAATTTTATACCGTTATATTCAAACGGGTTATGTGAAGCAGATATCACAACTCCTGCATCCAAGCCCATATGCCTGGTAAGATAAGCGACTGCAGGCGTAGGCTGAACCCCTAATACCACAGCCTCTGCCCCCATGGAGCATATACCGGCGATAAGAGCAGCTTCAAGCATATCCCCTGATACTCTGGTATCCTTCCCCACAGCAATCCTGGGTTTGTGGTGGGTTTCTTCAGTTAAAACATATGCGCCTATTCTTCCGAGGTTGAACGCCAGGGTAGAGTCCAATTCCTTGTTGGCAATTCCTCTTACTCCGTCAGTTCCAAACAAGCGACCCATCGTAAGACCCCTTTCAAAGTTTAGTTAAATAACGTGTAGATATAGTTTATCACAATCATGATTTTTCTTCAAATTATATATGAGGTTGTGGGCAATGGATTCAGGTATGCCTTTGAAGCCTTTTCGGGCGAACACTGTTCGCCCCTACCCATCCCTCGAAACCCCGCAACCCCACAGCCCCGTATCTCGCATCTCGCATCTCGTATCTATCTTCTTAGCCCTTCCCTGAAGGCTTTCAGGTATTCGGGCTTTTCATCCAGCCAGTATAGTCTGGCAGGAGTACCCTCTTTACTCTTTCTGTAGTCAAAATCCGCATAACTCCACCACACGGCTGCTTTAAGGCTTTTATACCTTCCAATGTTTGCAAACATATCCCTGATCCACTTTTCCTTGTCTCCTCCTATTGAGCTGCAGGCAAATTCGGTGATCATCCATGGGAATTCTCCATAGATTCTGCTGTACTTCTCATTCAACGGGTCATATATTTCCGTAAAGCTTCTCCATCTTTCTCCTGTCAGGTTCTTGTAGTAAGTTCCGGTATTGTAGCCAGTAAGTCCTATCATGTGAACGTATTTATTTCCCGGGTAGTAAGAAACATGGGAGTTCCATTTCAAGGGAGGATAATCCACATCGTTGGGATTGAATACCCATATGGCGTTTCTGACCCCTTCCTCCTCAAATATGTCATAGATATGCCTCCACACCTTTATATAGACATCAGGATCACAAAGAAGTGCTATGCCGCTGTATCTCACCCAGGTGCTGTTCATTTCGTTGTTGAGCCTGAATATGAAGGGGTGCCCGAAGGCTTTCGCATCCCGGGCGAATTGTCTCAGATAGTCGTCATACAATCCGTCAATCAGGTCAAAATTAACGTTTTTCTTTTCATTATCGGTATTTCCGGGCTTTATATTCCACATGACCTGCATTGTAAGCTCCACTGTCTTGCCCCGCCGGCGGGCATCCCTCATACCTTCCATCGGGAATTCATGGCCCAGATATATGTAGTGAAGAGTAATTGGAAATCTGTAGCCCAACTTTCCTTCCATGGCTTCTATATTTGAGAAATCCTTGGTTATTGAGTTGGGGTAGAATATTCCCCACATTATAGAATCTGAATTCGCCAGCTTTTCATAAAAGCTTCTGGTTTCGGTATTCCAGTTGGGAAGCTCGGGCTTAAATGCAGTGTTGAACTTCAATTCCCCGCTGCGTTCCGTCTTCCTGAAGGATTCCAGGAGCTGCTGTATTATTTCTTCCTGCCGGCTCAGTGAACTGCAGCGGATAAAGCAGCTGTAGAACTCTCTGCCCCCTGTGAGAAAAAGCCCGTGCATATATTCATTCTGACTCTCGAGGCTATTGGCTGCAGGTATTCTGGAGAACTTCAATATCCTGGTTCTGATTCCGTTGATGCTCCGGTACTCATTGGTTATGAGGCTTATATTATTAGCTTCACGGTATTCAGAATCAAGCATGTACTTATATAAATATGTATTGAAATAGCTATTTATGTCTTCATAGGGAGACCTTTCTCTGGATATCTTGATATCCATATCCGGACCGCTTATCCTGATAAAAGCAGGCATGCAGTCTGTATCAATGCTCATATCCTCAGGCACTATCAGTTGGAAGCCCAGCTCGGGACACTTGATCTCCTTGAAGCTTATCTCCTTCCTGACAGGCTCCCCAATACTTGCAGCTTCCTCTGCAGCTGCTGCCTTTTCCTCTGTTATAGCGTTTTGCTCATCAACTCCACTCTTTTCAATTTCAATTCTTTTATCACCAAAGTTGATAAAAGCTACTGCAATTAATATTATCGCAATTACAACAAAAGAGCTTTTGATGTTATCACTCCTTTAAATGACACTTATTATTTTATAATGCCACCAATAGGAGCTGTTTTATGCTGGATAAAAAAGGCTTCAAAAAAAATCAATGAGAGGAATCTCCCATTGATTTTTAACCTGTAACAGTATTATTTGTTCACTCTATTTCATAGTATTGACTGCCCTGCGCATATGTTCCGCAGCCTTTTTTTCAAGCCCGGCACACTGACGTACAAGTGCCGCTGTGCTTTTTCTTACATCCGGTAATGCCAGGGCTCTGGCACACTTCTCGCTCATTGCAAAGCCTTCAATAAGCCTGCCTATCTCCATAATAAGCTGATGCTCCTGTTTATACAGCTTTGCTGCTGAATTGAGTTCATCACTCAACTCAGAAAACATACCGGCTTGCTGTTCAAGGAAAACAGAAGCGTGCCATCGGCCTTCCCCAACCATTGTCATTGCATCACACTGGCACATCAGCCGTTCCATCAGCATGGGCAGCGGTGCATCCTTGGGGAATTCGCTTTCCTTTGTCAAAGCCTCGACCCATGCCTCATAAGCAGCCAATCCGCCCGCATGGTCATTAACCTTTGGTGTCTCGATGATACTCATAGCAAATTCAAGGGTATCCTTAAGAAAGCTCCTTTCCCCGGGCAGCTCAAGGCCTTCACCAATCGCCATTAAAGCAACGGTTTCCGGATACTCGTACCAGCCTTTTCTGTTATAGTACCCACAGGGTTCTTTGCCTACACCTGCTGAAAATTCAGGCATATCCTGAAAAAAGTTCCATCCCGTGAGTGTTTCTCCAGCCTCCTTATAGCCTGCAATGATGCAAGCCTCCGGCGGCCCTATGATGCCAAAGCCTATAAGAGGCCTTCCGCAATCAATTTCTTTCTTTACAAGCTCTGTGAAGGAAGCTTTTTCACCTGTTTTTATATTTGATACTCCCGCAGGTGCATTTTCCGATATATAGCGGCCTCCCTTGCCGGACTTGCACAGCATGGTAAATTCTCTTCCTGCTGCCTTCAAGGCTCTGCGCAGCGGTTCGGTCGGGTCCTCCTTGATATTCATTATATCAACATTTCCACCATCCCAGAATTTTGTATTCCACATCAAGCGAAAGGCCGCTCCCGAACCTGCCATAAGCCTGGAATAGCTGATTTCCTGTCCCATATAGGCAAGACATGCCCTCAGGCAGGATATAAAAGGTGTCAGCTCCGCTTCCTGGCCAAAGTAGCTTACACGGGGTACAACTCCATAAAGCATACCATAGTCTTTTTTATCTTCTGCTCCATTTTCTACATTCATCATTACACCCTCCTTCGATAAAACCGAAGGGCCATAGATTCCCGGGACAATAAGCCTGCGGCTCACTGCATGCCTGCTTAGGCGGAATTCCGTCGGAGTCATTCCGAAGGCTCTCTTAAAGGCTCTTATGAAAACATCATGAGAACCGAAATAGTAAGTCATGGCTATATCCGATACGGGTCTTTTGGTACGTATCAGTTCTGAAGCTGCATGACAAAGCCTTCTATGCGTTATATACCTCGCCAGGGTCTGCCCCGTAGCATCCCTGAAGACTGCACGGAAATAAGGCAGTGAAAAACCGGCGGTGCCCGCTATCTCATCTGCGGAAATCTCTTCTGCCACTCGGTTTTCTATATAATCCAGCATTGTTTTTACAAATAAACTGTTGTCCATAACTTCACCTCCGGAGGATATTCTCATTATATACCATGGATTTGAACTGCGCTCGACTTTTTTGATGATTTAAAAAAGCTGCTTAATCAGCAGCTTTCTTTTATTTTACATGTTCTCAGGAGTCTCTATACCTACCAGGTCTAAGCCTGTCTTTATAACTGTACTTACTGCCTTTGTTAGCTGCAGTCTTGCATTTTTTACATTGTCATCAGCATTTAAGATCGGATGTGAGTTGTAGAACTTGTTATAAGCCTTGGCAATCTCCGTTACATGCCGTATAACTACAAAGGGCTCATATCTCTCTACTGCTTCCCTGATTGAATCCTTGAAAGCCCCCAGCAGCTTCACCAGCTGGAACTCATCCTCGGTGGAAAGATAGCTTAAATCAGCTGTATCGGGTATAGCTCCCGCCTTTCTCAATATGCTCTTCCCACGGACATAAGTGTACTGAACATATGGTCCGGAATCTCCGTCAAAGTTCAATGCATCCTCCCAGGTAAACACAACATCCTTCTCTCTGTTGTTCTTTAGGAAGGTATAAATAAGTGCTCCCATTCCGACCTTCCTTGCAACCTCCTGCTTGTTCTCCAGGTTTGGATTTTTATTCTCTATTACCTCCAAGGTCTTGTGGACAGCCTCGCTTATTACATCCTTTGCAAAGACTACATCCCCTTTTCGAGTCGAGAGCTTCTTATCAGCAAACTTTACAAGCCCATGGCCTATGTGAACGCAGTCCTTGTACCATTCAAAGCCCATCAGTCCCAAGGTATTGAAAATCTGGTTGAAATGCAGCGATTGAGTGCCTCCTACCACATATATGTTCTTGTAGAAGTCATATGTTCTCTTTCTATATATTGCAGCAGCCAGATCCCTTGTGGCATATATCGTAGCCCCATCAGACTTCAATATAAGTATCGGAGGCAGGCCGAACTGCTCCAAATCCACAATTTTCGCTCCGTTGCTGTCCTTCAGCAGCTTCTTGTCATTAAGCATCCGGACAACCTCATCCATCTTGTCACTATAAAAGCTTTCTCCTGCATAAGAATCAAACTCGACATTCAGTGTCTTGTATAACTCGTTGAACTCCATAAGGCTTAAGTCCTTAAACTTCTGCCACAGCCGGGTTACTTCGGTATCCCCCTCCTCCAGCTTTTTGAAGTATGCTCTTGCCTCATCTTCAAGGGCAGGGTCTTTTTCAGCTTCTTCATGGAACTTGACGTATATCCTGAAAAGTTCACTTATAGGCTCCTTTAGAAGGGCTTCCTCATCAACCCATCTCTTATAAGCAGATATCTGCTTGCCAAACTGGGTTCCCCAATCCCCCAGATGATTGATTCTTATTGTATTGTAGCCTGAGTGCCTATAAACCTTTTCAAGGGCGCTGCCCAACATTGTATTGAACAGGTGGCCTACATGAAAGGGCTTTGCCACATTTACCGAAGAGAATTCCACTATTACATTTTTCCCTTCTCCTGCATTTGAGCTTCCGAACTTTTCATCCTTCTGTAGAACCTCTTCTACCAAATGCTTTATATACTCTTTCCTGTTGACGAAGAAATTCAGGTAGCCACCGGCTGCTTCAGCCTTTTCAACTATACTGTCGGCCTGCACCTTTCCGGAAAACTCGGCAGCAATCATATTCGGTGATTTTCTCATTACCTTGGCCAACTGGAAACAAGGAAAAGCATAATCTCCCATGTTGGTCTGCGGCGGAATCTCAATAAGCTCCATGACTTTATCAAACTCCATATCCACTAAACCGCTTATCTTTTTTGCAATTTCCACTTTAAAATCCATACAAATCCCTCCGATTATTGTTATTATATATAAAATTACTTATTAAATACTTAAGTGGCTTGATTTAGTTACAGCCTATTCGTTTTTTTGCTTAGTGGCTCGTGCTTTGAGTTTGCCTTTGAAGTCCTTACAGGCGAACACTGTTCGCCCCTACTCCTCGTAACCTCGCAACCGGGCGTCAGCCAAATAAAAAACCCATCTCAGCAAAGAGACGGGGTTACCGCGCTACCACTCTAATTGGCAAATTGTCCGGTGCAGTGCACTCTGGCCAACAGCCCTCTCAAGCCTTTATCGCAGGTATACGTCCGGTTTACTGGAAGCGGGAGCTTTTTTGACCGGAATCTCCCCGGCTCTTTTCACGGTACTACCAGTGCCAGGCTTCCACCTTACCCCGGCTCTCTTGAAATAATAGTCCTCCGCTACTTTTCCGGATCATAGAAATTAATATTAATATTTATATCAAAGGCTTCTATTGAACCATTATTACAGTCAAGGAAGCCTTTGATGAAACTCGCTTACGGGGCATTACAAATTATTGTGGAATATATGCCCCTACTCGTTATAGTCTATTTTATTCAATTATGTAAAAATAGTCAATAGCTATATGTTTTGCAATAAACATTTTACATTGAAGTTTAAATATTGCAAAATCATATTCCTTGATTTCATAGGTTGCATAATTCTTCCTTGAACCTTCTTTAGTGCGACCTATATAAATATTTCATGAAAAACATATGCTACCTTTCTATTTGGATCATTTCTATTATAAACCGTTTCTCCAGGGATATGCTGTCACCGGCTCCCCCACAGTCTGGGCAAGCCGTGTCCCTTTCATTTGCATAAACAAGCCCGCAGCACCGGCACCTTCCGGCTGAGGGCCCATATTTAATATATATTTCTGCGTTCCGGGCAGCGGTGCCCTTTAGAAGATACTCCAGATAAGCTGAGGTATCCCTTCTGAAAAGCATCCCTTTACCCGCTGTCAGCCAAACCTTGCTTATTCTTTTTGCTCCATTGTGTAGCGCCGTATCCTCAATCACCTTGAGAAAAGCTGCTGTTAAAGGAAATCCCTTCATCTCCGCCCTACCCCCTGTACAAACCTTTGCTACAATATATGCTTATACATTAGGGAATATTACCGGGACAAGGGGACAGAAAAAAACCATCCCGGAAGGAGGATGGAAGATGGAGGTTTGGTTTAATTCCGGGATGGGTTTTTTTCAAATTATTTTACACAAGCGGCTCCTCTTATGAGTGCTTCCTTATTGAGTGGAATTACGCTAGCCTTCTTGCCGCTGAATATTTCAGTTATTATATCCATTATTGTATCTTCTTTTGTAGCACCTGTTAATGCAAGATATGCTCCAAGCATAACCATGTTGGCAATTTTCCCTGCTCCCAGCTCATTTGCTATATCATTTGCAGGTACATAGTAAACATTTATATCATCTCTTGAGGTTTTTTGGTCTATCAAAGAGCTGTTTATCAAAAGTATTCCGCCTGGAATTACATCATTTTCGAACTTATCCAATGAAGGTCTGTTCATAACTATTGCTGCTGTGGCCTCAGTAACTATTGGTGCTCCAACAGGCTCTTCGGATATTATTACGTTGCAGTTTGCCGTACCCCCACGCATTTCCGGGCCGTAGGAAGGCAGCCATGACACATTCTTACCTTCTTTCAGGGCTGCTTCAACAAGTATCTTGCCCATAGCCATAACCCCTTGTCCGCCAAAGCCTGCCATTATAATTTCATGTGTCATTATTTCACCTCCTCAGGATTTCTGTAGTTTCCAAGCGGAAAGTATGGTATCATGCTTTCTTCAAGCCATTTCAGCGCTTCTACAGGAGTTTTTCCCCAGTTTGTCGGGCAAGTCGACAGCACTTCGACAAGAGTAAAGCCTTTGCCCTCCATCTGAGCCTGGAAAGCCTTCTTGATAGCCTTCTTTGCCTGAATTATATGCTTTACATCATGTACGGAAACTCTTTCAACAAATACTGCCTTGGGAATGGTTGCGAGCATCTCGCTTACTCTCAAAGGCATTCCGGCATGATTCTCATCTCTTCCGTAAGGGGCTGTAGTTGCCTTCTGGCCTACCAGAGTTGTAGGAGCCATCTGGCCACCTGTCATACCGTATATTGCATTGTTTACAAATATTGTGGTTATCTTTTCGCCTCTCATTGCTGCATGGACAATCTCAGCAGCACCTATTGAAGCCAGATCGCCGTCACCCTGGTAAGTAAATACCGCAGACTCAGGGTTAACTCTCTTTATGCCTGTTGCAGCAGCCGGAGCCCTTCCGTGAGCTGCTTCCTGCATATCGCAGTTAAAATAATCATATGCAAAAACAGCACATCCCACAGGAGCAACTCCGATAGTCTTTTCAACAAGGTTAAGCTCTTCAAGCACTTCTGCCACAAGCCGGTGTATTATGCCATGAGTGCAGCCGGGACAGTAATGGAAAGGCTTATCAGTCAATGCCTTTGTTTTTTGAAATACAACTGCCATTATTTCACACCCCCTAAAATCTTCTTGGCTTCTTCAACAATAGCCTTGGGAGTCGGAACCATACCGCCTGTCCTTCCATAGAAATACACCGGTTTCTTTCCGTTTACAGCCAATCTTACATCCTCTACCATTTGTCCCATACTCATCTCAACAGAGAGTAAGGCTTTTACGCTGGCTTGTGCTGCTGCCTCTTCAATAGCTTTGTATGGGTATGGCCAGAGTGTTATAGGTCTTATTATTCCAGCTTTTATTCCGTCTTTGGCAAGTGAGTTTATTGCATTCTTGACTATTCTTGAAGTTGTACCATATGCAACAAAAACAATTTCTGCATCTTCCAGGTTGTAGGTCTCTACCTGTACTTCATTCTTTTCTATTTCTTCGTACTTTTCAAACAGCTTGAAGTTGTGCTTTTCACACTCAGCCGGATCTATGAACAAAGAGTTAATAACGTTAGGCTTTCTTTTTCCTTCAGTTCCCACTGTAGCCCATTTTTTATCAGGAAGGCTTCTCTTCTTTATTTCAGTGAATTCTACCGGTTCCATCATTTGCCCTATCATACCGTCACCAAGAATCATTACCGGGTTCCTATACTGGTCGGCTATGTCAAAAGCCTCCTGAACCAGGTCAACTGCTTCCTGTACGGAAGCCGGCGCAAGCACGATCAGTCTGTAATCCCCATGTCCGCCGCCCTTGCAAGCCTGGAAATAGTCTGACTGTGCAGGCTGTATACCTCCAAGGCCCGGGCCTCCTCTTACTATGTTAACTACTACGCAGGGCAGCTCAGCGCCCGCTATATATGTTATTCCCTCCTGCTTCAAGCTTATTCCCGGGCTTGATGAGGATGTCATTACTCTCGCACCGGAACCTGCCGCTCCGTAAACCATATTGATAGCAGCTACTTCAGATTCTGCCTGAAGGAAGCATCCACCATCAATCTGCGGCATTCTCATCGCCATATACTCAGGTATTTCATTCTGCGGTGTTATGGGATAACCGAAGAAAAACCTACAGCCTGCTTTAATAGCTGCTTCAGCTATAGCCTCGTTGCCCTTCCATAATTCCTTAGCCATTTAAGCTTCTACCTCCCCTTTTTTATCTTTCTACTCTTATTACAATATCAGGACATATTCTTGCGCAAGAAGCGCATCCTGTACATTTGTCCATTTCCTTGACCGTCGCAGGATGATAGCCCTTGACATTTATCCTGTCTTTATCCATAATGACTATTTTGCTTGGACATACTGTGGTGCAAAGCTCACAACCTTTGCATCTGTTCTCATCAAAAATTACCTTACCCATTACTTAACCTCCTTCTAAATTTGTATTTAAATGAGTACTCTGGTGCTATTATTAGTCCTCCCAAGGCTTCTTCATGTAAATATCTATCGGAAACAGCTCACCTTGAAGTTCCTTTGGCATAATGCCAACGAACTTTTTTTCAACAACCACATATTTTATTGGAAGTTCCAAAGCCTTGGAAACATCCTCACAGAGCCTTTGCCCCTTTAGTATTTCCTTCAGGGTGGTACTGCCGCAAAGGTGAGTATTATTGACCAACGCAGTAACCTTCTGCCTGGAGCCTTCCTCAATGGATCTGAGATAGTTTATTGCTCCATCCACAGTATTGGTCTGATGCCTGTTGGCATTCAGTACGAAGAGCATATCATAAGGCTCTCTGTCAAAATACTCATGATATCTTCCCAAAGCCCTTGCACCCACCTTGTCTCCGCCTACATCCAGCACCACCTCATAAGAGGTATCCTGCAGGGCGGTATATATTTCCGGCGAAAGAGCGGGCAAGTCCCCGGACAAGCCTTTTATTGAAGAGGATATAACTCGTATACCCTTTTCAGTCAACTGCGGTTCTATCTCCCTTGAACGGAAATACGGATTCACTATATCCAGGTCTACTATTGCAGTCTTTTTACCTGATCCGGCAAGTCCAACGGCATAGTTGACAGCAAACTCAGTCTTTCCGCTTCCATAATGTCCTGTGATTATTCTGATTCTTTTTTCATTGAACATATTATCATCCCTATCTGGCTCGCGGCTCGTGACGGGCAGGCATGGAAACCTGCCCCTACCCAAGAAAACCTTCGGAGCCTATCTCAAACTCTCGCGACTAGTATCTAGCGACTAGTGACTTACACATATTCCCTCGCATTTTCTTCTTTACGGAGTACCCTCAGGCCGCCATCTGCGAGAGCTATCATTTCATCTTCACCGGGATATATCCTTACATCCCCTATAAACTCTACCATTTCTTTTATCCAGCCTGTCAGAAGCTTGTCATATGCGAGGCCTCCCGTCAGGCATACTGCGTCTACCTTGCCCTCAAGCACTGCTGCACAAGCTCCTATCTCCTTGGCTACCTGGTATGCCATGGCCTTGTATATCAACTCAGCATTCTTGTCACCGGCTTCTATCATATTTACAACTTCCCTGCCGTCATTGGTTCCAAGGTATGCAACCAGGCCGCCCTTGCCCGATACTTTCTTTTTCATCTCATCTATTGTATACTTTCCCGAGAAGCAGAGCTTCATGAGAGCGCTGACAGGCAGGCTTCCGGTTCTTTCCGGGGAGAAAGGGCCGTCACCGTTTAGCGCATTGTTTACATCAATTACTCTGCCTTTCTTATGGGCACCTACCGAAATACCCCCGCCTAAATGTGCAATTATGAAATTCAACTCATCATACTTTTTGCCCAAGTCGGCAGCTGCCCTTCTTGCAACAGCTTTCTGGTTCAATGCATGCCATATGCATATTCTTTTTACATCCGGCATGCCGGAAAATCTTGCAATCTCATCCATTTCATCAACTACAACCGGATCAACTATAAAAGCCGGTATCCCAAGCTGTGAAGCTATTTCATTGGCTATTATTGCTCCAAGGTTTGAGGCATGCTGTCCCATAGGTGCATTTCTGAGATCATCAAGCATTTTTGCATTAACACTGTAAGTGCCGCCTTCCATGGGCTTAAGCAGTCCGCCTCTTCCCACAACGGCATTCAGCTTTGTGATGTTAATGCCGTTAGCATTCAATGTATCCAGTATGACATTTTTCCTGAACTCATACTGGTCAATTATCGTGGTATAAGGAGCAAGCTCCTCGTTTGTATGTCTAAGGGTCTGCTCCAGCACAGATTTCTCATTGTCGAAAATAGCAATCTTTGTTGAAGTGGAACCCGGATTGATTATCAGTAATCTGAATGTCTCTTGCATAATCAAATTACTCCTCTCTATGATTTCTGTTATGAATCAACTTTTTTTGCTCGTGGCTCGTGCTCCAGAAAGCCTTCGAAGCTTACTACAGCATCGGTACAAAATTGTATAACTCGCCGTGTCATGCCGTGTTACCCATTCCCCGCAACCTCGCATCTCGTATCTCGTATCTCGTATCTATTTTACCATCAATACCCCGATGGCTATTGAATTCAGCTTGGCTTCGTCGGAATCAGCACGGGAGGTCAATACCACCGGAACCTTTGCTCCTACTATTATTCCGGCATTCTTCGCCCTTGCAAAGAACACCATTGATTTATAGAGTATATTTCCCGCCTCAATAACCGGAACCATCAATATATCCGCATAACCAGCAACCGGATGGGTTATTCCCTTGTGCCTGGATGCCTCCACCGATATTGCATTGTCCAGGGCAAAGGGACCACCGAGTGTGCAGCCGGCAAGCTCCCCGGCTTCATTCATTCTCACCAGCTCTGCCGCATCAAGAGTTGCCTGCATCTTGGGATTAATCTTTTCCACCGCTGCCAGCATTGCGACCTTTGGGTTGTCATTCCCCAGGGCATTGGCCACCTGTACGGCATTCTCTATTATCTGTTTCTTCTGCATAAGGTCCGGAGCTATATTCATAGCTGCATCTGTTACATAGAAAAGCCTGTCATAGCCCGGTACATCAAATACCGCAACATGGGAAAGGACATTTCCCGTTCTCAGACCTATTTTCTCATCCAGCACTGCTTTTAAAATCAATGAGGTATCAACAAGACCTTTCATTACAATATGTGCTTTGCCTGTGGAAACCAGCTCAACAGCCTTTCTGCATGCTTCGCTTTTTTCCTTGATGTCAATTACCTCAAATTTATTTATATCTACTCCGCAATCCTTAGAGGCTTTAACTATTTCATCCTTGTCCCCAACCAGCACGGCATCTGCAATACCCAAGTCCTTTGCCCTGTTGACCGCCCTCAGAACCTCAATATCCTGAGCCGCAGCAACTGCAATGATCTTAGGCCCTTGCTCCTTTGCAGCCTTAATTATTTCATCGAAGGTTCTTATCATTTACTTCACCTCTTCCTCATACAGCTTCGCTTTCTCCTCACCTCCAAGCACTCTTGCAGCACCTTCCGCAAGTGCCTGCATCTCATCTTCGCCGGGATACATCATAACTGGCCCTATGAATGCTACTCTCTTGCTTATCCTGTCGCACAAAAGCTCCGAGTATGCAAGTCCACCGGTGAGGATAACAGCGTCAACCTTTCCCATAAGTACAACAGCCATGGAGCCGATTTCCTTTGCTATCTGATAAGCCATTGCATCAAATACCAGCTCTGCGTTCTTATCTCCATTTTTGATCATTCCTACTACATCTCTGGCATCATTTGTTCCAAGATACCCTACCAGACCTGCTTTACCTACCAGCTTCTTCTTCATGTCTGCCTGGGTATACTCACCCGAGTAACACATTTTTATAACAGCTCCAACAGGCACCCCTCCTGCCCTTTCAGGGGAGAAGGGTCCTCCATCGTTGGCATTGTTCACATCCACTATTCTTCCCTTCAATAAAGGTGCTATTGATATACCGCCGCCAAGATGTGCTACTATAAAGTTCAGCTCATCAAGCCCTTTACCCATATCCCTGGCTGCTCTTCTGGCAACAGCCTTTATATTCAACGCATGGACCAGTGATTTTCTTTGCAGCTCGGGCATCCCTGAAATTCTGGCTATATCTTCAAATTCATCAACAGCAACAGGGTCTACTATAAAAGAAGGTATCCCCTCCTGATCAGCTATACCCTTGGCAATTATCCCGCCCAGATTTGAGGCATGCTCCCCTTGTACCCCAAGCTTCAGATCTTCAATCATTACATCAGTGACCTTGTATGTACCTCCGGGTATTGATTTTAACAGCCCGCCTCTTCCAACCACTGCGGATAGGCTTTCAGTGCTTATGCCTGATTCCTTCATCCAATTCATTATCATTTTCTGTCTGTACTCATATTGATCAGTGATTTTTTCAAATTTGTCAACCTCCTCAGCAGAATGATTGAGATTCTTCTGGAGTATGTTCTCCTCACCTTTGAAAACTGCCACCTTTGTCGATGTAGATCCCGGATTGATTGCTAATATGTATTCTCTTGCCACAGTCTCACCGCTCCCTATATATTCTTTTTGCTGCGCATCTCGTATCTCGCATCTCGTATCTCGCATCTATATTATACTTATGCAAATAATGTGCCACAAACTTTGTCAAAAAAAACAAAAACCTGTATCCTTGTTTAAAGCAAGGGTAACAGGTTCAAAATTCTTAATTATATTTAGAAATATTCTCGAAATATTTATTTAGAGATGTTACTTTTGATGTAAGACAAATGATTAGTAGTATATTTGAAATAAGTTGCATGCAAAATTTTGCAAACCTATATTGTTTTTGCAAAATTTTGCACGGCATAGGTTTTTATTAATCAATTCCATATTTTTCTAATTTATAGTACAGGCTTCTCAAGGATATGCCCATAAGCCTTGCAGCTTTGGTCTTGTTATTGTTGCATTCCCTTATGACCTGGACTATATACCTTTTCTCAGCCTGCTCAATGATATCCTCAAGTGTCAAAGGCATATTCTCATAGCTCTCATTATAGGCAACAGGCATCTCACCTTTCTCTGCAAGTCTTTCAAACTGCGGAAGATGGTTTTCCTGGATTATCGTATCATTAATCTTCATATTAATGATGGCACGGCCTATGAAATTCTCCAATTCCCTGACATTCCCCGGCCAGTTGTATCCTTGAAGCTTCTGAACAGCTTGCTGTGAAATGTCCTGAACATTGCGCCCGTACTGTTGGTTGAATTTCTTTATGAAGAATATGGACAAATCATAGATATCCCCTCTGCGCATCCTCAGGGGAGGAATCTTTATAGGCAGCACATTGAGTCTGTAATACAAATCCGCTCTGAATCTGCCGCTGTCTATAGCCGTCTCAAGGTCAACGTTCGTTGCGGTTATTACTCTTACATCTATGCTGATTGATTTGATACCGCCTACCCTCACAAACTCTCTTTCCTGCAGTACTCTAAGAAGCTTTGACTGGGTGCCCGGAGGTATCTCCCCTATTTCATCAAGAAAAATAGTGCCTCCATTGGCTTCCTCAAAAAGACCCTTCCTCCCGCCTTTTCTGGCTCCGGTAAAAGCGCCTTCCTCATATCCGAACAGC
Source organism: Clostridia bacterium BRH_c25 (assembly GCA_001515955.1). The sequence continues at coordinate 24,034 of LOES01000015.1, read as the reverse complement.
TCCGACTCCAAAAGTGTCTCCGGAATTGCCGAACAATTCACCCTTACAAATTTTCTGTATTTCCGCTCACTTGCATTGTGTATTGAGTGAGCAAATATCTCTTTACCGGTACCGCTTTCGCCTCTCAGCAAAACAGTTATCGGGATTTCTGCAGCCTTCCTTGCTTTTTCTATTGCTGCCAAAAGCAGCGGATCCTTCCCTATTATATCCTCAAAGGTGTACTTGGCTTCCAGACTTCTTATTATATCCTTGGCATTCTTTAATTCATCGGAAAGCTTGGTTATCTCAGACATATCATGTATTACTCCCACACTTCCCCTTAGCTCTCCATCAACTATTATGGGAGCAGCATTGACCAGTACCTCCTTATGTGCCGGTCCAACCTTCATAAGAGCACCCTTGACAGGTTTTTTTGTCTTTATTACCTTCATATGTATGCTCTCACCTTCGGCAATGTCAACAGTGGCAGGTTTGCCTATTACATCCTTTTCCGGCAATCCCGTTATCCTGGTATAGGCAGGGTTGATCATCACTCCAAGCCCATTCTGGTCTACAACGGATATAGCATCCTGGGTGGCATAGAAAATTGCTGCCAGCATGCTCTGCATTTCATTCAGGTTTGTTATCTCCTCCGCAAGCTCTATGACCTCGGTGATATCCCTGAATACTGCAATGGCGCCTATTATTCTGCCTTCCTTATCCTTAACAGGCATTCTGTTGGTTATGATTTTTATGCTGCCCAGATTCTGCTGCCGGTTAAGCTCCGAGACGCCTGTCTCCAGTACATAAGGCAGCCTTGTGTCAATTACCACATCAGCCACATACTTGCCCAAAGCCTCTTCGGCATCTGTCCCTGTGAGCTTTTCAGCGGCCTTGTTGAATAATGTAATTATGCCGTCAGAATTAACAGCAATCATTGCATCATGAGTAGAGTCCAGTATCAGTTCAATATCCCTTTCCATAAAACAACCTCACGATTCTTTAGATACGAGATACGAGATACGAGAGCCTAAGAAAAGCCTTCGAAGCCTATCCGGACGCCCAATGGGCGCCCCTACATTCCCCGCAACCTCGGAACATCACGCCTAATTTATTGGTTTATATGTCTCTATTATCTTTTCAGCTGCCTTTATGCCATCCACTGCTGCACTCATAATTCCTCCTGCATAGCCTGCACCCTCACCTATGGGATAGAAGTTCCTTAAGGTCTCGCTCTCCAGGTTTTCCTTCCTGACTATCCTTATGGGTGCGGAGGTCCTTGTCTCAACTCCTGTAAGAACCGCATCCCTGCTTGCAAAGCCCTTTATTCTCTTGTCAAAATCCCTTAGCGCTTCCTTCATGGTAAGTGTCACATACTCAGGAAGGCACATGTGCAAGTCACAGAGCTTTATCCCTGGAGTATAGCTGGGTGTGACCCCGCCTATTGCCCCGGATGCCTTTCCCAGAAGGAAATCCCCTGCAAGCTGTACCGGTGCATGAAAATTCCTGCCGCCCAGCTCATAAGCCTTCCCTTCCCAGGTTCTCTGAAACTCCACCCCTGATAAGGGATGACTGCTTTTGAAGTCCTCTGGAGATACCGAGACAACCAATGCACTGTTTGCATTCTCCTTATCTCTTTTGTATTCACTCATTCCGTTGGTGACAAGCATTCCCTTCTCTGAAGCAGCAGCCACCACCTGCCCTCCGGGGCACATACAGAAGCTGTAGGCAGCCCGGCCCGTTATGCTGCTCCTGGTTGTAAGCAGGTAATCTGCCGCCCCGAGCCTTGGGTGCCCGGCAAAGCTGCCGTACTGGGCTTCATCAAGCATACTCTGAAGATGTTCTATCCTCACGCCTATGGAGAAGGGCTTGGGTACAATGGCCAAACCCTTTTCAAAAAGCATGGCATAGGTATCTCTGGCACTATGGCCCAGTGCTGCTATGATAACATTGGATTCGATGGTTTCATTGCCATTCACAACAACAGCCCTTGCGGCACCATTATCCTCCAATATATCTGTAACCATGGAGGAAAATCTCACTTCCCCTCCAAGCTCGATTATCCTGTTTCTGATGTTTTTTATTGCAGTCTTTAAGATGTCCGTTCCTATATGCGGCTTGCCCAGGTAAAGTATCTCTTCTGGCGCTCCCTCTTCCACAAAAGTATTCAGGACCATGCCGATCCTTTTATCCTTTATTCTCGTTGTCAGTTTTCCATCCGAAAAGGTACCTGCTCCGCCCTCACCAAACTGCACGTTGGAAGCCTCATCAAACTCACCAAGCTTGAAAAACTTATTTATCGCCTCGGCTCTTTTATCAACATCACTGCCTCTTTCCAGTATAAGCGGCCTGTACCCGTGCTGTGCTAAAATTAAACCGGCAAATAATCCTGCCGGTCCACTGCCTATAATTATTGGCCTGTTATTTATTTTCCCGCTGCCGAAGGCAAGCTCTTTTTTCGTATCCCCCTGGTCTGCCTGTCCGTTTATTATAACAACATCCTTTATTCTCCGATACCTGGAAAGACTCATATCCTCTGCCAGTTCAACCTCTGCGGAATATACCAGCAGAACATCCTTCTTATCCCTTGCGTCCACAGATCTTCTCAAAATCCTGATGCCCTTTATATCCTTCTCACTTATACCGAGCTTTCCGGCAGCAAGAAGCCTGACCGTATCTGCATCATTATCGAAGGTAATCTCTTTGACAGGCTGCTTCAAGTTATTTATCTCAAAACGCACTTAATCATCTCCATATAATTAGTCGCTAGTCTCTAGTCACTAGTCTCTAAATTCCAGGTATTCCTTATGAGTACAGATATAGTCCAGCCTTCGAAGCATTACTCAAATCTAGTGACTAGAGTCTAGCGACTAGTAACTTATTGCGTTCCACTCTTTTTCTTCAGCACCACCTCAACCTGCTGCAGTGATACACTCACAACTTCAACCCCTTGAGGCGCCTCCCACAATACATTCAGGACATTAGTACCTTCTGTGGCATGCTTTAGATCTACATATACCTTGATAGTTTTTGAAGTATCAAGCAATAAGCTTTCCGCAGCTTTTACGGTCACAGCCATACCGGCCTGTATGCTTTCCAGCTCCAAGCCCTCCGGAAGGTTCACATGTTCAATGCTGTCAATAGTTATTTCACTTGTAACAATTTTCTCAATATCTATAAAAATACTCACTTTTTCATTGGTATTTACAAGCTCAACACCCTCCGGTATTATAAATCTGACTTCCTTTGATACATCTGCAGTTCCTTCAGTAATATCAATTTTCTCAGTTTTCAATGAATTTATACCGGCTAGAGTCTGCTGTTTTCCGGTAATAATTATTTCTTCAGGTTCTATTGAAATACTTCTTACCATATATCCGGCAGCCGGTTGTCCTGTTAAATCCATTTCCAGACTGACATGTTTTGTATTCTCAATAGGAATATTAACTTCCACAGTACCAGGATCTATAGAGATACCCTGAATATCTTTATTGTCTTCATCCAATACTCTCACAGGCAGAATCTTCTTCACTTCCGCTTTTACACTGGCAATATCCACATCTACCCTGACATTCTTGATTTTATTGATCTGAGATTCTGCACCGGTTATTACAACATCATTAGGTGCCAATGCAGGAGCCATTGCTGCCATACCTTGGGATGGATTACCCATGATATTCACATTTACACTCTTCTGAATGCTTACTTTTGACTCAAGGACCACCTTCAGGCTTTCCATGGATTTCGTCAGAATATTGACACCCTCGGGTATTCCGTTGATATTGATTTTCAGAAAGTTATCACCCTTAAGCCTGTGACCTTCCAAGTCCGCAGTAGCATCAACCGTGGTCTCATTAAGCTTATCCAGAACATCCTTCTTACCCTTTACCCTCAGTATAAGCTTATAGCTGGTCGGATCATTGACCAGCACCATACTGCTTTTCTCAAGGAAAACCGTATTGATCAGCCTTACCGGAATAGTGATTTCCTTGGTTATTTCCGGATTTTGCTCAGTTATCACATAGAACCAAAGAAGCAATGCCAGCATAACAGAAAGTACTCGTATCGTCATATCCTTGTTTAATAGCTTATTACTCATTTCTGCTACCTCGCTTCGTCCATATGGAAGCTTTGCCCTCTTTGGCTTTGTATCCATTTTTAATAATTTCCTTCAGTGATTTGGTATCCAGATATCTTGACAGCCGTCCCATTTTGGCAAAGGATATGACCCCTGTCTCCTCTGAGACTATTATTACCAGCGAATCGGATATCTCAGTTACACCAATTGCAGCTCTATGCCTGGTGCCGAGCTCCTTGCTCAGGTTCTGGCTCTGGGTAAGGGGCAGAAAGCAGCCTGCTGCAGTTATCCTGTTTCTCCTGATTATCACAGCTCCGTCATGAAGAGGAGTATTCGGCACAAACAGATTCACCAACAGCTCATTGGTTACTGTAGAATCCAGCTTGGTGCCTGTCTCAATGTACTCGTTCAATCCGGTTTCCTGCTCCAGCACTATTATCGCACCTATTCTATTCTTTGAAAGGTGTGTTACTGCAATATTTATCTCGTCAAGCATGCTGTCAATTTCCTGTTCAAGCAGTTCTCCTTTCACGAAGAACGTACCCCTTCCGAGATGCTCAAGTGCACGTCTGAGCTCAGGCTGGAAAATGATCAGTATTGCAATAACCCCTACTGTCATGGCATTCTTCAACAGCCAGTAAACAGCGTGGAAGCCCAGCACTTCACTAAGCTTGGTTGCAATAATGAGCATGGCGATACCCTTAATAAGCTGCTCCGCCCTGGTTTCCTTTATTAAATTCATTGCCTTGTAAATTATTATGGCAATTATTCCTATATCCACATATGTATTCCACATTTTTAGATATGGAAGCAGCTGCTTAAGTTCATCCACCTCAATACACCTCTTATGCTGCAATTTTTTTCATACTTTAATTATATAATAATTTTCCAGTTATTAAATATTACAAGTGTGTTTCATTTTATTCAGATGCGAGATACGAGACTCGAGATTCGAGTATTTTAGAATTGCCTTCGAAGCCCTGCCCCAGCCCTCGTATCTCGCATCTCGCATCTCGCATCTCGTATCTAAAAGAATATGTGAGTTAAATATTGATCTATCAGTACCAAGGCTCCAAGCGAAAAGACATAATAAGAAAAATACCTCATGCTGCCTTTCTTAATCAGAACTATCATGAACCTTACGGAGAAATATCCTGCCACTGCCGCTGCAATAGTCCCTGCGATGATTGGAAGGGTAATAAAGCTTGTGCTTCCCGTATCAAGGATATCCTTTACTTGGAGTACTGCAGCTCCCAGTATAACGGGTATCGACAGAAGGAAAGAAAATTTGGCTGCAAACTCCCTGTCCAGGTTCCTCATGAGAGCACCTGAAATTGTAAGTCCCGCCCTTGAAACACCGGGCATAATTGCAACGCCCTGCATAAGCCCTATGAAAGCGGCATCCAGATAAGAGGTCTCATGTATATGCTTTCTTCCGCTGTTCAGCCTTTCGGCAAATAGAATGACAGTACCTGTAATCAGAAATTGAAAGCCTAATGTACTGCCGCTCTTGAACATCGCTTCAAAGAAGTCCTTAAACATAATTCCTATGATTCCTGTTGGTATAGTACCTGCAATTAATAGCCATGTGAGCTTCTGGAAGGGTTTCTTCAGAAGTGAGAATATTTCTTTCCACAACACTATTACTACAGCTGCCAGGGTCCCCACATGCACCATGGTGTCAAATATCAGTGTAGGCTCATTTATTCCGAATAGCTTTTGAAACAGCACCAGATGTCCTGAGCTGCTTATGGGCAGGAACTCTGTGATTCCCTGAATAAGTCCGAGTATTATTGCCTGAATTGTGTTCATTGTCAAACCTCCAATAGTACATTATAATATCCCTTATTATTATGATACAATTTCTGTCATCATTCAATATGTCTTCAGCAATATTCAAAATTAGTGTGAATATGCACCAGAAACAGCCCCGCAAAAACAATATGGGTGCATTGCTTAACAAAACACCCAATGTTTATATATTTAGACGATGAAAATTAGAATTTTCTTTCAAGCTGATCATTAATTATTTCAATAATTACGTCTCTGCCTATAGAATCCGGCAATTCACCGGCACTTTTCAAAGCTTTGCTTATATATTTCTCAGCAAGATTCTTTGATCTTTCAATAGACTTTGAGGCATCCAGGACCGCATACAGGGACAGCCCGTTATCCTTACGTATCCTGCTTAGAGCCTCCAATACCTGCTTTCTATATTCAGATCGAAGTGCATAAATTATCGGCAGAGTATATACTCCTTGGGCAGCATCACTTAGCAAGGGTTTGCCTACCTTCACCTGGTTGCCGGTCAGGTCCAGTATATCATCGACAATCTGGAAGGCCATACCAATATTATTGCCCAACACTCCAAGCTTATTCACAAGCTTCCTTGGGCAGCCTGCCTTATAAGAACCCATATACAGGCTAATAGCAAACAATGCCGCAGTTTTTCCACCTATTCTTTTCAGATATTGCTTAACACTGACATCAGTATCAAACTTCTGCTCATTTTGAGCTATTTCGCTGTCGCAAATATATGCTGAAGCCTTAGCCACCTGCTTTAATATATCCAGATCAGCATACTCCGCTACCAGCATGAAAGCACGGGTCAGAAGGAAGTCACCACTGTATACCGCCACATCCTTGCCTAGAACTGAGTGTACCGTTTCTGCTCCTCTTCTAAGCTTTGCATCATCTATTATATCATCATGTATAAGCGTAGCCATGTGGATTATTTCCAGAGCTGCGGCTATGGGTATAATTTCGTTGCTGTCGTATTTGCCGAATGTACTCCCAAGTATCGTAAAGGCAGGTCTGAGCCTTTTGCCGCCGCTGTCTACAAACCCCACCAAAGCTTCCTTAACAGTTTTATTCCTGGTTCTTAAAGACTTCTTAATAGTATCTTCTACAGATTCCAGCTCTTTCTTTAAAAACTCATTGCTATTCCACATTTGCATCACTTCCTATCCTGAGTATGTGCTTCATTGGCCTTAATGTATATTTTACTGCAAATCCTATAAATAATCCTGTAATCACTGCAGAAATCAGCAGAAGAGGCAAGTAATAAAAAAGCTTGGTATTCTGTACAATGATACTCGCTACCAATATCTGACCGATGTTGTGGAATATAGCTCCCACCACACTTATTGCGGGTAAGCTGAAAAGGTTGCTAAACCTTTTATACATTATTGCCATAGCTATAGTACTTATAGAGCCTCCAATAACACTGTATATGAAAGAGGAAACTCCACCGCCGAATACAGAGCCTAAAAAAGTTCTCATAGCCACAATAGCCAGAGCTTCTTTAGGCCCAAAAAATACTATTGCCATAAGGGAAATCGCATTTGCCAGACCTAATTTGATTCCTGGAACCGGCACAGGTACAGGAATCATTCTTTCCACCAAATGCAGTATTAATGCTTGGGATACCAAAATACCCAGAAGCACCATTTTTCTTGTTTTACTCATCACTATTCTCCTCTGCAAAGTATCAGTAAGAAACACCATCAACCTCAGATTCTGCTTTTCCATCGATGTATACAACTACCTTGTTGGGAAGGCATACTATACTCTGTCCCACTCTACTCACCAACCCGGTTTTCTGACATACCTTGTCAGGGCATATTACATCCTTGACATAAGCACCGCTTTCATCAACAACGATATCAATATATTTATCATTCTCAAGCTCTATATGGATTTCCTGCTGCTCCATTCCCTCTTCCAACGGAATTATCTTGTAAACATCACCGTCAGTCTCTATCACAATCTGTCTCTCGTCCTTTGACTCGCCCAGCCTGTATATTCCAAACCATGAAATCACTGCTGCAACAAGAATAAAAACTATGATCAGATCTCCTTTTTTCAATTTCATATAACCCTCGCTTAAGCATTTTACGAAATATCCTTTGAGTAATTCATTCAGATTTCGTTAAATGCTTCCTTATAAAATTAAATATATAAATTTAAATATACAAATTTAAATACATTTCATCAGTATATTATACAATATATAATATCTTTAGTATATTGAACGCACAAAAGTATTTACATTGGGCAAAGTGCGAATTCAATAACAATCAAGGAAACATTTACGCGAAATCTGAATTAGGAATGTAAAATGTTTTTCGCGAAATATATAATAGTATGGATTTATTTATTTTTCGTATCATAATATATGCTGTAACAAAGCCCAATTGCTTCTATAACAGGACACAATCCGCTCTCTGAATCAAATGAATTTAATTATCATTATTAATTTATAGTTGCAATAATAATAATGTATCATATAGAATTAGATATGTAAATTTCTTTAGGTGTTCAAAAAGTATTATTTCTGCATTTTAATTGGAGGTGCCAATTGTGATCCCAAATAAAAAACTAAATTTATTTATTCCTATAGCTGTAATGTTTTCTATCCTGTTTTCCGGGTGTCAAGCCCAGGCTCCGGATACTTCAACAAAACCCTTATCCAAAACCAGCTTTCTTCTTGGAACGGTTATTGAAATATCCATATATGACAAGCGTGACGAGAAAATACTGGATAAAGCTCTTTCGAGGATATCCGAAATAGAAAACAAAATGACTATAAACAATGCTGAAACCAGTGAAATCATAGCTCTCAACAATGCTTCGGGAAATAATGAAGTGAAGCTGAGTCCCGACACCTTTTTTGTTATAGAAAAAGGCAGGCAATATTCTCAGCAATCCGGGGGGAAATTTGATATAACAATAGGGCCTGTTGTTAAGCTTTGGAATATAGGCACCGACTACGCGGCTGTGCCGGAAAAAAGCAAGCTTATGGAAGCGGTAAAGCTTGTGGATTACAGTAAGCTGGCATTAAACAAGGAAAACTACACTGCCAGACTTGAAGCTCCAGGTATGAAGGTGGACCTGGGAGCAATTGCAAAAGGCTATTCTGCTGATGAAGCAGCCCGGATCCTGCGGGAAAACGGAGTAAAGCATGCCATTATTAACCTTGGTGGAAATGTAATGACAATTGGCGGGAATCCAAACGGGAACCCCTGGAAGATTGGGGTTCAGGATCCCTTCAACTCAAGGGGGAGTTTTCTCGGGATTGTACCCGTACAGGACCAGACAGTAGTAACCTCCGGAACCTATGAACGGGTTTTTGAAGAGAACGGTAAGAAATATCATCATATACTGGACTCAGCTACCGGTTATCCTGTGGAGAATAATTTGTACGGTGTATCAATAATTGCCGAAAAATCCATTGATGGGGACGGGCTGTCCACTACCACACTGCTTATAGGGCTGGAGGAAGGAATAAAGCTGATCGAGAGCCTTGAAAACGTGGAGGCTATATTCGTAACTGCGGATAAACAGGTTTATGTTACTTCAGGTATAAAGAAAGATTTAATTATCACCAATCCTGAATTTAAGCTGGCAAACTAAAAAGAGGCTGCTGCAAAATCCGGATGGGTCTTGACCCATCCAGATTTTACTGTTTTGCATAACCTCTTTTTCTTTATTATCCAATCCTTATTTCAGGCATAGTAACAATCAGTGCGAAGAGAAGCAGCAAAACGAAAAGAAGCAGCAGCTGTTTTTTCAACACAATCCCCCCTAATTATCTACCGCAAATATTTATGATATTACTTCTTTGTGAGATGCTTAGTAGATTATATGAGGCAGAGATTGTATTTTTACCTGAAATTTCTATATATTTGTGATAGAATAGAAAATAACAAAAAAACAGCCATCCATATTCTTCTATTGTAAAGGGTGATTTAATAATGGGAAATCCGACAATCGATAAAATTCTTGAAAAGCTGGGTCAGGACGACCTGCTGGACATTCTGGCCCATAAGCTTACAGCCTCTGAGCTGAATTCATTATTATTGGAAGTATATAAAATGAAGGCGGAAGCACTCTCCCCGGCAGAATTATTAAAGGGCTATATTGCCAGCCGGTTTGTCAAGCCTGTTGGAACAAACCCTCGGGAATACCTGCAATTAGAATCGGATTTCTATAGAATTGCAGAATCCCTTTCCTTCATTCCGGTTGAGTTATCACCGGTAGCGCCCTTGGGCACCTGCTCCGTCATCGCTACAGTCAATCAGAATAAGATCATATCCGCTTTAAGAGGCACGGAGGTTATGGCAGATGCCACCAATGCTCTTGCTTTGCATATTTGCAGCTTAAGAAAGGAAATGGCGGCAGAAGGCCGGGAAGGGCATAATACGATACGGTATTGCACCTCTCATCGCCTTATAAGAACACAAAAATTCCATATTCCGGGCTTCAGTGCCCATTTTAAGATCTTCTGCATGGTTACTTCGGGCAGGGATACCGGCTCATACGGCTTTGAAAAACAGCAGCTTCTGGAGCATATAACAGCTTATAAAGAAATATTCAAGCAGCTATTCCATATCGAACATATAAAAGTCAAGCTTATAAAGCACGGCGGATATGCCGATACTGAGGGCCTCGCTGCCAGAGTGCTGAACCATATACAGGATAATGTGGATGGAATAAGCATCTACACTGAAAATCAGAATTCGGAGCAGGACAACAATTATTATAAAGGCATTCAGTTTAAACTGCTGGTCGGTATCAAGGGCAGTGAATATGAAATCGTTGACGGTGGGTTTGTGGATTGGTCCCAAAAGCTTTTGGGCAATAAAAAGGAACGCATGCTGATCAGCGGTATGGGTGTGGACTTTTTATTAGCCTTGATGAAATAGTGAATTAAAACGGGACAAAGAGTTAAGTGTATCCCACTTGCTCTTTGTCCCGATATGCTTATAAGCACGACAATGCCTGTTCGAGGTCTTCAATTATATCCTCAGCGTTTTCAAGTCCTACGGAAATCCGGACCATGCTCTCGGTTAATCCGAACTGCTCCAGCTGTTCTTTAGGGTATCCCCTATGGGTCATGGCAGCAGGCACTTCAATCAAGCTTTCACAATCCCCCAGGCTCACGGCAATCTTTGCCAGCTTCACACTGTTCACCAGCTTTTTTGCTTCATCAATACCTCCATCCACCTCAAAGCTGAGCATGGCTCCAAAGCCGCTCATCTGCTTTTTTGCGACTGAGTAACCCCTAAAGCTTTCCAATCCGGGATACATGACTTCCTTGATTTTGTGGTGCCTCTGTAAATATACGGCGGTCTCCATTGCATTTTTTTCATGCTGCCGCATCCTTACCCCCAGAGTCTTGATGCCCCGGAGCAGCAGCCATGCATTAAAGGGGCTCATGACACCGCCGAATTCGCTCATATAGTCAAATCTCAGCTCATGAATATAATCCGCATCCTTTGATACCGCTACGCCGCCTATGGCATCTCCATGCCCGCACAGATACTTGGTTGTACTGTGAACAACCACATCGGCACCCAAGCTTAACGGCTTCTGAAAAAAAGGTGTCGCAAAGGTGTTGTCAATAACCACCTTCACATTCCGGCTCCCGGCTATTTCCACAACCTTGCGGATATCAATCACATCCAGGTTTGGATTTGAGGGGGTTTCAAAATAGATAACCTTCGTATTCCCGTCAATCAAGTCCCTTAAGCATTCAGGACTATTCAGATCAGCCACCTTATAGCCTACCTTGTACTTTGGCAAAACCTTGGTAACCACATTATAAGAGGAACCGTACAGGGTTTTATGAACAATCACATTGTCGGAGGGCTTCAGAAGTGAGAACAGAACCGAGCTGATCGCCGCCATGCCCGAGGCAAAAGCAACGGCCCCATTCCCTTCCTCCAGTACTGTGATTTTATCCTCAAATATCCGCAAGGTCGGATTATTCCCTCTGGTATATACATAATCATCGCTTTCAAAGGCCATTACCTTGTCAACATGCTCCATGCTGTCAAAAGTAAAGGTTGATGTCTGAAATATGGGTGCATTGAGTGAATTGCAGGGATTCTTCCCTTTTAGCCCCCCATGTATCGAAAGGGTATCAAACCCATATTGTCTTCCTGTATTATCTTTCATTCTCTCTCCTACCTCTGTCCATATTGATTCAAATAAAAATCTCTCATTGCGTCGATATCTTTCTGATCCAGCTCCACGATACCACCCAGAATTTGTGCGAAAATAGCTGCCTTAGCTGATTTTTCGACGACTTGTGCAATCTTCATGGTCTCTTTCAGATCCTTCCCCGCGGCAAGACAGCCGTGATTGGCAAGTATGACGGCATTCCTGCCCTCCAAGGCCTCAACTGCGGCTTTTCCCAGCTCAGGAGTGCCCGGCAGATGGTAGCTGCTTACCCGTACATTGCCGCCTACTATTTGAACCATATCTTCTGCCGCTGCAGGTATCGGCTTCCGTGCTATCGCCATTGCCGTACAGTATGTACTGTGAGTATGTACAACCCCATTGACATCCTTCCTGTTTTTGTATACCTCCAGATGCATCGGCCATTCTATAGATGGCTTCATGCTCCCTGCAACAACGCGGCCTTCCATATCCAATATGGCAATCCCCTCCGCAGGTATATCGTTATAGTCGACTCCACTGGGTGTAATGGCGATGCAATCCTCATCCGGAACTCTTACACTGATGTTTCCCCAGGTTCCCACCACCAGCTTTGTCTTTGCCATTTCTATCCCTGCTTCAATTATTTGCTTTCTGACCTCTTCATATTTAACTGTCGTCATTTGTGCCTCCATTTTTTTAATTCATTAGATTAATTATTCAATAAGTCAAGGGATTCGTCCCAATTGACTTTTCCCTTGACTTATTATAGATTTAACCTGTTTCTATTTAATCCTGCATTGCTCCAGTAATCAGCATACCAAGTGAACCGATACCGGCTATGATACCGACGCTTAGAGTACCTGTTCCGCCTGCTGCAAAGCCTGCGCTAAATACCGCCTGATTTGCTCCCAGAGCTGCCATAAGGCCTCCGCCCATACCAAAGATAATACTTGCAACCATTAGGACTGCTCCAAGCTTTGCCAGTTTGCCGCCCTTGGGCAGATCTTCTTCAGGCATGATTTCCGTCCAGAGCAGATCCCATTTTTTGATTCTGGGATACAGAACCATCATAAGCGGAATCCCCAATACGATGGAAGGAATGGAATTGTTAAGTGAGATAATAGTGCCAAGTGCTGCAAAGGGGACCATATTCAGTATGTCCAAGCCCCATGCAATGAAGAGGGCACAAGCGACTGCTCCGAAAATGGAGACCAGAACATAAGCAAATATTTTCTTTCCTGATTTCAAATCGGGCTCTTTATCTTCTTTATCGAGGATAGCAAGATTATGCCAAAGCTTATATGGAACATAAGCAAACAAGAAATTGCCGACAAAGCCGAAAGCACTTCCGATACCGATTGAGCCGAAGAAATCGCCGATCAGATTGCCGATAGCAGAGCCCCAGGCTCCTGCCGGTCCGAACAGCAAGCCGAATACGATAGGTAATGCACTTGCCGGTCTGAACTCGGTAATACCGGGAATAATAACAAAGCCCTTAAACGGAATCAATACTGCTGCGTATAGACCTGCGCAAAGCGCAACCAGAACAACCATTTTTGTTTGTTTCCACATCTTGAAAACATCTTTCATAACACACACTCCTTTATTTTCATAATTTAATAATTGCCTCTGTACACGTACAGTCCTTCTGATTCAAATCACCCTGAAAAACCTTCAGAAATACTTTTGTTATCTTTTCTTTGTTCTTGGCCAACGACCCTTGAATATCGTGCAGGGTTATGCCTTCGTTTTTCATACCGGTACACCAATTTGTAACAATTCCGACGGCTGCATAGCACATCCCTGATTCCTTTGCCAGGATCACCTCGGGTACGTTGGTCATGCCGACAACATCACCTCCCAGCATTCTAAATGCTTTGATTTCTGAGGCGGTCTCAAACCTCGGCCCTTCAGTACAAACGTATACGGAATCGCCTCCTTTTACATGAATCTGCAGCTCCTTTGCTGCTTCCAAAAACTGCGTCCTCAGGCTTTTACAGTAGGGGTCGCTCATATCGGTATGCCTGACCTTACCCTCCTCACCCTCATAAAAGGTAAGGGGTCTTGCTTTTGTCATATCAATAAAATCCTTGAGGATGACAATATCCCCCGGCGCGTAATTCTCATTGCAAGAACCTACGGCAGCAGTTGCATATATGTACTGCACACCCAGCTGCTCCAGAGCTGCCATATTTGCCCTGTAGTTAATCCTATGAGGCGGTTTACTGTGACCTTTTCCATGACGGGCTAAAAACACAAGCTCTTCCCCTTCAATATTGACTATATCGACCTCCACACTTCCGTATGCCGTCTCAACCATCCTTGTGCAGCTGTATCCTTCGATATCATATACGCCGGTACCGCCAATGATTGCTTTATTCATGCATTCTCCCCCTTAAATCAGATGATTCAGCTTGGCATATGTCGAAAACGCCAGAATAGCGGCCGTTAGTACCATAATGACGTAGTCTGTTGAACCAAAGCCAATTTCCAAATAGTTCGTCCTGTCATCATCATACCCAAAGCCCTTTGACTCCAGTGCCATTGCAAATACATTGGTTCCCCTGATAATGGATATCAGCGTGGGTATCAAAAGCGGCACATACTTTTTAAACTTCTGTATGAAGGTACCGGAATCCAGATCCAGACCTCTGGATTTCTGTGCCTGAGTAATGGTATAGCTGGTTCCTACAATCATAGGCACCAACCGGATTGCAGTGGAGAAGGCGAATGCACCCCTGTAAGGCACTCTCAGCTTCACCAGTCCGAGGGATATTTCTTCAATTTTGGTAGAGCTTAAGAAAACCATACCGGATATGATCATAACGTCAAATTTAATGCCGATAATGACACCGTGTATAATCCCCTCCATTGTAACCGGTCCAAGGAGCTTGGTATCTCCACCCTTGGTAAATGACCACAGGACAATGGAAAAGAATCCAATCATCACGAGTATGGCTTTTATACGTTTCAGGTTTGATAATACTCTTCCGGAATAACCATAGATCAATATGACTGCAGCTAATGCAAGGAGTACCGGAAGCGAGTCAAACATCAAAGCAACGGTAAAGGTTCCCAATACGACAAGCAGCTTGGTTCTCGGATCCAACCGGTGCAAAAATGTATCCTTATCCAGATATAAAAACATATCCATGACTACTCCACCCCCTCAGTACATCGGACCATTTCTTCAACCGATAAAATTGTATTTCCCAATTTATTGCTTAAGCTTACTATATGCGGCACTTTCAGGAAAGCGTCCAGAAGCTCTTCTTCTCTCTTAAATATCTCTCTTGTGCTTCCATACATGCTCACCTCTCCGTCTTTTACGACTGCGACCTTGTGGGCATATTCCGATACGACCCACATTGTGTGGGTGATGATAATAATGGTATGACCTTCTTCATTCAGCTTTTTAATCAGCTCCATCATTATTTTTTGCTCTTTGTAGTCCAGCCCGGTTGTCGGCTCATCCAGAATTATGACCTTGGGCTTTGCAGAGAGGATGGAAGCAACTGCGACTCTCTGCCGTTCTCCCTTGGATAGTGAAAAGGGGTCTTCTTTTTCATAGCCTTCAAGGTCAACTGCCTTCAAGGCTTCCTTGACCCTTCTGTCAGTTTCCTCAATAGAACAGCCTCTTATCTTGGGACTGAAAGCCACCTCTTCATATACCGTATCGGCAAATATCTGGTGATCGGGATTCTGGAATACAAAGCCCACATCTTTTCCGATTTCAAAGATCGTTGTATTTTTTGTGTCTTTTCCATTTACACTCACAACTCCGGCAGTTGGCATAAGCAACCCGTTCAGGTGCTTGACCAGGGTCGTCTTTCCACTGCCGTTGTGTCCCAGAACAGCGAGAAACTCACCTTCCCTGATTTGCAGGTCAGCCCCCTCCAAAGCCTTTTTCCCGTTGGGATAGACATGCTCCAGATCCTTCACTTCAATGATGATATCTCCATATTTACTCTCCCGTTCAAGCTCTGCCTGAAGTATTTCATCATATTTTTTCTGATCGAGAGCCAGCTTCATTTCTACAAACTTTTTCAAGCCTTCTTCCGGTGTCAGAGGCAGCTCTTCATTTGCCATTGAAGTGATCTGTTTGAAATACTTCGGAATTTGGAGCGACATGATCCCGATTCTCTCCGTCAGCTCAATCTCTCTTAAAACCTGCTGCGGCTTCCCGTCTTTCAGAATGTGTCCATTCTCCATTATGATCAGCCGGTCTGCTTCGATGGCTTCTTCCGTCTCATGTTCAATGATGATCAGGGTCAAATCCTTATCCTCATGCAGTTCCTTTGCAATTTTGAATATTCCTAGCTTGCCGATGGGATCCAGATCGGTCGTAGGTTCATCCATACATATGATCTTAGGCTGAGAAGCCAGCACCGAGCCGATTGCCAGACGCTGCTTCTGTCCTCCTGAAAGGGTGGAAGGCTGTCTTTCTTCATAGCCTCCCAGGTTGACAGTCTTCAACACCTTGTTGATCCGCTCCCTGATCTCATCTCTTGGAACCATAAAGTTTTCCGGCCCGAAAGCAATTTCCAGCTTAGTGTTGGTTGAGAACAGCTGTGATTCAAAATCCTGAAAAACCAGCCCTATATCCTTTGCCATTTTACTTACACTATGTTCCTTTGTTCTTTTGCCGTTAATCCGGACCTCACCCTCATATTTTCCTCTGACGAAGTTTGGAATAAGACCGTTCAGACAGTTGGCAAGGGTTGATTTCCCCGCGCCGCTGGGGCCCATGATCACAACAAATTGGCCGTCTTCAATATCCAGGTTGATATTCTCGATTGCATTTCCGTCCTTTTGGTCTTTGTATTTGAATGTCAGATTTTTTATAGAAACCGCATTGGCGTCAGGCTCTTTACCATCAGCAACATCCATTGGTTCCCCTCCCCCTTATTTAAGCTTTTTAATGCTGTCCTTATACGGCGCGTGCATTATGCCCTTCTCCGTAATAATTCCGGTTATATTTTCATGGGGGGTCACATCAAATGCAGGATTATATACATCGATGCCTTCCGCCACTACTCTGGTACCTTCTATATGCGTAATCTCCTCACTGCTTCTTTCCTCTATATGGATTTGCTCACCGGAATCTGTAGAAAAGTCTATGGTTGAAGTCGGCGCAACGATATAAAATGGGACATTATAGACTTTTGCGACCACCGACAGCATGAAGGTTCCTATTTTGTTGGCAGTATCCCCGTTTAAGGCAATTCTGTCGGCGCCAACGAAAATCATGTCGATCCTTCCATCTCTGATCAATGTAGCTGCAGCGCTGTCTACAATCAGCTTTGCCGGAATGCCTTCCTGCTTCAGCTCCCATGCCGTCAGCCTCGCCCCCTGCAGCCGCGGCCTTGTTTCATCCGCATAAACAAATATGTTCTTGCCTGAATAGTGGGCTTCTCTTATGACACCCAGAGCCGTCCCATAACCGGAGGTTGCCAGGGCACCGGTATTGCAGTGGGTCAGAATCACAGCATTATTGCTTATCAGTCCGTTCCCATACTGTGCCATCGCCTTGTTCGTCAAGATATCCTCAGCTACAACCTCAGCTGCCTCTGCTTTTACTTTTTCATAGATCGTAACTGTATCGCTATCCTTATATTCCTCCAGAACATCCCTCATTCTGCTTATAGCCCACATGAGATTCACCGCTGTCGGCCTTGACCTGTTCAAAACCTCAAGGGCTTCTTCCATCCGGTCGAGGAATACTTCTTTGCTTTCATTCATAAATTCTTTAGCAGCCAAAGCCGCCCCATAGGCCGCAGCTTCTCCGATTGCCGGGGCACCCCTGACCACCATATCCCTTATTGCAAAACTAACCTCAGCATAGGTTCTGCACTCAAAAATCTCATAGCTGACCGGCAGTTTTCTCTGGTCCAACAAATACAAAACTTCCGACTTGAATTCGATTGTCTTAATGTTGCTCATAAAGTCCTCCTTATGTCATATGCATTTCTTCCTGTATCAAAGCTGGCGTTATGCTGAGTGATCATCTCCCCGGCTTTATTTGTAGTCGCCCAGCAGGTAATTATAAAAGGCCTCGTTAACCCAGAACTTGTAAGTGACTACCTCTAGCTCCGTGTCTTCTTTTTTAAATCCTTGTACGACACTTTCCGACTTTTCGTTCAGAGAAAAAGACTGTGCAATGAAGTTATCCTTCTTGATGTAATTGTTGGTTACTGTTAAATAATCCTTTATTTCAATATTGGAATAATAAAGCGGCTGCCACCATGACCCTGCAATCAGTCCGTCCATAGCATCCTGATTTCTCTTTGCGTATTTAAGGATAACCTCCTGGAATTTATTCTTCTGCTCCTGGCTGTCAAATTCAAAGCTGATATCATATTCCTTGGAATAAGCAATATAATTGCCATTCTCTATTTGTACAACCTGAAAATCAGGAGACTGGCCGGGCTCTCCCCATTCCTTCATGTATATATATGCTGAAGATTTAGGTTCTAATTGTACCTTTGCATTAAGACCCTCTCTTCTGAGCAGGCCTATAAGCTGTATCCCATGCTTGATATCCGAATGTCCGTAAGTAATGGAAAGGTCTTGATCAAAGTTGGAATTGAATCTGATATCCTTGACATTATATCCTGTAACGGCATCCGATTTCAGCACTTCGTCAACAATAGCCCTGAGTTCCTCCGCATTAATCAGGCTTTGCATGTTCCAGGCATTATGTACCTTACTATAAATATCCTCATCATTGATATATCCGATAAAGTTCTTATACTTTCCCTGGAAGGACAAGACCTTGCCCAGCATATAGGTTGCGTCATCCTCTGTAACAGCATCCTCCAGTTTCACAGCCTTTGGAAGAAATCCGCAGTCTGCTGCAGCCGCAGCCTCCTGTGTCCATTGCAGACTTACGTCCTTTAATGCATTGTAGTCAACGCCGATTTTCAAAAGCGCACTCTCTATTTTGTCTTTTGGGTAGGTATAGGCAAATTCTTTCATTCCTGCTGCTCTAACAGCAATTGCCAATGCTTCGGAATTGGTTAAGGCTTTCTCCATGCCGGTAACATCGGCATCTTTATCAATTTCACTATATCTGACTCCGGATATTTTTTCGACGGCATTGATAAAATACCCTTTGGTCACTATATCAGGCACATCAATCCTGTAATTATCCTCTAAGAACTCCTTGTACTCTGCCCTCTGGCTTTGACCATTCCCAGCCGACAACGAGGTACTACCGGCATAAGCGGTTTCCTCAGCAAAAACTGCCGTTCCAGAGAAGAGAACGCTGATAATCAGCATCAATACGAGAATTAACCTGAAATTTCTGCATTTCTTAAAACTAACTGTCCCCATTGTACATTCCTCCTTTATCTTTTTTGAGTGGGTAAATCCTTATCCATCTATAGTTTTGCTGCTTGCATAGCACCAGCTTTGCTATCTGCTCAAGAAAATCATTTGTTCCGGTTTACCTTGAACCGGAATACCTGGGGATTAAAGTAATCCATAGAGTATATAACAGGATTTCCTTCCTTGTCATAGTGGACCTGATGCAATAAAACAAATAACTGATTCCGGCTGATTTTCATCAAAGTCATCATCTCGTCCGTAGCAAATGTCGGGATAATCTCAGTTACTGCATATTCGGCCTCGATCCCGCACCGGTCCTTGAAATACCTGAACATGGACTCACAGTCTACATCCTTCGGCACATCATCTCCAAAGGCAGATTTCTTCACGGTATCGACACAGTAAGCTGCTACCTTCCTGCTGGCAGTTCTGATCCGTTTGAAGGTGACAACCTTTTCTCCCGGTCTCAGCTTCAGCTTGCTTACCATATCTCTTGTAGGTTCATTTTCACTTATTTCAACCCATTTGGTACCGGATTCATAGCCGAACTTCTCAATAATCTCCGTTATACTCTCCAGCTTTTCCAATCCGCTTTCAATTTCGATAGGCCTTTTAAAGACAAAAGTCCCTTTTCCCTGCCTTTTGTATATAATCCGGTCCTGCTCCAGAAGCGCCAGTGCCTCCCTTACAATGTACCTGCTGACACCAAGCATTTCCATCAGCTCTGCCTCTGTAGGCAGTGCCGCATCCGGCTGCAGTCCTTCCAGTCTGATATACTCAATAATCTTTTCTTTGGCCTGTTGACTCAACGGAATAGTCTTCTCTTTAATCCGCATAATATCGCTCCTAACTTGTCAGACATCCTATATGTTAAGTTGATATTACCATTGTTAAAATATTTTGTCAATTACTTATATGTTAATTATTTGGCAAGAATTTTGAACAGAAAAAATGGCGTAATCCATATGAATTACACCGTCCGTACCATTTTAGTCCATACCTCAAGCCGCAACTTCCTCATTTCTGCCCATACAGCTTGCTACAATCACTAAAGCTACAGTTATGCATGCTTCTATGGAGAATCTTACATCTGTGGTCATATTCCTTCTGCTGCACATATACTCGTCATGCTTCCCGTCCAGATACTCTCTAAGCCATTCCTTTGATTGTATATGCTGCTCCTTAATGGAGTATATCGCATCCATACATATTTTATCGAGATCAGAAAAGGCAAATATCAACGCCAAATTGTTTTCATAAATAAAGTGAGGCAATATCGGGGCATAGGCCCTGCAATTATGCGCATAGCAGAAGAAATCAGCAATATAATGCATTATAACTCCCAAGTTTATAGAGAACATTTTAATTTCCTTATCACATTTGGGTAGTTCTTGATTTCTCATTTCTTCAAATATTTCATTTACAAAATCCGAGGACTTTTCCTTATAGTGAGGTATAGCTCGAAGCCGCGGAACAAGGTCAGGTTTTATGCAGCCATACGTCAGACTCTTTTCATCTAATTTAACAACATGGCTTTTGGATATAGCTGAAAACACTGTTTTGCCTATTTGCCTGTGGTTTAATGTCATCATCATTATCCCTTCTTTCATTCATTAATAATTGCAGAATTTACTTGCTCAGTACTTCTCTCACTTTTATTATATAGTTTTCTTCCATTGAGTTTTTGTCCCTCCGGTTAAAACCAAGTTAAAGGAATGTTATATATTATCCATAATAGTTATTTTACCTTAAATTTACTTCAGCGTAACTTGTGCTTTATGCCTCTATAACAATGAAATCATAAAATTGAATTGAGAATATAAATATACAATTTATTTATGGAGGAGGATTTGCATGAAGGTTGCGATATTTACAGATACCTACTTACCTGAAACAAACGGAGTAGCCAATACTCTCGGGAAACTTAGATCATATTTTGAAGACAATCGCATCGGGTACAGACTTTTCGCTCCTCAGTATGAAAAGACCAAGAACGAAAAAGGAGTAATTCGTTTTTCCAGCCTCCGTTTTCTTCCTAACCCAGAGAGTAGAGTATCATTTCCTGATTATTTTCTCATTGAAAAGGAGCTGGAGAGCTTTAAACCGGACCTCATACACATAATCACTCCTTTCAGTATAGGTCTATGTGGTCTGAGGTATGCAAAAATCAAGAACATACCTATAGTGTCATCCTACCATACCAATTTTTCCCAATATCTTGGATATTTTAAGCTTAGATTCTTGGAGCGGCTATCCTGGAATTATTTCAGATGGTTTCACAGACAATGCAGAAAGAACTACTGTCCCTCCAAAGATACACTGAACACTCTTACAGAAAAAGGAATTAAAAATCTGGAAATATGGAGCAGGGGCATAAACTCCAAAGCCTTTTCCCCGGAATTCAGAGATCCTTTATTCAGAATCAAATTAGGGATACATCACAAATTGGTTTTTCTCTATGTGGGAAGAATATCTCCCGAAAAGGACATAGATATACTTCCGGATGTTATAAAAGGTTTGAGCAGCGAATACTCAGCTTCGGTGCATTTTCTATTTGCCGGTGATGGTTCATACCTCGATACAATGAAGAGGCTTGCCCTTCCCAACACCACCTTTCTGGGTTTTGTCAAAGGCCCCGAACTGTCAAAGCTGTATGCTTCCTCTGACATATTCCTATTTCCTTCCTCTACCGAAACCTTTGGTAATGTGGTACTGGAGGCTATGGCATCAGGTCTTCCTGTAATAGGCTGCAGTATGGGCGGTGTTTCAGACAACCTGATTGACGGGTACAATGGAATTGCCTGCAGGCCAAGGAATTCCATTGATTTTTATAAGGCCTGCAATAAGCTTTTGGAAAATGAGGATTACGCATATGAGCTTTCAAAAAATGCACTCCGCCATACCTCAACAATTAAATGGGAAAACATCTTCGAAACGCTTGTGGCTAGTTATAATGAAGTTATAGGGGAGACACCTCTTAAAGACAAAGAAGCATTATATTCGGAAACTGCCTAATACAGAAAGGAGAATTTTTATGAAGGTATCAATTATAGGTACGGGTTATGTAGGGCTTGTCACTGGAGTATGCCTTGCCGAAATTGGCCATAAAGTAATATGCCTGGATTTAAATCAAAACAAAATTGATGTGAATAAAATACAAAGGGTAAGGCCGGTAAGACTTCTAGAAGAGCTTCTTCCCGGACTCCAGGGCAAAAACATAGCCTTGCTGGGTCTTTCGTTTAAAGCCGGCACAGATGATATACGAGAAGCCCCTTCCCTTTATATAATAGAAGCTCTATTGAAACAGGGGGCATGCATAAAAGCCTATGACCCTGTGGCAATGGAAAATATTAAAAGAAATATCGGAAATTCAATCACATACTGCAGTAATCCCTACGATGCTGCAGAAGGATGCGACGCACTTGTACTGCTCACAGAATGGCCTGAGTTTAGGGAATTGAATTTTAAGAGAATTAAAGCAGCAATGCAGGGACAAATAATCATTGATGGGAGAAATTTTCTGGATATCCCCAAGATGCTAAAGTTCAAGTTTGAATACTATCCTATTGGAATAGGCAGTAACAAGGCTAATGATAAGAAAGCTTCGTTAAACTCAGGAAAGGCATCCATATTTAATCTTAATAGGCCAAATGCTGTATCAATATCAATTTAGCTGCATAGAGCTTCATAGCCCAGTACGTTTCCATAGTATTTCTCTCCAGTAGCATCATAGAATCCACCCCATTTTTTTCTGCTAATGCGCAGGCACCGCTTATCTATTTTGAATACCTGTTTGCAATACTTGAAGCTGCATAGGATTCAGGCTTTGTTTTGCACTCAAAGCCACAGGCCTTTACCCATCCGACAATTTCCGGAATCATTTTAGAAGAGGGGCCATCATCTCCGGCATCAACATGAATATCTATATCACATTTTGCAGCTTCATTTTCAAGGGTAATAGCAAGTTTCCTGGCCATTTCAAGGCTCAAGCTGGTTTCAAAGAATATTTTTTGTCTTATATTATTAATTTTGCTGACTTTTCTCAGGTCATAAAAGAATATTCCGCCGTTTCCAACCTTCCAAACAGCCACAACAATAACAATTTTGGTTATATCAAAATTCTGCGAATCAGTTCCGACGGTGATACAAAACTGCTTGTCCCTGTCCTTAAGCATGTAATCCTTAATCAGCCTGCACATTCTATTAAAACTAACTTCACCATATGTTATGCTTTTCATGTTTCATCTCTCCTTATACCTTGATTTGTAGCGATGCAAACTTAAAGATTGTAAATGCAGAAGCATACATTATAATTTCCGTTACTTTACTTTCATTATACGCTTTATATGTTATATTTCGTTAACATAATTTTAAATTTATGTTAAATGATTATTTCAGGCAAATGAACTTCATGAAGAACACCCCTTATATGCAAAATCCCAAGCCCATTGCCTTTTCTAATGCCTATTATCTCCCTGATCCTTAAGGTACTCTCTGAAAAACTCTATAAGCTCTACTTCATCCTTGCTTAAAAATGTAAGGCTCCTGGATTCATCCACTATATATTTCTTAAGCAGCAGAGCACTTTGGTTCCAGAGCTCCGGAATATACTGCTTCATAAGTATTATGCAGTTGGCCACCCTGTCATCATCCATTGTCTTAAGACATTCCATGATTTTTTCATACTTGGCTCTGGCCTCT
>LOES01000014.1 GCA_001515955.1 Clostridia bacterium BRH_c25 | reverse complement strand
TAGTAGGACTTGCAGAAGCTCCAAAGTCGACAGTAGTAACAGGGGTGGAAATGTTCAGGAAGCTTCTTGAGCAGGCACAGGCAGGAGACAACATAGGAGTGCTGTTAAGAGGTGTACAGAGGACAGAAATAGAAAGAGGCCAGGTACTTGCAAAACCGGGTTCAATAAAGCCACACACACATTACAAAGCACAGGTATATGTATTGACAAAAGAAGAAGGCGGAAGACACACACCGTTCTTTAACGGATACAGACCGCAGTTTTACTTCAGAACAACAGACGTGACAGGAGTAATAGACCTTCCGGCAGGAGTAGAAATGTGCATGCCTGGCGATCATATAGAAATGACAATAAAGCTTATCACCCCGATAGCAATAGAAGAAGGCTTGAGATTTGCTATTCGTGAAGGCGGAAGAACAGTTGGATCAGGTGCAGTTGCATCGATAGTAGAATAGGCTGCGCCTATTCTCAGATACGAGATGCGAGATGCGAGGACTTGGGCAGGGCTTCGAAGGCTTTGCTGAAGCCTCGAACCCCGTACCCCGGACCAGAACCTTAGAGCCCAGCCCTATAGCAAAAATCTAAATATGGAAGGACTAGTATCAAATTTGTTTGATACTAGTCCTTTAAAAAGTATTAATATTTCTCAAATAGGTAATAATCTAGATAATGTGATGTCTATGATATACGGATTAATGCTGTATACAACCTGTTTGGTGGGCTGAGGGCTGTACAAAATATTATTGACATTGAAGTCAAATTATGATAAATTTTATTGAGTAGTCTCAAAATGCAATTATTGTGTATTTTTGCGGCGTTTTAGTATTTTTAAGCAGTGCCAAGCCGTTGGGAGGTGTAGATATGAGAGTTAAAATAACACTTGCTTGCAGCGAATGCAAACAGAGGAACTATGATTCAAGGAAGAACAAAAAGAACAACCCCGATAGAATGGAAATGAACAAGTACTGCAGATTCTGCAGGAAGCATACTCCTCATAAAGAAACAAAATAGCCAGTAAAGGAAGTGAATGGTATGGCTGGTGCAGCAAAGAAGTTTGATGTAGCAAAATCTTTCAGAGAGACAAGGGCAGAAGTCAGAAAGGTCACTTGGCCGAACAGGAAAGAGCTTTTGCAGCATACTGAAGTAGTTGTTACTTCAATAATATTAGTAGGAGCAATACTTTGGCTGGTAGACTTGGCGTTTGGCCAAATACTCAACCTGGTCATAGGCAAATAGAAGTGCTTCTATTAAATTATTAAAACGATTAAGGAGGAAAACCTTAAGTACTTTTTAAGGTTATCACTATGGAAGAAAGAGGCAGATGGTATGTAGTCCATACTTATTCGGGCTACGAGAACAAGGTAATGGCTAATATTGTGAAGATAGTAGAGAATAGGAACATGCAGGATGTTATCTTCGAAGTAAAAGTGCCGATAGAAGAACAGGTAGAAATCAAAAACGGTAAGAAAAAGGTTATCCAGAAAAAAGTATTTCCGGGATACGTACTGGTCAAGATGCTTATGACGGATGAATCATGGTATGTTGTTCGGAATACAAGAGGAGTTACCGGATTTGTAGGACCTGGATCTAAACCTGTGCCTCTAACTGATGCAGAAGTAAAAGCCTTAGGCGTTGAAAAAACTCCAATCAAGCTTGATGCAAATGTTAAAGATCATGTAAGAGTTATTTCCGGACCATTTGAAAACTTTGTCGGCATAATACAGGAAATAAACAACGAGAAACATAAGGTCAAGGTCATGATTTCAATGTTTGGAAGAGAGACTCCTGTGGAACTGGAGTTCACACAGGTTGAAAGGCTATAGAGCATAATATAATCTGCTGAGGGGAGGTGTAATAATGGCAAAGAAGGTTACAGCAATGGTTAAATTGCAGGTTCCAGCGGGTAAAGCAACTCCGGCGCCACCAATAGGACCGGCTTTAGGTCAGCATGGTGTCAACATTATGGGATTTTGCAAGGAATTCAACGAAAGAACAGCTAAACAGGCAGGACTTATCATCCCTGTAGTAATAACTGTTTATCAGGACAGATCATTTTCATTCATACTAAAAACGCCGCCGGCTTCAGTGCTTATAAAGAAAGCAGTGGGTATTGAAAGCGGATCCGGTGTGCCAAACAAGACTAAGGTAGGTAAGATTTCCAAGGCTAAGGTTAAAGAAATCGCAGAGCTTAAAATGCCCGACTTGAATGCAGCAAGCATTGAGGCGGCAATGAGCATGGTTGCTGGTACAGCAAGAAGCATGGGGATAGTAGTAGAAGAATAATTATTAAGTGGGAGGATATTTTCCGCTAATACCACAAGGAGGAATTTCTAATGTTCAGAGGTAAGAAATATCAGGAAAGCGCAAAGCTTGTTGATAGAAACAAACTTTATGATCCAAAGGAAGCTTTGGAGCTTGTGCAGCAGACAGCAAAGGCTAAATTTGATGAATCTGTTGAAATTCATGTAAAGCTTGGTGTTGATCCAAGGCATGCTGACCAGCAGGTAAGAGGCGTTGTAGTGCTTCCGCACGGTACAGGCAAGACTCTCAGGGTTTTGGTGTTCGCTAAAGGCGACAAAGTTAAGGAAGCAGAAGCAGCAGGCGCTGATTTTGTAGGCGCAGAAGAATTGGTTACAAAGATCCAGAGTGAGAACTGGTTTGACTATGACGTGGTAGTTGCTACTCCGGACATGATGGGTGTAGTTGGCAGACTCGGTAAAGTACTTGGACCTAAAGGCTTGATGCCGAACCCGAAATCCGGAACGGTTACATTTGATATCGAAAGAGCTATCAATGAAATCAAAGCCGGTAAGGTTGAGTACAGAGTTGATAAAACGGCTATAATCCATGTTGGTTTCGGCAAGGTTTCCTTCGGTACCGAAAAGCTTGCTGACAACTTCAGAACTCTTATGGAAGCAGTTGTAAAGGCAAAACCGTCAGCTGCAAAGGGTACTTACCTTAAGAGTGTCGTAGTTGCAAGCACTATGGGACCGGCTGTAAAGGTTAATCCTGCCCGTGTAGCCGATTAGTGTTTTGCCCTGAAGGCATTACAATATTGACAATACGTTCTATTAATGATAGAATGTCCATTGTATGAAAATGAATACTTACCGTAGACAGTAGGTTGGCAGAGAGCCGGTAAAATTTCCTACCGAGGTTTATCATATATGATATTATGACCTCTCTATGTCTACGGAGAGGTCTTTTGATTTTTCAAAGACCTAGGCATTTCGCGAAACTCATATTAACTTATGATCAGATTTCGCGCAAATGCTTCTGTAGTGTGTTGAATTCGCACTATACTTCATTGGAATACTTTGTGCGTTCAACATTCCGGTAATTTAATTTACAAAGCTTCACTATGAGGAGGTGTAAAAATGAATAAAAACCTTGGACCAAAAGAAGCAGTGGTAAGCGAAGTGAAGGAAAAGCTTCAGAAGTCCAGTTCAGTGGTACTGGTGGACTATAAGGGCATAAATGTAGAAGATGTAACCGAGTTAAGAAGAAGGTTCAGAGCTGCAGGGGTTGAATATAAGGTGTACAAAAATACACTTTTCAAAAGAGCAGTATCAGAGCTGGGTATGGAGGCACTGCATGAATACCTTCAGGGTACGGTTGCGGTTGCTTTTGGAGTTGATGATGCGGTTGCACCTGCAAAAACGCTCAATCAGTTTATGAAAGATAAGCCCAAGACAACAATATCTGTAAAAGCCGGCTACGTTGAAGGCAAGATGATGAATCCCGGTGATGTAAAAGCATTGGGTGATCTGCCATCAAGAGACACACTTATTGCTATGGTGCTCGGAGGATTGCAGGGCTCAATCAGAAATCTTGCTTACATGCTTAACACTATTAAAGAAAATAAAGAAGCGGAAGCTTAATTAATAATTAGGAGGTAATTTAAAAATGGCAAGTGAAAAGACTTTGAAATTTATTGAAGAAATAAAGAATATGACAGTTCTCGAACTGGCTGAATTAGTAAAGGCAATTGAAGAGGAATTTGGTGTAACAGCTGCAGCTCCAGTAGCAGCAGCAGGTCCTGCAGCAGGTGCAGCAGCTGCTCCGGCAGAAGAGCAGACTGAGTTCAATGTAGTTCTTTTAGAAGCAGGAGCAGAAAAGATAAAGGTTATTAAGGTTGTTAGAGAAATCACAGGCCTTGGACTCAAAGAAGCAAAAGACCTTGTTGACGGTGCTCCAAAGCCGGTCAAAGAAGGCGTAAGCAAGCAGGAAGCAGACGAAGTAGCTGCGAAGTTTGCTGCAACAGGCGCAAAGGTAGAAGTAAAGTAGTTCAAAAATACAAGATAAAAAAAGTCGCATTTTTGCGGCTTTTTTTTTGTTTTCTTTCATTTATATAATAAAACATACCAAATATAAGATGAATATACATAATTTACAAATATGTGCTATAATCTAACAAATTGATGTAAAAATAGAATAATATGTAATTATATTTGCGTGAATTATGCAAGGAGTTGATTTCAATAGAATTTAAACTGATTATTATAGCAGCGCTTCTGCTGCTTGCCTTGATATCTGACTTAAAAACCTACAGGATAAAAAACTCTATTACGTACGGCTTTATGTTTGTCGGGCTAACAGCAAATCTTGCAATAGAAGGCTTCGAGGGTCTGGTGTTCTCTTTGCAGGGAATAATGCTCCCTGCCGCTTGCCTGATAGTCTTATATATGATGAGAGTTGTCGGGGCAGGGGATGTCAAACTGCTAAGTGCAGTAGGAGCGGTAATGGGTGCAGGCTTTGCCTTGTATGCCACAGCATATTCTTTCATATGTGGAGGCTTTATTGCCTCAGCTGTAATTCTGCTGAGTCGCAATGGGAAAGAACGGTTCAGATACCTTATTACATATATTAAGAGCTGCCTTTTGTCTATGGAGCTGCTCAAATATGCAGACTTCCAGGATAAACAGAAGACCGGAAAATTTCACTTTTCCATCGCTGTAGTATCAGGGACTGCCGCAGTAATCATAGTACATGGGATGGAGTTGGTTCTCTAAGCATTTTTTAATTTTGAGGGGGATTAAAATTGGCAAAGTTAAGTCTGATTATAGCAGATTTGGATGAGAGTTACGCTAGAAGACTCTCGGGATATATCAATTCATACCATGGGGCAGCCTTTCTGGTCAGCTGCTTTACGAGGGCTGATTCCTTTACCGGTTATATGGAGCAGCAGTCTGAAGTGGATGTTCTTCTTATCAGTCCGGAGTTCTATGATATATCAATAGGATATACCAATGTAAAACTAAAGGCGGTGCTTTCGGCCGGTGCCTTGAGCCATGAGTATTCCGGCTTCCAGGTGATCAGCAAGTACAACACCGGAGAGAAGCTGCTTAGTGAAGTGGTACATTTGTTCTCCAGGCTAAATCCTTCTGAGCTGAGGTTTTCGAGCTATCTGAAAAATGCTGAGCTTATAGGAGTATATTCTCCTGCAGGAGGTACAGGGAAAACTACGATAGCAGCTGCATTGGCAATGGAATGTACTGAACTGGGCATGGGATCCTTTTATCTGAATTTGGAATCCATTCAATCCACTGGAGTATTTTTCAGCATGAACAGCAAAAGGAATCTTTCCTATATTTTTTACTACCTCAAAGAAAAGACCCAAAATCTTTCTTTCAGGATGGATGGGATAAAAAGCTCCGAAGAAGATGACGGAGTGCAGTATTTCAACCCTCCGGAAAGCCCTGTGGAATACGAGGAAATAAATAATGAAGAGCTGGAGCAGCTTATACAAGGGATCAAAGGGATGGGGTGCTATGACTTTGTTTTCATTGACATGTCCAATACCTTTGATATGAAAAACTATAAAATAATGGGTTTATGCGACCGTATCGTACTGGTCACTTTACAAGAGCCTATTTCTTTATATAAGAGCAAAATAATGTTTAATGAGCTTGTCAAGCTAAGCGACACAGATAAAGAATGTGTATCGGACAAATTTGTTACTGTGATAAACAAATATAAGGATAAAGGCGGAGAGAGCATTGAAAGCTCAGCAGGAGGATTTCCTGCTGCAGTACGTATTCCTGAATATACCAGGTCATTGATAAAGGAGGATGGCAGGCTTGCTATAGATGACGAGGGCTTCAGGCAAGGAATAAATCAGCTTTTTAAAGTAATATCAGGCAAATGAGGTAGGACAAATGGATAATAGTGAAAAGGAATTGCTGGTCGGCAGCTTGAGAAAAAAGATAAGAGAGAGCCTTGATATTGGGAAGGATGTCAAGGATGAAGATATCAATGAGCTTATAACGGACAGAGTTTTTGAAGAGGCCAAGCTGCGGTCTATGAGCATCCGTGAAAAGCAGGAGTTTATATCGGTAATCTTCAATTCCATCCGGAAGCTGGATATAATCCAGCCCCTTATTGATGACAAATCTATAACCGAGATAATGGTAAACGGTGCCGAAAACATTTTTATAGAAAAGCGGGGGAGGGCATACAGCATAGCTAGTGCCTTTGAAAGCCGGCAGAAGCTTGAGGATGTTATACAGTCCATTGTTTCAAAGGTCAACAGGGTGGTCAATGAAGCGTCGCCCATAGTGGATGCCAGGCTGGAGGACGGGTCAAGAGTGAATGTGGTACTTCCTCCTATTGCACTGAACGGGCCTATTCTTACAATAAGAAAATTCCCTGAAAAACCTATATCCATGGAGAATCTGATGGAATGGGGATCTATAACCGGGGAAGCAGCTGAAGTTCTTGAAAGGATGGTAAAGGCAAAGTATAACATATTCATATGCGGGGGTACCGGTTCGGGTAAAACCTCCTTTCTGAATGCCCTGTCCAGCTTTATACCACCGGATGAACGTATTGTCACAATTGAAGATTCAGCGGAACTGCAGATATTGAATATAAAAAATATAGTTAAGCTTGAGACAAGAAATGCAAATACTGAGGGTAAAGGGGAAATCACCATCAGAGACCTTATAAAAACATCCTTGAGGATGCGCCCTGAAAGGATTATTGTTGGTGAGGTGCGGGGGGCTGAAGCACTGGATATGCTTCAGGCAATGAATACCGGCCATGATGGCTCAATATCCACAGGACATGGGAACTCAACCAGAGATATGCTTAGCCGGCTGGAGACTATGGTGTTAAGTGGCTCGGTCATGCCCCTGGAGGCCATAAGACAGCAAATTTCCTCAGCTGTTGATGTTATGGTGCACCTTTCAAGATTCAGGGACAGAACAAGAAAGGTGGTGGAAATAGTAGAGGTAACAGACTGCAGAGAAGGAACAATAGGACTTAATCCTCTATTTGTATTTGAAGAGAGGGAAGGCTCGGCAGAAAGAGTTGAAGGCAGTCTCCGGAGAACCGGTAATAAGATGCAAAACCTGTCCAAATTCAGGCTGGCCGGGTTGAGCGAAGTTCTATGAGGCGGTGATTTATGAAGAGTATTGATATGGTAATTATATTATTATCCTTTTGCTTTACAGTAATTTTACTGGCAGTTCTATATATGGTTTTTGCCGACAGGATCAATTCCCATATCGGAATGACGGCCTCAAAGATAAAATACAAGGGTAAAAAGGATATCGGGATTAATCCCGGTGCTCTGGTTGACTACAATATATATCAAATGACGATCAGAGAAAAGCTAGTGAGCATTTTATCGGCAGGAACAGGCATATTTGCGGCAGGCTACATTTTCTATAGAAGTATTATACTGGCGCTGCTTTTAGTACCATTAGCCTTATTTTATCCAAGGTTCAGGAGGAAGGAAATAATCAGGAAAAGGAAAAATGAGCTTAATTTGCAGTTCAGAGAAGCTCTTTATTCAATAGCATCTTCTCTGTCAGCAGGGAAATCAATAGAGACCGCACTGAAGGATGCACAAAAGGAGCTTGCCATCCAGTATCCTGATGCTGAAACATATATATTGCTGGAGCTTGAGCAGATAAGCAGAAGAATAGGGATGAATGAGACTATTGAGGAGGCCTTGTCTGACTTTGCCGCAAGATCGCATTTGGAGGATATTATGAATTTTACCGATGTTTTTGCAATATGCAAGCGCACAGGAGGCAATATGGTACATGTAGTCAAAAACACTGCAGAAATAATAAGCGAGAAAATAGACGTCAAGCAGGAGATAGATGTTTTACTTACAGAGAAAAGACTGGAGCATAAAGTACTTAATCTGATGCCGGTATTAATTATACTGCTGCTCTCCACCAGCGCTGAGGAATTTATGGCTCCGGTATTTTCAGAGCCTCTTGGCAGGGCTGCCATGACTTTTTCATTGATGCTTTTTGCCACTGCTTATTTTATATCAAAGAAAATAATGGATATTGAGGTATAGCTTATGCTGTTGATATTTATACTTGAAATTTCTGTTCTGGGAATTCTGTATTTTTATACAAGAGGCAAATATGCATTCTCAAACGAAACGGAGCATATAAAGAAGCTTATATCAAGGATCATTATGCCCATAGCTCTTTTCATTGTTGACAGGCTCATAGCGGGAAGGTTCAGTACTTATGAAAGAAAGCTCAATACAAAGCTATCAGAGCTTTATGGGGGTAAAGACACCAGACGCAGACTCAAGCTTCATCTTGCATACAAGACAATGCATCTGATTGTTGCCATTTTGGCAGTCACGCTATCAGGGGCTTTAATGGACAAGCCTGATGCCGGCTATTTCATATTTGCATCAGCTGTGCTGCTGTTTGCTTTTTTTGCGGCGGACAGAGAATTAGATGAGAGGATAAAAAAGAGGAACTTCTATATTCAATATGACTTCCCTGATTTCCTTAACAAGCTTGTGCTGTTGATAAATGCGGGAATGACAGTGCCTAAGGCCTGGGAGAAGATTGTCAGGGACAGAAAAGACATGACTCCTCTTTATGAGGAACTCAACAACACATACCTTGAGATTAAGAATGGGAAGTCTGAAATGGCAGCTTATGAGGATTTTGCAAGACGGTGCAGAGTAAAAGAAATAACCAAGTTCATATCAGCCCTCATACAGAACCTGAGAAAAGGAAACGGAGAACTGGTTCCATTGTTGAAGCTGCAATCCAATGAATGCTGGCAGCTCAGGAAGAACATGGCCAAAAGACTTGGGGAGGAAGCTTCAACCAAGCTGGTGCTTCCTCTTATGATAATGTTTGTTGGAATACTTGTGATCGTAATACTTCCTGCAATTCTTCAGTTAAGGTATCTGTAAAATGAGATGCGGGATGCGAGATGCGGGGTGTAGGGAACGCATTGCATGCGTTCCTCTGTTGGGGCGACTAGTGGTCGCCAGTATGGATTTCAAAGTCTTGATATATATATAAACAATTTAAGGAGGTAGTAAGATGTTGAAGGTATTAAAGGGATTATTAATAGAGGAGGATGGTATAAGTACGGTAGAGATTGTGGTGATCATTGCAATACTTGTGGGTATTGCACTGCTTTTCAGAAAGTCGATAACTGCATATGTTACCAAGATTATCAGCAATTTCATTGATACTGCACCAAGTGTGGAAGATATTGAAAATGCAGCGCCTACACCAACACCATAAAATAGCTGTGTCTTCTATCCTATGGAGGTGATGGCCATTGGACAAGCAGAAATATGAGCAGGGAAGCTACACAATAGAAGCCTCCATGATATTCACGCTGATTGTATTTGCTATACTGGCGCTTTTATTCACATTTTTATACATGCAGCAGAAAGCGTGCCTTGTCAGTGCCGCCTCCTTTGCTGCACAGCAGGGGGCGGAGCTTTGGACGGACAGCAGAAAGAGCATGGAGGATGGTAAAGTAAACACACTGAAGGATGCTGATTTCATAGGTTATAGAATGTTTGACAATTTGCTGTTTTCCCAAAAGACCTTTGAGGGATATGTTGAGGAAACCACTGGGGCCAACGGCAAAGCAAAGCTTGTATTAACAATGGATACAGGAGGCAATTTGCCTGGGCGAAAGGCTGCATTAATCGGAGAAGCATTATGCAAAAGAATTGAACGTGCAGTACTTAAACCTAAAAATACAAAAGTGAGTATTACATATAGAAACAATGTACTGAGAGAGAGACTCACAGTTGAAATAACTCAGGAGATCAAGGTCCCATTGGGGGGTATAAAGGAATTTTTTGACGGCAAGGATACCCTGACTCTCTCAGGACAGTCAACAGCGGCAGTAACAGAACCTGCAGAATATATAAGGAATATTGACCTTGCAATAGAATTATCCAAAAAGCTTGAAGGGGAGCTTGACTTGATGAGCCTGGTAGACAAGCTGAAGGCAAAAGGACAGAAATAGGAATAGGGCATTAAAGGGGGCGGGCGGATGTATTTGAGGAATGACTGCAATAAGCAGGAAAAGGGAGCAATAACTGTTTTTCTGGCGCTTATATTCATGTCACTGATAATTTTCGCAGGAACAGTAATTGATATTGTCAGGATTGCAGCCGCCGAACGTAAGATCCAGAGCGCCCTTAACTCTTCCGCCAGGTCTGTTTTGGCGGGTTATGACAGTGAGCTTATTGGTGGGTATGGTATATATGGAATAAATACTGATTCTGATACTATCAGAGATGATTTTTACAGGTATATAAGAGTAAATCTGGAGGAGCGTCATGAAGGCATAAGCTTTCTGAACATAAAGGTAAATCGTGAAGATGTTGAAATAAAAGGTATGGAAAGTCTATTGAAGGATGAGGTCTTCAAACAGCAAATTCAGGAATACATGAAATACAGGACTCCCATTAATGTATCTGAAAGCCTGATAGAACAATTGAAGAATATTAAGCTGGACAAGAAGGTCGAATTTGCAAAGGGTGAGAAAGCTACCAGAGATAAGGCCAGAGAACTGAGAACCAAGGCTAATGAAGTGAATGCGAAGCTTGCCGGCATCAAAAAAAAGATGATGGATTTAAATGCGGAAAGGCTTGAGGATCTAAGTAGGGATATCTCAGAAATCCTTACTATAAACGGCGCCATATTTAATGACAGTGGTGAAAGTCTTGTGGATGATTATAATGACAGTAAGGAAGATACCAATGTCAGAGCAAAAGCCGGTGAATGTGTCGAGAACCAGTCGGAGGAGTTTGCGAAGGTTGAGGAAAATAATGAAAATCTGACACCAGAGCTGCAAAAAGCTATTACAGAAATAAATAGAACCCTTGTCATAGTAAGGCCTTTGATGAGAGACCTGAAAGAATTGAAGGAAGAGCTTGAAGACCTGGAGGACAAATTATCTGACTTGAGAGAGGAGCTTTCAGAGCTGCGGGAGAGTGAAAACCCCTCCTCTGGAAGCATGAAAAGAGTAAGGGATAGTATAGCTGAGATAAGGGATGACGTAGACAAAGTCAAGTCCGGGATAGACCGGCTTGAATCCCGGATAGAAGAGGAAATGGCCGGTCTGAAAGCCAGGCTCGAAGGGTTATCCTTTGAGGGATACAGCTTGAAGGAAGAGGCTGTGAAGCTGGCTGATAAAAAGACGGAAGAATTGAAAAAGTTGATTAATCAAATGAAGGAAGAAATAGCAAAGGTGTTACTGAGAAGCTTGGATAAGAATTGGTTGATAAGCGCTGAAGAATTCAACAGTTCATATCTTATTTCAGGTGAGGATTTTGGGGTAATGGATGAAAAGGCCGCTTATACTTCAGCTATGCAGGAGGCAGAAGCCGAGAGGAGCAATGACACAATAGTGCAAAGCATGGAGAAGCTTGCAAAGGCTGTGGAACAAGTGGCCTCCAGTGCTGTAGAAAAGGTTAATACAATAGAATATGTAATGGACAAGTATACATTCCTCACCTCCAAAACTGAGAGGAATCATTACTTCAGAAAAGGAGAAGTGGAGTATATTATCAGCGGAGTGGATTCAGGAGAAGCATATAGTCCATTGATGAATACTGAATACTATGTGGTTACAAATGTGCTTCTACAGGTTTGGGCTCTAAGATTTGCAATAGATACAATAGATAATTTCATCAGGAGTGCAATAATATTTCCTCCACAAAGGCTGGCTTTTGCCCTGGCTGAAGGTGCTTTGGACTCTAGTATGGACATGTTCAACATGCTGAATGGCGAGGAAGTGCCTATATGTCCCAAAAGCTTCACTGCTGTTAAGCTCAAGTATTCCGACCATCTGAGGATTCTGCTTCTGATGAAGCCGGAGGAAGAAATATTGAGAAAGGCAAGACAGCTGATACAAGTAAACATAAAACAGGTAGTTGATGCAAAAACAGGACTCACAAGGCCGGATTTCAGATTGGGGGACTATAACACTGTAATATCGGCCGGTATTGAGGCAAAGGTAAATCTTTTATTCCTTCCGGTGCTGAAGGTTGACAGGTTGATGCCCGGCAGCTTTGAAGAAGGAAGGTATATAATACGTAAGCAAATACATGTAGGTTATTAGGGTGATTGCAATTGAGTAAGGGTTATAAAAACTTGCGTTCCAAGGGTTCAATAACGGTAGAGGCTTGTGTGGTTCTCCCGGTTTTCCTAAGTGTATTTTTTTTGCTGCTGTTTATGGTCAAATTCACATGTGCCGTAATGGTGCTTGATTATGCAGTAAATGAAACAGCCAAGGAAATAGCTGCGACTGCATATCCCATATCCTTTATAAACGATATGGAGGATGAGAAAATCGGAGAGTATGGGAATTCAAGAATACCTACTCCTGAGGAAGAGTATGAAAAGCTTGAAAAGCAAATCGGGGATATAAGCTCCGGCAGTATTCTGAATGTTATCATATCAGAGGATTTCAAAAGGGCGGATATTGCTGAAGCCTTGAAGGGTATACTGGAGGATTACAGTAAAGGTATTATAGGAGGTGTAGTTGACAGAATAACACCTGCATACTGGGATAAGAAGTCTGCAGGCAAATATATGATAGCCGGTGCGCTTATAAAGGAGCATCTGGATAGTCCGCTTATAAATCAGGAGGGTGTAAAGCTGCGGCTTGTGGAATTTCCCCAGGGTGAGGCAGAGTATGATGCAAGATCCGCAAGTGAATTCTATAAGAGCTTTGGATTGACCCCAGGCAAGGATTTCGGCAGTGACGATGTTGTGATACAGCTGGAGTATGGCTATCGGGTTAACCTTCCTTTCATGAAGGCGCTCAATGTAAAGATGATCCATACAGCGGTGGAAAGGGCATGGACCAATGGCGGCTTCGGGATATTGACAGCTAAAGAGGAGGGCCTGGAGCTGGAACCGGAAGGGGGCATTGTATTTATAACAAGAACGGGTATACGCTACCATAAGGGGGACTGCCGGTATCTCAGAAAAAGCAGGATTCCAATAGATTTGGAAGAGGCTAAAGGAAAAGGCTATACTCCTTGCAAGGTGTGCAAGCCTCAGATCCAGGATTAAAATGAGTTAGCCGGAGGAGGATGAAATGGAGCATAATTTATATAATATAATGCTGCTCTCACAATTTACATTGGCTGCAATGCTTATCACAGCAGCAATTGTTGATATCAGGGAGCGCAGGATACCCGATAAGCTTGTATTGATTGGGGCTGCAGCCGGGCTGGTTTTTTCAATGCTTGATCCCCAAAGAGGATTATTGGACAGTGCTATGGGGGGAATGACAGCCGGGCTGGTATTACTT
>LOES01000013.1 GCA_001515955.1 Clostridia bacterium BRH_c25 | reverse complement strand
TTATAACGAATAGGAAAGTATAAATTTCATTAATGTACCACTTGATCTGAATGAGTTTCAAAAAAGGCTTCCTTAGCCGTTAAAATGCTTTAATAGAAGCCTTTTTTATAAATTAATATTTGGCAGACTGTCCGAAAGGTTAGGACGCAAAGCATAGAAACAAACGTAATCAATTCTCTTTAAAGAAAGGAGAGGATAAATTTGCAGTTTGCTATAACACTTATTATTTTTGTTTTTATCTTAGGTGTTTATGAACAAATAAAACATAATAAAAATTTAAATCTTATCGATCTTAAAATTAATGTAAACGGTACAAGAGGTAAATCAACTGCAACAAGATTAATCACAGGTATATTAAAGGAAGCAGGGATTGAGGTTGTTGGGAAAACAACCGGAACCAGTGCGAGAATTATATATTGGAATAAGGAAGAAGAAGAACCAATCAAACGGGGCCGTTTGGGTCCAAATATTATAGAACAAAAAACTGTCGTTAAAAAAGCGACCAAGCTTGGTGCTTCTGCATTTGTAACAGAGTGTATGGCCGTAAATCCCGATTATCAGATTATATTCCAGGAGAAGCTTGTTAAAGCAAATATAGGCGTTATTGTTAATGTTCGCGAAGACCATATGGATTTGTGCGGTCCGACTTTGGACTTTATTGCTGAGTCCTTTACGGCCACGATTCCCAAGGATGGAATCCTTATTGTAGCTGATAGTGAATATAATGGCTATTATACTCGAGAGGCAAAGAAAAGAAACAGCCGGATAATTATTGCAAATGAAAAAGAAATCCCGGATGGTTACCTGGAAA
Source organism: Clostridia bacterium BRH_c25 (assembly GCA_001515955.1). The sequence goes on along the minus strand of LOES01000013.1, from coordinate 19,717 downwards.
AATTTAAATATGTAATTTTCCCTGAAAATGTTGCTATTGCGCTGGCTGTTGCAAAAGCACTAAACATCAACAAAAATACTGCGTTAAGGGGGATTTTGAATGCTAACCCGGATCCCGGAGCATTAATGATATATCCATTAAACAACAAAAGCACATCATATTTTGTAAATGGCTTTGCTGCCAATGATCCAAATTCAACACGGATGATCTGGGAGCATATAACAACTATGGGATATCCAACAGAAAACCCCATGGTAATTGTAAATTGCAGACCTGATAGAGTTGACAGGACGTTACAGTTTGCAGAAGATGTCTTGCCAAATATGGATATTGATATTCTCGTTGCAATGGGTCAGACAGTCAAACCAATTACTGAAGGGGTTAATGCTAAAAAAATATCTCCACAGAAATACATAAACGCAGAAGGGTTGCCTCCACATGAGGTTTATAAATTAATTAATGGATATTTTATGAATAGAATGATTTATGGCGTTGGAAACATTCACGGCGGTGGAGAAGAATTTGTCGAACTAATAATTCACGGAAAATTTAATCTGGAAACGGATCAAGTACCACAAGTAGTGTAGAGCTTTAAATTTGAAACATAAGAGCTGCAGTAAATGCTCTATTAGAGGAGGTAAATAATTGCTAATTACAGATATTACCACAATTATAATTATGGGTTTAATTTTCAGCCTGTTATTTATAGAAATTACAGGAATTTTACCTGCTGGTCTGGTTGTACCTGGATATTTGGCTTTACACATGAAACAGCCTCAGGCTATATTCTTAACATTCTTTATCAGCATTCTGACTTATTTAATAGTTTATTTCGGATTAAGTAAAGTTACAATTCTATACGGCAAAAGAAAATTTACAGCCATGATAGCAGTAGCAATAGTGTTGCAGTTTATAATACATGCAATAATGCCATTTGATTATAGCAATATCTCTGGGTTGGCCGCAGTTGGTATTGTTGTACCCGGGCTATTAGCAAACACAATTCAGCGTCAAGGTTTAGCGACAACATTTTTAAGTACCGGATTGCTGAGTGCAGTGACTTATGGGTGCGCAATACTTTTACATCTCAATATATAATAAGGGAGGTGCAAATGAGTGTACAGTACCGTTATATGTCAATATGCATGAAAGGAGGTGTAAAATGAACAGTTTATACGGGTTAATACATAACAAACAATACATGAGCACATCGGAAGCTATCAGAAAAAACAGTCAGAATGAAGCTCTTGCGGTTTTTAGTGCTCTGACATTGAAAGAAAAATGTCTGTATCTTGTTAAGACCAGCAAGAGAAATACTGGCTATCAAGCACTTGTGCTTATGGGATTAACTCTAGCGGTTATTACTGCGGATTATCTATTTACTATGATTATTTAAGAAAGGAGTAAGATAAGTATGAAAAAGGAATTTATCAAAATTCTGACTTTAGTTGTATTGTTTGCATTTGGTATTGGTATAAGCACATATGCATTCACAACAGGGTATAGTAGTTTTGCTGATCTATATGCATCTGAAGAAGCTACGGACTATACAATTAAAACTACTGATATCGGAAGCGGTACAACAATTTTAGCTCTACACGGAGGCGGTATTGAAAGAGGTACCTCAGAATTAGTTGAAGCATTGAATGGGCAAGGTAAATATAACACTTATTTATTTGAAGGACTTAAAGCGACTGATAATGGGAGTCTCTTCATAAGAGCTATTGATTTTGACGAACCAACAGCTGTTAGTTTAGCTCAAAATTCAGATTACACTGTTTCTGTTATCGGAGCTGCCGGCGATGAGGAAATTACATATGTTGGCGGTCAAAATAAATTATTGGCAGAATTGATAAGATTACATCTTGTTACCAAAGGATATAATGTAAAAACTTTAAGCATTCCCGACCGCATTGCCGGGGTTATGAACAGCAATATAGTAAATAAGAATAAATTGCTTAATGACAGTTATCAGATTGGCGGCGTTCAGATCGCTATTTCAAAAGGTTTAAGAGACAAGCTCGTAACTGATTCCGGTACATTAAATGATTATTCAGGCACCATCAATGAAGCGCTAAGCGAAAGCTGGCCAATAATAGTTTCCCAGCTGCAGAAAATTACTAAATCTAACGGGTTTTTTGGTAAGTTTGATGCTTCAAAGCCCAACTTTGATAAGAAAGTAGAGCATATATTAGAAAAAGGCGCAAAATCGCCCAAGGAATTAATTAAAAATACAAAAGAGTAACCTAAAAAAGTACTGTATAAATAAAAGGCTTCAAACTACCAAAAGGTAGCTTGAAGCCTTTTATTTATCATATCTTTTAGTATTATTTTTATAGGGTAACTTCTATTGAATACTGTTGACTGCCTCACTTATTGCGAAAACATAGCTTTTCAATCTATCAGCATTACTGGATAAAAACTGTGTCCTTAAGCCCTTTGATATTTCTATCTGTACTCCCCATCCGCTCATATTCTTATTCGCTATGTTGTTTGGCGATATGCCGGCCAGATTCTTCGGAGCATCTAACACGGTAAAACCATACTTAGTTAGAGATTCTTTTATTTTGTTTCCTAATTCAGTGTCCAGGCCTCCGATATAGGTGAATTCTTCTGAACCGGAACAACCGTGGATTGATAACGTTGTTTTAGACTTCGAAACCATTTCCAATGCAGTTGGTTCATCAAATTTTTCTGAAGTAATATGTAATGTTGAGTTACCTTTGCTTTTTAAACCTATATATGAATAATAGCTATAATTATTATGGGAAGATAAGGCATAAGCTAATTCAGTAGTACCTTTTTCAATTTTCCCTCCATGAATTGCAATAACTATAACATCAGAATCTGTCACATTAGTTTCAATTTTATAGTCGACATTTTCTACTTGGTTCGAACTTAATTCTGTGAAATTGCTATAAATGTCACCAGAAGCTGCAGCAGCTAACTTAGTTTCAGTTTTAAAGCCGACATTTGCTACTTGGTTCGAACTTGATTCTGCGAAATCGCTATAAATGTCACCAGAAGCTGCAGCAGCTAACTTAGTTTCAATTTTAAAGCCGGCATCTTCTACTTGATTTGAACTTAATTCTGTGAAATTGCTATAAATATCATCAGAAGCTGCAACAGTTAACTGACTAAACATCAAAATTGTCAGACAACAATAAACAATAAGTCGTTTTATAATCATACCTATCAACCCACTTTTTTAATAAATGCATATATCTCTATTATAAAGTATTTTTTCTTATTGGCAATAGTTGAAAAACGAAATGGGGCATAGCTCGAAGAATCATTTATTGACTTTCATGCACACTTAAATTATAATAGTGTGCATGAAAGTCAATAATTAAATTAGAAAAAGGAGGCTGGCCATGACAAATAAAGATATGATTATGCAGATAGTGCGTGAAAATAAGGGTACGATTACTGCGGCACAAGTGAGTGAAGCAGGTTTGTCGAGGGGAAGTCTCAAATATCTTGTGGATAAAGGATTACTGGAGCGTTCAGCCCGTGGTGTGTATATTCTGCCTGAAATATGTGGCGATGAGCTTTTTAATCTGCAGACAAGATTTAAAAAAGGAATCTTTTCAGGAGAAACAGCACTCTTTCTCAATGATTTGACGGCTAGGACGCCGCATAGATTTCATATGACGTTTCCGATTGGGTATAATACTACATCACTTAATTCTGAAAATGTGAACTACTGCCGGGTAAAAAATGATTTATATGAGCTTGGCATTACCACGGTACGGACACCGGGAGGCAATCCGGTAAGAGTCTACGGAATTGAACGCACTTTGTGCGATATTTTAAAAGGACGCAGCCATACGGATATTCAGATTGTTTCAGAAGCCTTCAAACGATATGCGAAAAGTGATCATAAAAATATCCCGTTACTATCCGAGTATGCTAAGGTGTTCAGGGTTGAAAAGAAAATTCGTTCCTATCTGGAGGTGTTGATATGAAGAATGTGATGCAGAATTTTATGCAGAAACGGTGGCTGGATTACCAGAAGGATTTTGATTATGCTAGTGTGTATTGTGTATAGTAGAAAAGAATGTGAGGTGAGGTATCAATAATGGCAGAAATAACATCCGGAACCGGATTGATTGGAACTAAATATAGCAGGCCGGGAGTTAACCAATATCTGATTTCCCGGCAGCGCTTGCATCAAAAGCTTAATAATTCCTTGAAGAGCAGGCTTGCTATGGTAACCGCACCCGCCGGCTACGGCAAGACTACGGCCGTCCTGGACTGGCTGGGGAAATGCGGTTTGCCTGCGGCATGGATGTCGGTGGATTCTAACGATAATAATCCTGTGGTATTCTGGAGATATGTCTGTACTGCACTGGACGGCATTTCAAACGGTCTTGGTAAAGACACGGAATATGTTTTTTCCTCTTTGGAGTTGTTGAAAGCAAATATACATATTAACATCCTTATCGACCGGCTGTGGTCGGTTCAATCCGACTTTCTGCTTGTACTGGATGACCTTCATTTGATTACCGACTCTTCTATTTTGCAAGGGCTATCCTATCTGATTGACTATCTACCCGCAAAAATGCACTTGGTTTTTATCAGTCGGAGGTCGCCTGAGCTTGAACTGGCCAGACATAGGATCAAATGGCAGACACAGCGGCTGGAGGAAAAAGACCTGCGTTTTGGAAAAGAAGAGATTTTCCGTTTTTATAAGGCAAGGGGTTATATCCTTGACAATGATGATGTGAAAAAGGTGGAGACCTATACTGAAGGATGGGCTGCAGCGTTGGTTGCAGTCGCCATGTCCATGGAGGATGTCGACGGCAGCAACGATGCCATTGCTGCACTCACTCGGTCCAGCCGGGATATCGGGCAATACCTCAAGGATGAGGTGATCAGCGCATGGCGGCTGGAAAAACGGAACTTTGCCGTGAAAACCTGTATTTTGGATATGCTTTGGGGATCTCTGTGTGATGCTGTCACAGAAGAAGACAGTGGAGGCCGGATGCTGAAGGAAATCAGTGAAGGAAGCGGCTTCCTTGCTGTTCTGGATGAGCAGAAACAGGAGTATAGATATCACCCTCTGTTCAAGAGCCTTCTATACAAGCTTCTTTCGGAAACTGCTCCGGCGGAAATCCCAGGACTGCATGCAAGGGCTGCTCACTGGTTCCGGGAGCACGGCTTCATACCGGAAGCTATTGAACACTTGCTGTGCGCTGGTTCCTGCCGGGAAGCCTTTGAAATAATAGAACATCAGATTGATCATTTGATCCACAGAAATGATTTCGGCACGCTGTTATCGTGGATAGAACGCCTGCCGGTCGAGCTTAAGGATAATAGCTTCAAGATTGCTGTAATATATGCGCTGTTTTATGCAGAAACCGGCCGTTATGATTTGTCACGGCAATGGATTGGCAGGATGAAAGCCCTGCAGGATGATTATCAATATGCCTCCAGCCCCGAATGGAGCAGCTACAGCCGTACGGCATGTACTATGGTCGAGGCTAACCTGTTTGTCAGGGAAGACAACCTCGAATACCTGTCCCTGCTTTTTTCAGCGGCTGAGACAGATGGAGGCAGATATTATAAAATGCCGGAATATAATGACTTCAATACGGCAGATATCTACTTCTACCGCTGTCCTATCAACAGGTTGGCAGGGTTGCTCAGAGAAGCTCCAGATAACTATGTAAAGATGACCGAAAGCTACAGGGGAATGATATCAAAAAATCCCGGGTATGCACCCTTGGGGATAGGTGAATACTTTTATGAAAACAACCGGCTGGAAGAGGCGCTGCCCTGTCTTCTGAAGGCAATGGAAGAGGCGCGGGAAGCCGATTGTATGGGTGCCCTTGTTCCCGCCATGGTGGACATTGCACGGATAAAAAGGGCCCGGGGAGATATGGAGGGTGCTTTTGAAGCTCTTAAGGAATGTGAAGAAAAGCTTCAAAGCTGCGGCAAAATGCACTGGATTTACTTGATTAAAACCTTCCGATGCCGCTTATATATGGATATGGGCGATACGGTCAAGGTGGAAGAATGGTTCGCATCCTGCAAACTCAATGTCTTCATGGAGATTAACAGAATCAGAGAGTTTGAACTGCTGGTATATGCAAGGGCATTGATGACAAAAGGCCGCCTGCAGGATGCCGGTCTGCTGCTGCAAAGGCTCCTTTCCTTCACAGAAGAAAACGAAAGGCTCCATAGCCTGGTGGAGGTATTGAACCTGCTGGCATTGCTGTCTTGCGAAAACAATGACATGTACGGTGCCGTGAGTTATCTGGGGAAATCCCTCCAAATCGGTATGAAGAAGGGCTATATCAGAAGCTATATGGATGAATTGCCTCTTATGGCACATCTGCTTAGGTATTATACCACACCAAGAAGAAAGAGGACCGACCAGCATACTGCCAAAGCATTGACGGCTTATGCCAAAGATCTGCTGAAGCAGATACACGAAAGTCTTCCGGCAGCTCAGGAAGCATATGGTGATGATGCCACCGCAGATATTAAAGAGTATCTCACAGCACAGGAGAAAATAGTGCTGGAGCTGTTGGTTAAGGCGGATACCAACCGGGAGATCGCCGTAAAGCTAGGCATAAGTCCGAGAACGGTCAAGAGCCACATTGGAAGCATATACAGCAAGCTGGGTGTGAAAAACCGCGCCCAATGCATGAAGATGGTTAATGAAGCAGGGCTGCTGGAATAACCGTATATGCCTCCGATACAGGCTGAATATGGTTTTGAATGAAATGACATTTCTGAAGCTCAGAAAGTGTCATTTTTCTTATTTATGGGATATGTGCACAACCTGCATATATCTTTTTTTGTAATACCTTAGTACGATGTGTATTTTTCCATTTTAGGTTACGATAAGTATGGATAAAAGTGGGAACAGAATGTTTATGAGTTACTGCAATATGAAATTAAAGAAAGGAGTAATGCATGTTTGCATTATATAGGGTGTAAAAGCATGATAAGTAAGATAAAAAGATCCATTAGTTATTTACTTGCAGTTATGGTGTTCTTCGTATTGATCTGCGCCTTGATGCCGGCCACTGTGCTGGCAGACGAGGGCGACACCGGCACAACTGACGGTTGGAAGTGGACGGAGCAGACGGACGGCACGCTGTCCATTACCGGTCATACGAACCCTACCGGAAGCTTGATACTGCCGGCATCACTGGCTGTTGATCCCGGTGAGACGGTTTACCGGTATGTATACAGGATAGAGGACAATGCATTTGATGGTAAAGTTCAAATGACAGGCATCACGCTGCCGTATAGCCTTAGAAGCATAGGAAACGGAGCATTCAGCAGGTGCAGTGAATTGGAGAGTGTCAACATGTCGAACTGCAGCAACCTGGAAAGCATTGGAGACAATGCATTTATGGGAAATACCGCTCTTGGACCTTGGGGATCCAGTCTTGAGACTGTAATAATTCCCGACAGCGTTACAAGTGTGGGTGAAGGGGTATTCTCCTACTGTTGCAGTCTGACATCCGTGACGCTTTCCAGCAACCTCTCAAATATCGGGGATTCGATGTTCTACAGTTGTAGCAGTCTTACAAGCGTAACGATTCCCGGAAGTGTTACTTCAATAGGTGAGGCCGCATTTGAAGCCTCCCGCCTGACAGGCATTGTTATACCGGATTCGGTCACGAGTATCGGTGATGCTTCATTTAAAAGCTGCACATCTCTTGAGAGCGTCACGCTGCCGACCAATGCCGGGTTTACCGGTATACCGGATTATGCTTTCCAGGACTGTAATGCTTTGACAGGCATAATGATTCCTGCAAGCGTGGCTTCCATAGGCAGGAATGCGCTAGAAGGATGCTCCGCATTGAATGCGATCAATGTCCATACGGGCAATACACATTTTTCCAGTTTGAAAGGCGTACTGTTCGACGCCGGCAAAACACGTTTGATTTGCCATCCTGTCGGATGCTCCGGTTCATTTGATATCCCGGGAACTGTCATAAGCATTGACGACTATGCATTTGCAGGCTCTGATTGCTTGATCGGAGTCAGCATACCGGAGGGGGTCACAAGTATCGGTGACTATGCATTTTACAACTGCCGAAACACAGCGCTGACGGAGATTATCATACCGCAAAGCGTCACAAGTATCGGGGCAGGTGCATTTGACGGGTGCCGAAGTCTGGAAGAGATCACCATACCGGAAGGTATTACAACCATCGGTAACCATACATTCAACAATTGTTCAAACCTGTCGAAAATCACCCTGCCGGAGAGCATCACGAGTATCGGCAGCTGTGCATTCCTTGCTTGCGAAAATCTTACTGAGATTACCATACCGGAAGGTGTCGGGAGTATTGGCAACAATGCATTTTCGTTTTGCTTCGGCTTGAGGAAAGTAGACATACTCAATTCAAGTATGTCTTTTGGAAGTGATGTCTTCAAATTTACGGCAATTTCAAGTGACGGTATTTATGGCTTTAACGGTTCAACGGCTCAGACATATGCGCAGGCGCAGTCACCCAGCATACCGTTCCACTATTTATACACCGTCTCATTCAGCACAGGCGGAGGCTCCTGGGTTTCCAAAATCATCGCCGTAGCAGGGGATAAGATAATGGCTCCGGCTGTCCCCACGAATTCCGGATACAATTTCGGCGGCTGGTTTAAAGATGAAGCTTGTACCATTGCTTGGGATTTTGACAATGATACGGTAACAGGCAATATTACGCTTCATGCCAGGTGGACACAAACCATTGTGAATATAGCGGCCATACCCGGAGTGACGGCGCCTGCGAGGGGCGCAGTTCCGGCAACAACAATAACCGAGACGGCACAGTATATCGGAAGCGTTACATGGAGTCCTGCAGATAACCCCTTTGCGGCAGGCACAGTTTATACGGCTACCGTAACCTTAACACCAAAAGATGGTTATACCTTAAACGGTGTAGGTGAAAACTTCTTTACAGTGGCAGGAGCCACCTCTGTAAGTAATGCTGCAAATTCAGGTGTGATAACAGCCGGTTTCCCGGCAACTGAAGCAGCGCCGGTACCGACCTATGCCCTGACCATAACAGCAGAAACAGGCGGCAGTATTACCAGAGGCAGCAGCGGAAATTATGCGGCAGGTACGGTTATCGACATTACCGCAACTGCCTCCGCAAATTACAGCTTCAATAAATGGACCTCCACAGGCGGCGGAACCTTTGGTAATGCAAATAGTAACAGCACCACCTTTACCATGCCTGCCGGCGTTGCCACAATCAAAGCCAGCTTAACATACAACGGTGGAGGTGGTTCGGACCGCGACGGAGGTTCGGGCAGCAGTGGAGGCAGCACTCCTCCTGCACCTGTTAAGCACACATCGACTTATACCGCAGTTGTTACGGGCACTGATACGGCAGGCAACATATTGGAGATCACACTGCCGGTTACTGTCAATACAAATACAGGCAGTGCAGCGATAGATATAGGCTCCGGGCAGGGTAATATTGTCACAGGTGGAGGAAATGCGGCCATCACAATTCCATCCATACCTGGAGTAACTGACTATACCCTGGATATCCCGGTTGCATACCTGTCCATGTCTGGCGGAGAAGGAGCTCTGACCTTTAACACTAATACAGGCAGCTTCACCCTTCCTGCGGATATGCTGGCAGGGATTGCAGGAGTGGAAGGGAAAAAAGTAGGGATCACTATCGGCCAGGGTGATAAATCAGGACTCCCCGAAGCTGCAAAGGCAGCTATAGGCGACAGGCCGCTGATACAACTGGAAGTAACGGTAGATGGAAAGCAGACCGACTGGAACAACCCCAATGCTCCCGTAACCGTATCCATACCTTATACGCCGACTGCAGCAGAGCTTGAGAACCCTGAAAGCATCATAATCTGGTATATTGACGGCAGCGGCAATGCGGTATCCGTACCAAATGGGCATTATGACCCTGCTACCGGCACTGTAACCTTTACCACCACCCATTTCAGCTACTATGCTGTGGGTTATAACAAAGTGAGCTTCAAGGATGTAGCAGCAGATGCCTGGTATAGCAAAGCGGTAGGCTTTATCGCGGCAAGAAACATCACTGCGGGAGCGAACAATGGCAATTTCTATTCCGAAGCAAAGCTGACCCGCGGCGAATTCCTGGTTATGCTGATGCGAGCCTATGACATGGAACCGGATACGAATCCGAAGGATAACTTCACGGCAGCGGCAGCACCTATTATACAGGCTACCTGGCTGCTGCAAAGAGATTGGGTATAACCGGAGGCATAGGCAATAACATGTATGCACCGGATAAGGAAATTACGAGACAGGAAATGTTCACCCTGCTGTACAATGCCTTGGAGGTAATAGACAGACTTCCGGAAGGCACCTCAGGAAAGCCGCTTTCAACCTTCAGCGATGCAGACCGGATCGCTTCCTGGGCAAAGGATGCCATGGCATTGATGACCGAAACCGGTACCATCAGCGGAAATGGCGGTAAGCTTTTCCCCGCAAATACGATTACCAGAGCGGAAATGGCACAGGTGCTGTACAATTTGTTGGTAAAATAATATGAGTTCTGTACTTGAGAGGCATTTCAATATATGGGTAGTATAAGAATAACATAGGATAGTTAAGGAAAGCAGATAGCGGTTAAGGTTAAAAAACAAAACCAGCCTATCTGCTTTTCTATTCAAATGAGATGCTTTCGTCAAAGCATATATGTTATACTAAGAGCATGATTGCATGTAAAGGGAGGCTCGTATTATGCCCGTTCATATTGGTGTCTGTGATGACAGTGACGAAGATATAAGAATATTAATGGAAGCATTGTATTCATATGATGCTTCTTTTCAAATTTCAGCTTATACAGATGGAGAATCTTTACTGGAGGATTGGTTGGAACAAAAGAAACTATTTGATATTCTATTTTTGGATATTTATATGCCCGGGCTAAACGGAATCGAAACAGCCGGAAAAATCCGTGCTGAAATGAAAGCTGCTAAAATCATTTTCATCTCCTCAAGCAATGAACATTATCCGGAAGCCTATGATGTATTTGCCTTCAATTACATACTCAAACCGCTAAGCCCGGGAAAGCTGAACCGCATACTTGACCAAGCACTGAGCGACATTGCAGGGGAACGCCGGCAGCAGGTCAGCTTCAGTTATAAGGCGAGAAACTATCGCATCTCTTGCCGGGACATTCTGTATATTGAGAGCAGAGATAAAATCATCTGCTTTCACATGGTAGACAGAACCACTTTACAGTGTTACGCGAAACTGGATGAGATATTAAAACAATTGCCGGAAGAGTCTTTTGTTCGCTGCCATCAGAGCTTTGTGGTGAACATTTTTCATGTAACTGAAATGGCTGAAAACCATTTTCGAATCTCTTCGGCTGTTATCAGCATATCAAAGAAGCATTTAAAGCCATCAAAAGAAAAGTATTTTGCGTATATTTTTGCTCACATGAATAATAGAGGGCAGTGATATGATAAAAATAAACAGGCAGGAATGCTTTCTTGTATTGGGCCTTGTTCTGGCAATTGTTTTCATGAATCTCCCGGTTATATATACATATTTCTATCATGATATTACTGATATGCCCGGGGCTGTAAACGGGGATATCAATTTGTCTTCCGTCAGTATTGCCGAGGGAAAGGTTTATTTGGACGGGCAATGGGAGTTTTACTGGAACCGCTTAATTGTATCCGAGCCTGGACAGCTTTCTGATCCGGATATGCTAATTACAGTACCGGACCAATGGTCAAAATACAAAGTCGACGGTAAAAGCTTATCCGCTGAGGGATACGGGAGCTATAAGTTAACTTTGACAGGTCTTGAGTATGACAATCCCGTAACATTATATATACCGGACTTTGGCGGCGCATACCGGGTATTTATCGATGGGGGGCTTGCCGCTGAAAGCGGCACTGTTTCCGCCAATACAGACAAAATATTTACGACTCCTAAAGCGGAGCTATATCCTGTGGCACTAACTGCAGGGATTACCCATGAAGCAGTTATAGAAGTCGCAACTACCCGCTTTTCAGGACTCTATATGACGCCGGTTCTGAGTGATTATAATCAGACAGTAAGAGAAAACAGTTCCAGAAATGCAATTCGGTTTATTCTATTTGGAACAGCCCTGTTTTCATTTTTGAGTTTGATTGCCATGTATACTCTGTCCATCCGACGAAAGCTACTTTCCTTCTGGTTGCCGGTTATGATTTTTTTTATCCTGATGCGTATTATGCTGACATCGGAATTTTATAGTATATGGCAGATCATTTTTTTCTTTAACCTCTCCTATGAGTCAACAAATGAACTAATGTACTTTACGACCTTTATGCTGAAATATCTGCTGATATTCCTTGTGCAGGAGCAGTGCGGCATAAAATTTACCAGGAAAGAAAAAATTGGATTCCTTGTTTATTATGTTTTGCTATACCTCATCTATCTGTTTGTGCCGCAGAGAATTTACAATCAGCACTTGTCGGTGCTTGTACCAATGCTTACTTATGTGTTGGACGTCTATTTGTTCATTAAAATATACCGTGGACGGCAAAAACTGAATAAATTCGGCATGGTGGTTTTCTGGAGTGTCACCTTTGTTATTTTAGGTCTTACAATAGACAGCTATTATATTAATGGGAAAATCTATATAAATATGTCCTTGATGCTGCTGCTTTTTTTCTCGGTGTTTGCGCTTATTATGAACTGGGTTTATGCTATGCGTATAGGAGATCTGTATGATGATTTTACAAAATCTTCTTCGCGTTTGGAGCTGGCAAACAGCCAGATTGCCATGCAGAAGGAATACTATACGTCCCTGAGCGGGCAGATGAATGAGATACGGGAGATAAAGCATGATATCCGCCACTTTATAGGTGTCATGGGCAGGCTTGCCGAGGAGAGCAGGTTTGATGATATGAAAGCGTTTTTAAGAGAATACAGTGAAAAAACGGAGATGGATCAGCTTCCGGTGTTTTGCGAGAATATCGTAGCCAATTCCATCATCGGATATTATCACATGCGGGCTAAAGAATACGGAATTTCTCTGGAAAGCCGGTGCAATATCAGCAGGCAGTCGGTTATGAGTGACAGTGACCTTTGCATTGTTCTGGGAAATGCTTTGGAAAACGCCATTGACGCATGCAGACAAATGGATAGCTCGGGAATACGGTTTGTATCCGTCGAGGCTGGAAAAATGAAAGGCCAGCAGCTCTTAAAGGTTACAAATTCCTATAATGGCCGGATGGAGATCAGGGATGGACGTTTTATTTCTTCGAAGAGTGGAAAGTCTCATGGACTTGGCATCCGGAGTGTTGAGAGGGTTATTGAGTCATATGGAGGCTTTGTAAATGTTGAGTACAATGAAAAGGAGTTTATCCTTAAGACGGCGGTTCCGGAAAAATAAATAGCCATAACTTGCATTTTGAGCTTCCCCGTGACATGGGGAAGTTTTTTATACCAATTTCGCCGAAAAAGGGGTCGATTTCATCATTGACGTAAACAAGTGGTTTTTTGTTGCTATAATGTAGAACTAATGATACTGCGACTCTACAGAAAGGAAGGTGAATAAATGGATTATCGTTTTTTCCCAAAAAGGAATAATACACTACACATTATGGAGCGGCATAGTCACAGTAAAACAGTGTATTGTTCAAAACAAAAAATGAATGAGATGTATCCGGATGGCAGTTATAAGATTATCGGAGAGATCGGAAATTTTGCAAAGAAATATCCTGGACAGGATGTAATTTTAATCGGAATGGGGGAAAGCATTCCCATATTCCCCCGAGGCAGTGCAAAGAAGCCTTTTGAATGGGTAGCCGGTTATGCAGCGGTGGAAGAAGATACCTATGTGGCTGTTGTAAAGAGTATAATACCGCGATTTATTTGAAGAGTGCGGAATGATTAGTTGCCGTGACGTATACTCCTTTTTGAGTATGGGAGGCACTAAATCAAGGATGTGATTATTAACACTGGAAAGACAAAAAAGCTGTTGTGTTAATAATCACTGGCTGCACAAAGGTAAATTATATCTAAGATTAGAGTCTAAGGAGTTTTTGATAAAATGAACAAAAAATATATACATATCTATCAATGTAAATGGGGGGATATACTTGCAGATGATGTATACGATGGCAGCGGCTTGCTTATTGCAGCAAAGGGTGATGTAATCAACGAGCATGCCATTAAGAGGTTGAAGACTTTCGGGATACGCCAGTTATGCGTGTACAAGCTGCAGAATGAAGAAAGTACAGTAAAAAGTGGATCATCCCTTGTACAATTCAAAAAGGATTATAGGAAGGATATTAATGCCTTGAAACAGGTACTAGGTGATATGGCAGCAGGAAGAAAACCGGATTATAAAAAGGTAGAGTGTGTTTCAGACTCAATTTATTCGAAAATAACCAGTATTGGCAATGTTGTTGAATGTATGAATGAAGTAAAGAATATGGATGAATATACTTATACACACAGTATCAACGTTTCGATATATGCTTTATTAATATCCAAATGGCTCGGCCTGCAGGAAAAAGAAATCAGAAATGTTGTCACAACAGGCATTCTACATGATATAGGCAAATCAAGAATACCACGGGAAATTTTAAATAAAAAAGGTCCGCTGCTTCCAGAGGAATATGAGCAGATAAAGAATCATGCAGATATTGGATATCGTCTTTCAAAAGATTTTCCACAGCTTACGGATGAAATAAGGGAAGGGATACTTATGCACCATGAGCGGGAAGATGGAAATGGGTACCCTTCCGGTATAAAAGGGGATAATATAAACCGGTATGCAAAGATAATATCTATTGCCGATGTGTATGATGCACTAACTTCAGAAAGGATTTACAAAAGACGCATTACTCCCTTTGATACTTTCAGGGAACTGGCAAGAATAGGTTTAGGCTATTTTGATACAGAAGTTTTGATGACATTTCTCTCGAATATATCCTGTTATTATATCGGATCAATGGTGAAAATGAATAATGGTGAATCAGGCAAGGTCATTTTTGTTGCACCACAAAGTATTTCAATGCCAATTGTTTATGTTAAGGACAAGTATATTGATTTATCGCAAGACAGGCAGTTTAAGATTGTCGAAATGCTGTAGTTAGGGAGAGACTGCAGCATTGACATAAACTGATTTCAGGATAACAGATTAAGTAGTAAAGAGATAGGTAAAATGCAATGAAAGAATTTTTTTTTGAGTTTGCGCCATTTGTACTTCTTGCAGTTGGTGCTGGAATTTGGCTGGCTACTTTTCTTTTTTATGATAAGATTGGCTTAAACATGATTTCAATTTCCTGCAGCATAGGCCAATTATTACTCTTTTTATACTGTGGCATAATTATTCAGGGACTTCACCGGCAAGCCAATATGGATAGTTTGACAGGTATATGTAATAGAAGATGCTTATTTGCAAAGCTGCCTGAAATTTTAAAAGTGGAATTCCCGGTCTCATTAATGATGATTGACATTGATAACTTCAAAAGAGTTAATGATACCTACGGGCATTCAGCAGGTGATGAATTTTTAAAGCGGTTTGCCGAAATTCTTAAAAGTAATACAAGAAGTACAGATATAGTTGCCAGGTTGGGGGGAGAAGAATTTGCTGTAGTCATGCCTCAAACCTGCTGTGAAAATGTATTCAAAATGGCTGAAAGAATTAGGCAAACCATTGAAGCAGAGACTTTTATTTTTGATTCTGTCACCGACAAAATAACTGTAAGTATAGGCATTGCAACAACTAAACTTCCAATACACACCGAATGCTTTTTAAAATATGCTGACGGGGCATTGTATAAAGCAAAAGAAACAAAAAATACCATTGTGGTCTATGAATGATTAATGACTGCAACAGATGTATAGAGTTAGGGTCAGGCATGCTGTTCAAGGGCAAGATAATATGCTCCCATTGCCGGTTTCAGCCCGGCAACTTCAACCTTTGCATAAGGAGCAGTGCGGTGGACTGTAGTTGTATATTCATCAATCAGCAAGGGGCTGCTGCCCTCAAATATGCTCCCTACAAGCGTTACCGTCAGCATTTCCTTCTCCATTCCCAACCTTTTGATTACACCTCCTGCTATTTCTCCCAGCACATGCCCCATATTGACAAGTATATCCTGACAAATACTGTCTCCATCGGCTGCCAACTTAAAAACAAGTACGGGGATGGCATGCAGCTTGGTCATATCGAAGGTCCGGTTTCTCAAGATTTCAGCCAACCGGCTCATCCCATCGGCTTCCAGCAATTTAGGGATTTCTTCGGTAAGTCTTGTCTTTGGGGCTGTCTCTTCCTCCGATCTGAATGCGAAGTGCAAAGCGTCCTTAATGATATCAATTCCTCCACCCCTGTTGCCAAGCTCGTAATCAAGGTTTCTGAGTATGACCTCATATCCGCTGCGGTTTCTTCCTGCGCAGCTTGCACCGGAGCCGCAGACGGTAACAACGCCCCAGTTTTCGGGAACTCCGGCTCTCAGACCTATCCATGTATCGTTTAGAACCTTAAACGGGACTTTTTTGAAGATTTCACAGCAAATATGATTCAGCACCTTAAAATCACATTCCATGTCCGCACCTGCTAAACCGAGGACTGCATATTCTATTTGCTCAATCGCTATATCAAGCTTTTTTAAAGCACTATGCAGAGAATCATATATTGCCTGCCTGGCAGCTTCCTGTCCTGCCATTTGATAATTCGAACCGGGTGCAAAACCTTCAGCAAGGACAGTACCCCTCTCGTCGCCGATTATGCAGTGGGTTTTGGAACCGCCTCCGTCAATACCAGCAAAGTAACCCATACTCCTACCTTCTTTCATGAAATTGAGGTAAATACTTATTGTTGGCTTCAAGCAGCTCATGCAGCAATTTGATTGCTGCCGGTACGTCATGTACAAGGGGGTTGTTGATCAGAGCCGCCAATGCCTTACTTTTACTGCCGCTTACTGCTGCTTCGATTGTCAGGCATTCATATGCTTTTGCATGTTGAATCAAACCTATTATGCCCTCCGGCAGCGAACCGCCTGTCAATGGAACTGCTCCTTCTCGGTTTACAATACAATTGGTCTCAATTATACAGTCTTGCGGAAGCTCGGGCACTGCACCTCCATTAGGTACATTCACTATATGGATAGCCGATTTGTTGTTCCAAATACTGTCGATCAGCTCAACGGCAGCCTCAGAATAAAGGGCGCCTCCTCTCTCGGAAAGCTCTGCCGGCTTGTGATCCAGCTCTTCCTCCTGGTACATTTCAAACAATTTTTTTTCTATTTCCATAACCTCCCGGGCTCTGGTTCCATGTCCCTGTTCCAGCTTTTCCTTCTCCTCGGCCAGAAGCTGTTTTTCAAAATAATAATACCGCAGGTATGGAGAGGGAATGAAACCAAGTGATGAAAGGAAATCACCCGAGAAATCCACAGAGGGGATGTTGCTGACAATTTCGCGTTTCACGATTGGAGATTCCAGTATTTCACCAAGTACATCACGTCCATCAAGATATACATTCTTAATGACACTAAGATGGTTAAGTCCTGTGAACCGGCAGTGAAGTCTTGATTTGTCTGCCCCCAGGTGTTCTTCAAGCATCCTTTTCATATTGATGGGGACATTGCAAAGACCTATGCATTTTACACCGGAATGCTTGAGTACGGCTTCTGTAACAATACCTGAAGGATTTGTGAAGTTTATCAGCCAGGCGTCAGGACACAGGTACTCCATGTCCCTGCAAATCTCAAGCATCACAGGTATCGTTCTGAGGGCTTTTGCAAATCCGCCGGGTCCGGTAGTTTCCTGTCCGATCATATCATATTTTACCGGTATGCTTTCATCCTTGGCCCTGGCTTCCAGCCCCCCAACCCGGAACTGGGTTATGACAAAGTCAGCACCGGTCAGTGCCGTGCCACGGTCAAGCGTCATGTGAATACGGGTATTCAGGTCTGCCTTAGCGAACATTCTTTTCAACAAGGCTGTATTGATTTCGCATTTTTCCTTCCCGTCGTTTATATCAACAAGTACGATTTCGGAAACCGGCAAAACCGGATGCTTTCTTATTATCCCGTCGGCCAATTCAGGGGTGTAGCTGCTTCCGCCGCCTATTACCACTATTTTTATACCTTTCATAAGATCACTTCCATTATAAATTTATTGTGTCGGTATTGCAGTGCAAGTGTGCCGCAGTCAGCAGCTTGAATGCTTCCGCATGTGCAAAGCCTCTGCCTTCGGCATACTGCCTGGATTTGAAATCGAAATAATCCTTGTATTGTTCAAGGGTCTTTTTATCGAACTGGCTTTTGTGCGCTGCCAATGCTTCAAACTTCAAGTTCCAAGTATCATCCACATTGACAAAGGTGTTGGGGCATGCAGAGTTGTAAAAAGCTATACCGGAGATGTTCCAAACTTCTTCCGGACTGTCCGTTTTTGTACGAAAATGCGGGAAGGAGCTGAACAGGCAGGCTTCAGCAGAAGCCTGTCCGACCTTCCTATGATCGGGATGTGCCTCATAAGGAAGGAAGGGGTCGACTGTCATGACGATTTCCGGTTTTACTTCCCGGATGACGGAAGTAATGCTTTTGGCCAATTCTGCTTCATCGGGATAGGATGCATCCTCAAAATCCAGAAAGATACTCCTTGATACACCCAGTATCTTTGACGATTCCTCCGCTTCCTTTTTCCTGATATGAACCAGATCCGTTGGATTTACAGCAGGGTTCAGGGTTCCAAGCCTCCCGTCCGATACGGTAAGGTATACCACCGTGCACCCTGCCTGCGTCAGTTTGGCGATGGTTGCACCTGCACCGACTTCATTGTCGTCAGGATGCGGTTGTATGCACAGCAGCACCTTACAGCTTTCAAGTCTGGGTAAGGGCAAAAAGTCTTTAAGCTCCATAGCGGCCTCCTTAAAATATGGAATAATTCTATATGCGATGGCAGAGTAACTGTAGAACAAAAAAGTGTAATCCATTTTCTTAACGATATATGTCAATGATACCAAATTTATAGCAATAAATCAATTAAAGCGGTTACATTTTAACTATAAATGTGAATATCTTCAGGGTAATGCATTGAGGAGCTCTGCTCT
The DNA here is from genome assembly GCA_001515955.1 of Clostridia bacterium BRH_c25. Next base: position 677 of record LOES01000013.1, on the reverse strand, counting down.
GATCAATCGGCAATAATTAAGTATACCATTACAACTCACAGACAATATAACAAATAACTAACATACATGAAAAGCATTGACATTGCTGAGTTACAAACCGTTGCTTCTTTGGCGTAATATTTATAACCGTATTTATAAAGTTATTTTTTAAATTGTTATTTGTATTGCCGTATTGAAAATACAATGGGAATAATATACAATATAATTAAAGCGCTTATAACAACGGAAGTAATTGCGCAAGCAATTGCAACACACCCGGGTTGCATGGGCGAGCAGCAAGCTTTGCTTGCGACCAGCCTTTCAACGAGGCGGGAGATATGCTCACCGCCTGAAAATCCAAATCGGTATCCGCCGCCTATAGAGGTGGGGGACATCTTTTGGCCTTGTTATATTTAGGGAGGGGATTTTGTGAATAAAGGCACAGGAAAAAAACTGCTTTACAGCTCCGGTAATGTTGCAGCTTCATTGACAGCATCCGTTTTCTCAACCTATGTCATTTTCTATTACGTGGATATCCTCAAAATGCCTGCTTATATGGTCGGTCTTGCAATGGGAATATACGGGGTATGGAATGCGGTCAATGACCCGCTGCTGGGGCAGATTTCGGACAGGACAAGAAGCAGATGGGGCCGGAGGATCCCCTATATTCTGTTTGGCTCCGTACCTTTTATCCTCTT
>LOES01000012.1 GCA_001515955.1 Clostridia bacterium BRH_c25 | reverse complement strand
TATTACATCGGGTATAGTGCGAATTCAATAACAATCAAGGAGACATTTCGCGAAATTTGAATTAAGAATGTATAATGTTTTTCGCGAAATATATAAGTAAGGGATTTAATTGAATAAATCAGTCAAAAGCTCCGGCATATTATGCTGAGGTGTAAGACCGGAGCTTTTGGCCAAAATCAGTTCATTGCAGCATTATATGCTATTGTTGTCGCAGCAATGGGGGGAGTCACTGTATGAGAAGAGGAGATGTAAATATTGTTCCAACATATAATTGATAAAGTACCGGATTATAAGCGCTTTTTGACTGTCAGGGAAATGGATGAAAATACTATGTTACTGGCAGAAAAGTATTCCGATGCTGTTGAAGTTTTTGAAGCCGGTAAATCAAAAAAAGGGCATCCTATATATTGCCTGAAGATAGGAAAGGGTTCAAAGAATGCCTTGGCCTATGGATGTCCTCATCCCAACGAACCTATAGGTGCCATGATGCTGGAGCATTTTTCGGAATGCCTGGCTGAGGATAAGAAGTTGTGTGAAGAGCTTGACTATACCTGGTATATCATAAAATGCAGTGATCCTGATGGGGTTATGATGAATGAGGGGTGGTTCGAAGGCCCCTTTACCCTCTACCATTATGCAAGGAATTATTATAGACCTGCCGGACATCTGCAGGTAGAGTGGACTTTTCCAATAGAATACAAAAAACTGAGTTTTAACAACCCAATTCCTGAGACAAAAGCCATTATGAAAATAATAGAAGATACAAGGCCGGTTTTTATGTACTCATTACATAACGCAGGCTTTGGAGGAGCTTACTGGTACATGTCCAGAGAAATGCCCGAGGTTTATGATGGGCTTGCAGCAGCTGCAAAAAAGCAAGGAGTACCTTTAAACCTGGGAGAACCTGAATCGCCTTACTGCAGAGAATTTGGGCCGGCAATTTATGAGACCCTTGACATAGTGTCCGAATACGATTATATGGAAAAATATACTGAAGAGGATATTTCCAAGGTATTCAAGAACGGAACAAGCTGTGACGGATATGCCAGGGACATTTGTAATCCTTTCACACTTTTATCTGAAGTTCCTTATTTTTATGATCCCAGAATAGATGATACTTCAATTTCGCAGGTATTAAGAAGAGATTGCCTGATAAAGGCGGTTCAATATGAAGACGGGCTGAAAAGCATAATAAACAGCAACCTGGACGGGATAAGAGGATACATATCTGAGGATAACCTTTTCAATATAACCTTGAGCGATTATACCAACAGTTCCTCAGTTGGAAGAAATGTAATAATAAAAATGGCGGAAACCCGTGAGGAGTATCAAAGAAGGGCCAGGGTTTCAGAAGAATTCGGCAGTATTTACTCCACAAGGTTTTATAATCTCCTTGCCTTGGGATTGTTGGTAAGAGCATCAGAATTTGAGTTGGAGAAGCTGGGGAAATCAGGAGTAAATGACGCTGCACGGATATCGGCGCTTACAAAAGCTCACAGGGAAGCAGAGGAGATATTGAGAAAAACAAGTGAAGTGTTGGAGAATGAACTGAATTATTCAGCCATACCAATACAAAAGCTTGTGCGCATTCAACTGGAAAGCGGACTGATTGTCGCTTTCAACTTGAACAAGAAAACCCAATAGAGAGCCGGACTGCCAGCCTTAAATATATATGAAGCACTGCATTCTATAAACGGATGCAGTGTTTTATTTTTGTAAATTAGATTACAGAAATTATGATGCAACTAAAATATACTTAAAATTAACCGCAAATAATTTCTAAATTTAGAAAGTATTACTTAATAAACCACATAGTTAGAATTGAATGGACCGGAATTCAGATTTTTGTTGATCTAATGGGGAAAGGAAGTGCAAGATGGGAAAGAGGACTGTTTTTTTACTTGTTTTATTTAATGTTGCATCATGTGTTCTTGTGTATGCTTTATCAGCGGTATACATAGTCGAAGAAACTGCAGTGAATGTGCTGGAAAGCGGAACCTATTGGCTGGGTATGCTGCTTACTGCAAGTGCGGTTATGATCTTTTCATATTTCTTTGTATCGGTAATATATAAGGGATATAAGAGAAATATGATGATGATTAATAAGTCCATAGATGAAATAGCTAAGGGGAATTTTCATAAAAAAGTTAAGCTAAATGCTGCAGGAGATTTGGCAAAGCTGGCAGATAATATTAATGGAATGCTTTCTACTATAAAGAAGTTGATTGGTGATACAGTGTCAATAGCTGAAAAAACTGATATTCATACTGCCAAGGTTGCTTTAAACGCTGAAGCAACTGAAAAAGCATCAGAAGAAATTTCTGTAGCGGTATCAGAAATAGCCAAGGCTATAGTATATCAAGCAGAATACATTGAGGAAACCAGAAACAAAGCCTTTGACCTGGTGAAAAGCACCGGTAAAATTACAGATTATACTGCGAAGGCAATTGACATCTCAAATAGTATGCAGAAATCAATAACAGAAAATAGTATTGTTTTAGATAATATGATAGAAAAGGTAAAATACAGTTCACAGATGGGAATCAGACTTAACGAGACTATTATCGGACTCAAATCAGAATTTGAAAAGATCAACCAAATTACAGATACAGTAGCGTATATAAGCGACCAGACAAATCTTCTTGCTTTGAACGCCGCTATTGAAGCTGCCAGAGCCGGTGAAGCGGGAAGAGGCTTTTCTGTTGTATCGGAGGAAATCAGGAAGCTTGCTTCACAATCTGCAAGCTCGGCAGATATGATAAGATCATTAATAGAAAAGAATATCGAACTGATAGATAAGATTGGAATAGAAATTGAAGATGTATCAATTGCAGCAAATGACAATTTGCAGTTTGCCAATAAAGCAAAAAATGCTTTTGGTGAAATTAAATCAGTTACTAATGAAACAGTACAAATAATCGGTAACATTTCAGAGGTGTCAGGTAATGAAAAGATTATAGCAGCGGACATAGAAGATGCTATCAAGGAAATATCTGCAGTTGCGCAACAGACATCTGCAAATATTGAGGAGACATCAGCCGCATCAGAGGAACAATCAGGGTCAATGGCTCTGGCCTTTGACTCAATCAAGTCCCTGAAGGAAATGACAAGGGAAATGTCGGATATGTCAAACACATATGTGAAGTACCTTAAGTATGATGAAGAAACTAAAAAATTAATTAATGAAGGTTTAAATATATTAAGGGAAATTTCTTTAGATAAGAAGCTCTATGATATGGAGTGGGATAAAACATCTGTGCTGCTTCGGCAATACACGGACAAGTATAAGCAATTCAGTATATTGAGTATACTTGATAATAAAGGTATATTCAGAGGCTGTAATCACATTGAATATAATAAGCTTGTTGATAATCTTGACTTTTCACATAGGGATTATTATAAAGAACCGATGAAAGGTAATGATTACATTTCCGAGCCGTTAATTTCCATTCCTTCTTATGTATATGGTGTTCCTATATCCTGTCCTATCAGAAACGGGAATGAGATAATCGGGGCTGTTATGGGTGAAATATGCATTGAATAGAATAAATATAATATGGGATTATATATAAAATGTGGTCTTTGACACACATTTACCACAGCTTATAAATTCCATTGAGAATATGTCTTATTTCAGTTAAACCCTGTGCTTCACTTTTTTGTGCAGATTTGAGAAGCCTGGCTGCTTCGACTGTAAGCTCCCGGTTTTCACGGTAATTGCCTGCTGCATTCAAAGGAAATAGCCGGGAAAGCCTGCTTAAGGAATTTGCGGTACATTTATAATTCATTATCGCACGGTCGAACAAATCCTCCATTATTCCGATACGTAATTTGCCTTCCTGCAAAAAGAGTACGGCCAGTTTTTTGCAATTCGCCCAGAATGCGGAGTTATAAGCGATTCCGTATTGATCAGCTCTCCCGCTGCAAATAGCCTCCCACCAGATTTGATAAGCATTTATACCTATTGTATATCCGGAATTGGGTTTATGGATATCCGGGCTGCCGACATTAATGGCATATTCAAATATATCCTTGAGTGTTTTGAGATTGTCGGAAATGCTGCCGGGACGGATAATATGGATTTCCAACACACCCCATCCGTTTTCGCCCAGCTCGCTGTAAGGCTTCGGTCCTACGGCTTTTCTGCTTTCAGGATCTATGTAGTAACAGCCTTCTTCATCATATCCCGCAATGAGGTAATACTGGGGCTTATCCATCCACCAGACATAACAGGGCAACCCCTTATTTATAGAATCACGAAGCATATTCCAGGCTTCCTTTCGCTGCTCATTAAAATTGCTGTCCCCTGTTAATCCATGGAGATTTTCTACTATACCGCCGCAATTCCGGATCAACTCATCAAAACAGCCGTTATCATTCCAGAACTCAGGACCTTTATATGATACCTCATCATTTATATTCAGCATGAACGTATAGGGGGCTGATATCCATCCGGTTGACACATGTATGCCGAGGTAGTCCAGGCTGCTTTTTATACAGCTTACAAGTGAAGGCGTACACGGATAGTATGTAAATCCGGGAAGAAGTACCGGGTCAGATTCTTTATGTTTGGCCTGGGTGTATTCATTATTTGTGCACAGCAGTTCCTCAATGCTTACATGAAATAACTCTGAAAGTACCGGTAAAAGGCAGGTATCGGGAAGAGCAGCTCCATTTTCCCATTTAGATATGGCCTGAGGGGTGACATTTACAAGCTTTGCAAGTTCATCCTGGGTAATGCCGGCTTTTTTTCGGAGCGAAAATATCCTTTGCCCTACCAGTGTTTTATCTATCATAGATTACCTGAAAAATGATCCCAAGTTTTGGTGGAAACGCTGCGGTAATGATATTTGCCATACCAAGATGCCGTACAACACATTGGATTTTCTGAGGGCGACTGATATACGCATGAAGCAGTATTACGCTTGTCACTGTGCATGGGCACGGAAGTCCATAATTCAGGAGGAAGGGCCTGTACCTCCATCCATATGCAGCTGCAGCCTGGGTTTTACTAAAATGCATATGGAAGCTGCTCTGGATATTGAACTGGAAGGAGAAAACCTGGAAACTGTCCTTGACGGAAGATCTACATGCTGCACAGCTGTAATACATATTCCAGGCAATATTATTAGGAAGTATACATAGGTTTCGTCAGCGCTACCTATTGACCTTTAGCTTGACAAGGCCTACCAGAGCCCAAGCTGCTGCTGCATAAACCGCCATTCCGATTATGACAGCAGGCTCTAAAACAGATTTTGCAGCAAGTCCTGAGGTGACAAAGGGATCGAATATTCCGGAAAAAGGTGCTGTGAATATACCTGATATTGAATACAGAAAAGACACAAATCCATTTTGAGGATTGGCGCCGAGAAGCTTGAAAATAAAGCGGAACCCAAGCAGTACCTCAATGATACCAAGAACATAATATATCGCATGTCGGGTTTTTATAAACCATAGAGGCAATTTGTAATTCTCAAGTTCCTTGCTGTTATTATGCAAATGACTCATAATACTACTCCCATACTCTTATAGTTGTTTCTCTAATTTAGTATTATCATTTGGGCAGAGAATATGTATGGGACTGTGTCAGAGTCGAGATGCGAGATACGAGACACGGGGATGTCTGGGTATTGCTTAGGGTCAAAGATCCCTCGCGTTGCTCAGGATGACATATATGGTTGTATATAGCTATAATGTCAATATAATTTTCGCCGTGTCCTTCCGTGTTACACGTACCTGGACCTATAAGGAATACCCGAGCTTTCCTCGCATCTCGTATCTCGAATCTCGCATCTTTTATATGATACAGCTCAGAAGTTCATCTAGTGTAATACCTTTAAAATAATCATTTACATTCAGCTGAGTAAGTACATTTCTTATTTCATCCTCCTCATAACGCTTTCCCACCAGCAGGGTTTCAATATCATATGGGTTTCCGCTTCCGAAGAAATCACCATAAAACTTGATACCTTGCACAATACCTTGCTTTACATTGATCAATACTTCAATTTTGCCATGCTCAAATCTCTTTCCCTGCTTGGCGTTGAACTCGGGAGAAACGCCATAATTCCAATCCCAACTAATATATTTATTCTTCATAAGTGAGTTTATCTCAGTAAAATCAGTCTCGGAAAGCTGACCTTCAGTTAATTCCGTATCTTCATCAAACATATATTTCAGAAGAAGCTCTTTAAACTCTGAAACAGTGATATCCATTGACAGATAATCCGCAATGTTTGTAACCCTGGATCTTACCGACTTTATACCCTTGGATTGAAATTTATCTTCCGATACCTTCAGTGCCTTTGTTAATTCCTCCATCTTGGAATTAAAAAGTAAAGTTCCATGGTGAAGAACCTTTCCCAGCTTTACATATTGAGCATTACCGGAAAACTTCTTCTGATCGATGGTAATGTCGTTTCTGCCTGAAAGCTCAGCTTCAACGCCTAACCTTCCAAGTGCCTTTACAATTGGCATTGTGAACCTCCTGAAGTCAAATTCCTTCTTTTCCGTTCCTTTACTTATAAAGGTAAAATTGAGATTGCCCAAATCATGATAGACTGCGCCTCCCCCTGTTATTCTTCTGACAACATGAATACCTTTTTCCTTTACATATTCACTGTTTATTTCTTCGGCTGTATTCTGGTTTTTTCCGACAACGATTGTCGGTTCATTTTGCCAAAGAAGCACGTAATTATTATTGTCATCAAGGTTAAACAGATATTCCTCCATAGCCAGGTTGAAATATGGGTTTGTACTTTCATTTTTTATATAAAGCATGTTCATACCTCCAGGAAAAGTTTTACATCAAAATAATAATATTATTATAACATAGTTTTCCTACAGCATAATAACCATTGTGAAATGGATAAGAATTATCTATATAGTATGATAATTCTTTATCAAATATTGGTTAAATATGGTTGACTAATAATTAGCAAGTATTTATAATGTAAATAGAATGATAATAATTATACAAATTATATGTTGAATTATTCGCTATGCGAAATAACCTAATAGTTGTTAATCAAGATTTCGCAAAACGTTTCCATGACTGTTATTGAATTCGCACGTTGCCCAATGTAACTGCTTTTGTGCGTTCAATATAACATATAAAAAACTAAGGGGGATTATTATGAAAAAGTTAAAAGTGTTATCTGTGGTTCTTGTTCTGGTAATGGCTCTGTCGTTTGTAGGGGATGCCGCTTCAACGCCTGTTAAGGCATACCAGGGATTTGCTCAGGTTCCGGCATTCCGTGTAGGACCTGGTAAAGATGCCAATGGTGTACAGGTTTACACTCTGACTCTCGTTATGGCAAATGCAATGTTCGATGAGAATGGAAGAATAATCAATGTTTTCTTTGATTCTTTAGAAGTTTCTACTCCTAATTATGATGGCGCAAGTATGCCTCATTTCTCTGGTTGGCCAGGAACCCCGGGCTATAATGTATCAGAGCATAAAGAAGAAAACGCAAAAGTAATCGGCAAATCCAAGAATACTGACGAAACCATAGCAGCTGAAGTTACAGGATGGAAGACAAAACGTGAACGTGGCGACAACTACGGCATGAACCCGACTAATGACTGGCACAAGCAGACCGACTACTATCAGAATTTCTTCAAAGGCAAGACAGTAGCTGAATTGGAACAGTGGGTAGCCAAGAATACTTCCGACCTTAACGGACGCCCTCTGAAGACTCCAACAGATGCAACAAAGCCGGAAGACAAAGCAAAGTATGAAAAGCTGACTGATGCGGAAAAAGCAGTACTTGCTGATGTAGTATCCGGAGCAACAATGAGCCTTAAAGATGCACATGGTGATTTCGTTGCCACACTTAAGAAAGCTTACGAAAACCGTGTAGAGATCACTGTTCCTATACAAATAGCTTACTAATAGTTAAGTTTTGGCCCATTAATCCGTTGAATAGACATTAAAATGCAAATAGAAAATATTAAAAAGTATCCTGTAAGGTAGTATCAATTCCTTTTCAGGATACTTTTTCACTCACTGATATTTTAGTACTACTTGCTTTCTAGCCATTCAAAGAATTCAAAAACATTATCAAACTCCCTTCCGAACCGTTCTCTGATATCATTATAATCCTCAACAACTACTTCAACTTTTGAGAGTACATCCTTCTGTCTTGCTTTAATCACATACTGCGTATTATTGAAAATTCCATCACCCTCATAAGAAAAACTGACTGTCTCTACACTCACAATATACATCCTCCTTTAAAGTACTGCTCATTAGATTTATATTGTATTAGTTCTGAAATATTATCTTTTTACAAAAAAAGTGACAAGCATCAGCTCCACTTAAAAGGGGATTATTGTGCCAGAATGCCGCTATTTGCTTTTTCATTTGAATTAGGTTGAATTATTACATAACCTATTGTAATTGGTAAGTTAATGAATTATAATTAAAATGTTTTTATAATTAAACGGCTTAATAATTAAGGGGGTATACTAATGGATATCAGACAAAAATTCGAAGTATTTGAGAAGATAGCTATTGATGTACATAAAAAGCTGTTTGCCGGCATTTTCCATGATATTGGATTATCTCTTTGCAAGTCACATATTTACCTGCTTATGTATATAAGGCGCAAGGAAAGCTGTACGGTCACAGATATAGCAAATCACCTGGGAATTACACTTAGTGCGGTTACAAGCCTGGTTGACAAGCTGTGTGATATAGGGCTGGTCATAAGGCATAGGGGTGAAGAGGACAGAAGAGCAGTATTTATGAAGCTTACAGATGAGGGAGCAAAGGTTCTGAAAAGCATTGACGAAAAAAGAAGCAAGATTTTAGAAAAAGCTTTTTCAAATCTAAGCAATGAAGAGATTGGAAGTTTTTTTAACGTTATTGAAAAAGTTACCCGGAATATACTAAACAGTGATGTAATAGAAAACTAATAAACTATGTAATATGGGGGTTCAAGCTATGAAAAGGAAATATGCAAAAGTTATTATAGCTCTGACAGTAGTGGCTTTGCTGGGGGCTGTTGCTCTAAACTTCGCAAGAAGCAGGACTGCGGGACCTGTTACTGTAAACTCTGATGCTGTTGTGGCGGTAAGGATTGAAAAGGCAGTAAAAACCAGTGTAAGCTCAACTGTTGCTTTAAACGGAAAGATCAAGCCTGTTCAGGAAATAAATATAGTTCCCAAAATACCGGGAAAAGTGAATAATATCTACTATGACATTGGCCAAAGTGTTAAGTCCGGAGATATTTTGTTCACTTTGGAGGACAAGGATGTAAGGCTTCAGGTGAAACAGGCGCAGGCAGGTCTTGACATGGCAAATTCAGGACTTGCAAAGGTAACGGGAGGGGCTGCCGAGCTGCAGGAGACGCAGCTTAAAGCGGCACTGGCTTTAGCTGAAATAGGCTACGATGATGCAAAACAGGCTTTTGAGAGAACAAAGCAGCTATTTGAATCAAGTGCTGTATCCAAGGTGAGCTTGGAACAGTCTGAGTCCCAGTTTAAGCTTGCAGAACAGCAATATAATTCTGCAAAGGCAAACTATGAGCTTGCAACAACAAAGACAAATCCTGAAAATATTGCATCACTGCAGGCGCAGGTGAATCAAGCAACGGCATCTCTTGAAATGGCACAATCACAGCTGGATAATACAGTTGTTAAATCTCCAATAAACGGAGTAGTTGCCGCAAGAAGTATTGAGGTCGGTGAGCTTGTAGGAAGTACCGGCATTGCTATGAGTGTAATAGACTTGTCAACTGTTCTGGTTGATATAAATGCAACTGAGAATATGGTGAACAAAATAAAGCTTGGAGATAAGGCTGAGGTCATAATCAAGGCCGCAGGGGATAAACCGCTGGTGGGAGAGATTATAAATATTTCTCCGGCAGCAGATGTAAAAACTCAGAGCTATCCTGTAAGAATAAGGATAGATAATGCCGGTGGAATTCTTAAGGGCGGTATGTTTGCGGAAATTAAATTAACCTTGGATAAGGTACCGGATACTGTTGCAGTTCCACTTTCCGCAGTAATAGATGAGGGTGAAAAGAAATATGTATATGTCCTTAAGGGCGATAGCGTAGAAAAGAGAGAAGTTACAACAGGTCTGTCTGACGATACTCTTATAGTAATAACAAAAGGACTTTCAGAAAATGAAGCTGTAATAGTAAAGGGCCAGGACTTGATACTGGATGGCTCTAAGGTTACAGTAACTACAGAGTAGGGATGGTGTTTGTATGAGATTGCATGAAGTATCAATACGGCGGCCTGTAACGGTTTTGATGTGTGTGCTGATGGTTTTGGTTTTGGGGGGAGTGTCTCTTCTAAGGCTTCCTATAGATTTAATGCCACAGATAAATTTTCCAATAGCAATAGTTTTGACAAGCTATCCGGGAGTCGGACCGCAGGAAATAGAGAGTATAGTATCAAAAAACATAGAAAGTGCAGTTGCTACGGTAAATAACATAAAGACGATACAATCGCAGTCCTCGGAAGGTCAGTCCATTGTTATTGCAGAGTTTAACTCAGGAACGGACATGGACTTTGCAACCTTGCAGATGAGAGAAAAGATTGACCTTGTAAAGGGATTTATGCCTGATGAAGTAGAGGCACCCATGGTCATTAAAATGGATCCAAGCATGATTCCGGCAGTAGTTTTGGGAGTGTCGGACGGAAAGGATGAAGCAGAGCTTAAAAGGTTTGTTGAAGATAAGATCAAGCCGGGAATTGAGAAGCTTGATGGAATTGCATCAGTATCAGTCACCGGAGGAAAGACAAAAGAGATAAAGGTTGATGTTGATTCACAGAAGTTGTCCGGTTATGGATTATCCTTTAGTCAGATAATCGGTGCACTCCAATCGGAAAATTTGAACCAGCCTGGCGGAACAGTGGAATATGGGGATAAAAGCTTACTGGTCAGAAGTACAGGAGAGTTCAAAAACCTCGATCAGATCAGGAATATTCCTGTTACTCTTCCCACAGGGACAGTTGTGTACTTGCGTGATATGGCAGAAGTAAAGGAAGGCTATAAGGATGTTAATACATATAACAGGATGAATGGCGAGAGTAGTATAGGTCTTTCAGTTCAGAAGCAGACAAATTCTAATACGGTTAAAGTAGTTAATCTGGTAAAAAAAGAGATTCAAGGCATTCAAAAGGAGAACCCCGATGTGAAAATTGATTTGGTTTTCGATCAGGGCCAATATGTAGAAACTTCAATAAATAATGTTGCACGGAATGCTTTAGTGGGAGCGATACTTGCAGTCCTGGTGCTTTTTGTGTTCCTGAAAAACATCAGAACGACCTTGATTATAGGGACGGCTATACCGATTTCAATAATAGCAACCTTTGTTCTGATTTACTTTTCAGGAATAACATTAAATCTTGTATCCATGGGGGGGTTGGCCCTTGGGGTAGGTATGCTGGTTGACAATGCCATAGTCGTTCTGGAGAATATATACCGGTATAGGAATGAAGGTCACAGCAGGGTGGAGGCTGCATTGCTAGGTACGCAGGAAGTTGGTTCGGCTGTACTGGCATCAACACTGACAACTATTGTCGTATTCCTGCCGATTGTTTTTACTGAGGGTATAGCGGCGGAAATTTTCAAACAGATGGCACTTGCTGTAACCTTCTCACTTATTGCATCTTTAATAGTAGCCTTAACTGTGATACCTATGCTAAGCTCTAAATTTTTAAAGATGGTAAAATATCATGAAGCATCCAAGAATGAAAGGTTAAACAAAATATTTGACAAATGGGATGATGCTTTAAGGGCAATAGATGATTTTTATAAAAAGGTGTTGGGCTGGGTTTTGGTTCATAGAAGGAGAACTGTAATTACAGTGGTCTTGATATTTATAGGAAGCTTGCTTCTAATTCCTTTTGTCGGTACGGAATTCTTCCCCAAAATGGATCAGGGACAGTTTACAGTAGATATTGAGCTTTCTCAAGGAACTTTACTTGAGAATACCAATGCAATTACCCGGGAGGTTGAAGGGATATTATCAAAGGTACCTGAAATACAGAAGGTATTTGTTACGGTAGGTTCATCGGGAAATTCCATGGGAGTTTCCGGAGGATCATCAAACAGGGCAAATATGAATATTACCTTGAAGACTTTAAATGAGAGAAAAAAAAGTACATCACAGATAGTGGATGAGCTGAGAAAAAAGGTAAGCTTGATCCCAGGGGCAAAAATAGAGATTAATGAAGTCAGCTCAAGCTTTGGTGGGGGCGGAGGAGCTCCGGTTTCTGTTTCAATAGCCGGACCTGATCTGGAAAAGCTTTCAGAGATAGCGGACAATGTCGAAGGAACAATCAAGGACATTGAGGGCATAAGGCAGGTCAAAACAAGTATATCGGAGGGAAGGCCGGAAGCCCAGATATATGTCAATAGAGATAGAGCATCCTATTACGGTCTCGGTACAGCACAGGTGGCGTCGGCAGTAAGAACAGCTATTGAGGGAAAGGTGGCGACAAAGTACAAGGTAGACGGTGACGAAATAGATGTAAGAGTAGGCTTTAATGAAGAATCAGGAAAATCCTATGCGCAGTTAAAGAATACCAACATTTTATCACCACTGGGGGTTGAAGTTCCATTAATCGAAATTGCTGATGTTAAAATAGAAAAGGGACCAATCACTATAACCCGGGAAGGTCAGGAAAGATATGTAACTGTTTCGGCAGATGTGTTCGGAAGAGATATCGGAAGTGTTAACAGGGATATCAGTGCAAAGCTGGATCAAATGCCTCTTCCTTCAAGATATTCCATTAAATACGGCGGTGAGCAGGAACAAATGGTGGAAGCATTCTCAAGCTTGATTCTTGCACTGCTGCTTGCAATTGTCCTTGTATATATGGTTATGGCGGCACAGTTTGAATCACTGCTGCATCCGTTTACAATCATGTTCTCTTTACCACTTGCTTATACAGGGTCAGCCTTGGGGCTTGTATTAACCGGAAGGGCATTAAGTGTTCCGGCCTTTATAGGAGTTATAATGCTTGCAGGTATAGTTGTGAATAATGCTATAGTGCTTGTAGACTATATAAATACTCTGAGAGGCAGAGGCATGGAGAGGCAGGAGGCAATACTCAAAGCCGGCCCCACAAGGTTGAGGCCTATTCTGATGACCACCATGACCACCATATTAGGCCTTATTCCTCTGGCTTTAGGCATGGGAGAAGGGGCGGAAGCCCAGGCGCCTATGGCTACAGTTGTTATTGGAGGTCTTACAACCTCAACTATCCTGACCCTTGTAATAGTACCGGTCATCTACACATTGTTTGACGATATATCTGTCAAGCTGGGAAGGAAGAAAAAAGCAACTGCAGCAAGAACAGAGACTGTTTAGAAAAGCTATATAGAAAAAGCATAATATTGCTGCAAGCAATACTATGCTTTTTTTTATTGCTAAAATACCTATAGGCATTATAAAATCTGAATTATCAAAATTGTCAGTTGAATCTGATGACAATATTGGTTTTCTTTAAATTGTAAAACCTTTCCTTTGAGGTTACTATTAAGGTAAAATAGAAAGGGAGGTAAGGCTATGAGTACTGAAAAAGTCTATGCCAATACTAACAAGAGTGTTAAAGTCAAAGCCGGTGTTCAGAAGTTCGGAGGATTCCTGGCCGGAATGGTTATTCCCAATATAGGTGCATTTATTGCGTGGGGTATAATTACTATGCTCTTTATCCCAACAGGATGGACTCCAAATGAAAACCTGGCAAAATTGGTCGGACCGATGATCACTTATCTGCTTCCTCTTCTGATAGGATATACCGGAGGTAAGCTGGTATATGATACAAGAGGTGGAGTAGTAGGGGCGGTAGCGACAGCAGGTCTTATTGTAGGTTCATCAATTCCAATGTTCTTAGGTGCAATGATAATGGGTCCCGTTGGCGGATGGGCAGTAAAGAAGTTCGACAAGCTCATTGACGGCAAAGTTCCTACAGGTTTTGAAATGCTTATCAACAATTTTTCGTCAGGTATTATCGGAGTATTACTTTCATTATTTGCTTATTTAGTGATTGAACCTGTAGTTAATGGTATTTCAGTTGCCCTTGGCAGTTTTGCTACAGTGGTTACAAATGCAGGACTGCTTCCTCTGATCGCAATAGTTATAGAACCCGGAAAGATATTGTTCCTTAATAATGCAATCAACCATGGAATACTGGGACCTTTGGGAGTTCAGCAGGTTACAGAGATGGGAAAATCAATATTCTTCCTGTTGGAAAGCAATCCGGGACCGGGACTTGGTGTCCTTTTTGCTTATTGGTTATATGGGAAAGGATCTGCAAAGCAATCAGCTCCAGGTGCGGTAATCATTCATTTCCTCGGGGGTATTCACGAGATATACTTTCCCTATGTACTTATGAAACCATTACTGCTGCTTGCAGTAATCGGAGGCGGAGTAGCCGCTAACTTTACCTTCGTATTGTTTAAAGCAGGGCTTGTTGCCACACCATCCCCCGGAAGTATATTTGCAGAGCTTGCAATGACTCCAAAAGGCGGCTTCCTGCCTGTAATTCTTGGTATCACAGTAGGTGCAGTTGTATCCTTCCTTATTGCTTCTGTGATTGTCAAGAGAGATAAGACTGAGGATGATATAGAAGCTCTGGATGCGGCAAAACAGTTCGTTTCGCAGATGAAGGCCGAAAGCAAAGGACAGAAGACAACAGCTGCAATGCTTCCAAAGGTAATTGTATTCGCTTGTGAGGCGGGCATGGGTTCATCGGCAATGGGAGAATCCATACTGAAGAAAAAGATAAAGGAAGCCGGACTGAATATAGAAGTAAAACATTCTGCGGTTAATCAGATAGCTTCTGATACAGATGTTATATTCACCCAGGAAAGTCTTGCCGGCAGGGCAGCGCAGGTAGCTCCCGGTGCAGAAATCGTAACAATAAAGAACTTCCTTGAGCAGACTGCTTATGATGAGTATCTGGACAGATTCAAGAAATAGAGCAGTGCAGCGAGTGAATAAAAAATAAGGTTGTGAACTGTATGGATAGCTTTACTGTTAGACAAAAGTTCATATTGAATAATCTGATAGAGAAAGGCCCTTTAACCACCAAGGGCCTTTCTCAACAGATAGATGTCAGTGAACGCACGATATTGAGAGAGGTATCCTCAATAAATGCCTGGCTTAAGCAGCACAAACTGCGCATATCTGACAGCGGAGGGCGGCTCCACATTAGCGGAAGCCGGAAAGATATCAACATGATCCGGGAGTTCTTTGACAGAGTGCCGCTTTTGTGGCTGCTTACCCAGGAGCAAAGACAGGTGCTTATTACAGCCCAGCTTCTGCTTTCCAAAGAACCTATAAAATCGGCATATTTCAGCTGCCAATTCAATGTGGTGGAAGGTACTGTAATCTTTTATCTGGATAAGATTGAGAGCTGGCTTAGGGCAAAGAATCTGAAGCTCATTAGAAGAAGAGGCTACGGCCTTGAAATAATAGGCTCCTGTTGGAACAAAAGAAATGCCTTTGCTGAGCTTCTGTACAACTACAAGTCCATAAGCGAGCTTCTGGCGTTTTTGTATGAAGACAACAATGATTATTCACTCCATGCCTTTTT
>LOES01000011.1 GCA_001515955.1 Clostridia bacterium BRH_c25 | reverse complement strand
GCAAGGAGGTATAGGGAATGGATGGTATTTTTAGGTTTGGCAGCATTAGAGAGGGACTTGCTTTTATAGCAGTGCAGCTGGCTATTCTGGCAGTTGCTCTGCTTTACGAAAGCCGGAGGAGATGGCTCGAAGAGAAGCAAATGGATCTGAGGAGCCTTATATTTGACCTTGAGATGCTTGCAAAGCATAAGCATTAGTATTGATGAAAAGATCAGGAATTTAATTGACAAAGACACCTGCTATGGTGATATTTCCATGCAGGTGTTGTCTTTGTCCGCAAATACAGCTACTCCTGATAAGAAAGCAGCTTTTCCGAGACTAAAGGAATTATATCCTCTATTTTCATCTTTCCGTAATAGGCAACATGGATTACTTGCTTGCCTGAATAAGCAAATATCTGTTTTCTTGTACCCTCTTCTGCGATATACATTTTATCAAGCTTCAAACCATCGACTGCTTTAATTTCGGTATCATCCCTATATACATAGCGGCTGATAAGATCAAGGGTAAGATTTTCTGCCATGCTCCTAAAGGTCAGCTTGTAAAATCGGGTGGTTATGCTTGGGGAGTATTCGCCGCTTTTATCTTCCCACATTTCACCATTTACCATCCCACGTTCATCAATTTCATACTGGACAGGTGCAAGCAGGCTCCAATCGAAGCTGACTCTGTTTGCCCAATCAACATCATTGCCATAATAACCTGTCTCACGGGTAAGCCCTGGATTTTGCTCTATGTCAGCAAGCCTTATGACAGGCAGATTAGTGCTGGCTTCAGGAAGTGTGTAGTTTTTGCTTCTGGCAATTTCAGCAAAGGGTATGAAAATAGTAAACAACGAAACAGGCAAAAATAAACCTGCTAATATACCAGCTAACAGTCTGGCTCTTCTATATTCCTCTTTATGATTAATTGCTTTACCCTGCAGCAGCGATTTTTTAAGACTACTGATAGCCGCATAATTGCGTATTACCGAATAAAAGACATAAAGCTCAACAACAACAAGCAGCATTTGCTGGACAAACTGGCCTTTTATCATATACAAAAAGGGCTCATCATTGAAGAAATAGATGCTGAATATCATACCAAAAAATAGCAGCATTGCAAAAGATATAATGATTGTGTTAACTTTAAGCCGTTTGTTTAATTCTGACAGGGAAAAGCCTTGCTCAACCGGATCTGTATGCAACTCGGTGGTGCAGGATTTCTCATCAGCAGAAAAAATATGAAAATCCCCGCTATTTGTGACAATATCCCAACCACAATCGTGATAAACATCGAGTTGCTCCTGTGATGGCTTTTCCTTTATAATATCAATTCTATATTTGGTTTTCTTTGATTCTCCCTTTTCAAAATAAACAAACATTCGTCCAAGCTTTTTTAAATGCAGACCCTTTTTCGCCATGTCGGAAAACCAGCTTTCATTCCGGCCGATGGCATATATGTCATCAAGCATCAGTCTTTTTACCAACTTGCCCATTTATAATCTCTCCTCCAATATAATTCCATCCTGAATCATATCCTTTAACCTTTTATATTCTGCTTTAAGTGCAGTGGTGCCGGCTTCTGTGATGGCATAGGTTTTTCTTCGCCCGTCATCATTTAATATTACAAGGAGTTTATCTTTCTCCAGTCGTGTAAGAACGCCATACAATGTTCCCGGGCCCATTTTGATACGCCCCTTTGATACTTGCTTAATTGCGTCCATTAGTTGATAACCATGATTGGGATTCATTAAGGCAAGGAGTATATAGTACATTGCTTCCGTCATCGGACTGCCTGTATATGACATTATGATCCCTCCTAGGTATTATGTGTAACGATATATCGTATAACATAATAATAGCCCGGAATCGTTTTCTTGTCAATAAAAAGAGTTGCGATAACAGCTCTTACAGTGAATTATTCCTTTTTAGAGAAAGAGAATAATTCAAGCCTGACCCCATAAGGCTCCTACAAGGCAATTAAGTTATTGCCGAATACGGTTTTAATAGCTTAATTGCTTTTGGCTTTGGCACTTTAATTTTGCATAAATCCAGGAATAATGGATATTATAATATAAATAAGTATTGAATTAATGCATAGTATAATATAAAATACAGGTGAGGTGATAAATAATGTCTATGTTTACTGATGAGAAGCTTTTAAACTTGTTAATTCAATATAATCCTTGGTGGAAAGGTATCCCAATATCTGATAAAAGTGCGCCCCCGCAGCACCGCTTCGCATTCTACGAAGCAAAGAAACTGCTGCGGCATCCAAGCTTGCGCCGGTTTGTCATATTAAGTGGAGCACGCAGGGTTGGGAAGACTACTATAATGTATCAGTTGATAAATGAGCTTTTATCAGAGGGAATTCCTGCACGGAATATTGTTTATTTATCCTTTGATAACCCTATTTTAAAGCTCGGCGGCTTTGAAGGTGTTTTAAGAGCGTATGAAAATGCTTATCCAACAGAAGGCGAAGTGTATTTCTTTTTTGATGAGGTGCAATACGCTGAGGATTGGGAGGTTTGGGTCAAGACATTATACGATTCACGCCCGTACCTCCGTTTAGTTGCAACCGGCTCTGCGAGTCCAACTCTTGAAAAGGGGTCTGCCAATAGTGGTGTTGGTCGTTGGAGCATACTAAGAATACCCACATTATCTTTTTATGAATACTGTGACTTGCTTCAGGTACCGGTGAGACCCGGGCTGCCTGCCGGAATCCGGCCTACTCAGTTATATAAAATGGGCAAGAGTGATTTAAGTGAGTTGATGAATAAGCTTTCACCACTGCAGCAGCATTTCAACCGTTATTTAACGATAGGAGGTTTTCCGGAGCTTGCGCTATCAAGTGATGATGCTTTCTCTCAGCGGATGCTTCGTGAAGATGTCGTTGACAAGGTTATAAAAAGGGATGTACTTACTTTGTTTAATGTCAGAAATCCCTTACAGCTGGAAAAGGTGTTTCTATATCTTTGCATGAATTCTTCAAGCATAATAAACATCACAACAATGTCTAAAGAGCTTGATGGCATGAACAAGTCTACCTTAGCAAGTTATATTGAGTTTTTAAAAGAATCAAATCTCATTTATATAAGCGATCCGGTTGGTGTTGACGGCAAGGGAATCCTGAAGGGACGGTCAAAGATTTATATAGCCGATGCTGCAATCCGTAATGCTGTATTAATGCTTGAGGATGTAATAACCAACCAGGAGGAAATGGGTATAATGGTAGAAACAGCAGTTTATAAGCATGTAGCGGCCTTTTATTATACAACTAATGCACGGGTAGGGTATTACAGAAGAGTTAAAGAAAATGAAAAAGAAGTAGATGTAGTCGTTGAGCTGCCAATGGGACGGCTTCTCTGTAAGGTCAAATACAGGGAGAACACCCATGTCAGGGAAACGGATGCGGTTATTGAGCTTACAAATGATGAAAAGGCAAAGGTTCAAGGTTCATTGATCATCACAAAGCGGGCTGAGGATTATGGAATAACCTCCCACAATACCAGAATACCGGTTGTTAAAATACCTGCGCCTGCATTTTTATATCTGCTTGGAAATTCTGAAAAAGAGGGATATGCAGTATAGGTGCCAAGGTCATTGATTTAATTGAAACATGACACCTGCTATGGTAATATTTCCATAGCAGGTGTTTTTTGTAAGGCTTGAATTGAGCTATTGTAATAATCGCTGTTTTTTGAAAGGGGCATGGGTGCATACATGACTTTGAAAAGGATTGGTCTGGTTCTTTTGATTGCTGCTGTGGCAGGCATGCTTTTTGTTGCATCCGGCCTGGAAAAGAAGGAAAAGCCGGAGCTTATCGGCACATTGAGGTGTGAGGCAGGGGAATATGAGGTGGCAGTGCTTCAGGACGGAATTAAGCTTTATGATTCTGCCGGTGAGCTAAAGGCGCAATATAAGCCCGGGGATATGGAGGGAGTAATCGTAAGCTGCTGCATATCGGATATCGATGGGGATTCGGATGAAGAGCTGCTTGTAATTGAGGGGGACGGCAAGGAATTCTACGGGAATAAGCTGGTGATGCTTTCCTATGATAATGGGCTCATAAAGAGTTATGAAAGAGAGTTTGAGGAGCTGAACCCATGGAAGGTACAGACCTGTGACGTGGATGGGGATCAGAGGAGGGAAATTGCCCTGGGTGTATACAAGGAGGCGGCTTTCCATCCGGTTATGGCTAAGAGACCCTTCCTGTATCACTGGGATAAGGGGGATATTGTGCCGGTGTGGAGGGGGTCCAGGCTTTCCAGGCCCTTTGATGATTACATTTTCTTTGACATAGATGCCGATAAAAAGGATGAAATAATCTCCATTGAAAGGCTGCAAGAGGGTAATGCCTTGATAAACGCTTACAAGTGGGCGGGCTTCGGCTTTGAGAGCATCGCCGAAAGCATGCCTTATGAGGATATACTGACGCTGGTCACGGAGCATAACGAAAAAGAGAGTCTGCTGGTACAGGTCAGGGAAGGTGGGCAGCAGCGTTGGATAGAGCTGGAAAAGGCCGGTGAAGGGCTGGTTGAAAAGAAATAGAATTAAAAGAAAGGTTGGTGGGGTTTATATGTCATCTGGAAAACGGTATTTGGCATTTGCTTTGTCCTTGGTATTTACATTGTCAATCATGCTTTCGCTATCGGGCTGTTCGGCAGAAAAACCGGCAGTTGACGAAAGTATCCAGGAAAGCATCACTGAGGAAAGTACTGATGCAAATAGCCAAAAGACGGAAATAGAACAAAAGACAGTAATAGAAGAAAGTACGGAAAAGATAGTTCCGGTACTTGCGCAGACTGAAGGAAGCGGTGAAATTGATGTGCCCTTTGAAGCGGTCCAATATACTGCCTCCGTGCCTGCATACAGAATTGAAGCGGATCTGTCCAATGTAGTCAATCTGGAGCAATTCGGGAGCTTTACGAAAAAACAGAGGGAGCTGCTTGCGAAGAATGGGTTTGTTGTTACTCCCTCAAAGGAAGAGCAGCTTTTCTACATTTATGAAAACAACGAGTATCTGCTGGCACCCTCCTTTATTACCGTTGATTCGGTGCTGCAGGTTTATCATGTTTTCTATGACTATTCATTGAGAAGGCTGGAGGCTGAGACGCTGACCGCTGAGCTTAAGGCGCTTACCGACAGCATGCTCGGAAAGTCTGTGGCACTTTATGAAAGCTTGGAGAATAAAGCCTTAAAGGAGCTGGAGCTGAAGAATATAGCGTATTTCGGAGTGGCGAAGCTTGCATTGGGTATGGAGCTGCCTTTGGATATGCCTGATAAGGCGAAGCTGCTTGCTTTGAAGGAGTATGAGCTGATGAAAGCCCAGAGCGGCTACCAGCAGTCGTCTATTTTTCCATTCCAGCTGGATTACAGCCAATACAAGCCCCGGGGGCATTATACAAAAAACGACGAGTTGAAAATGTACTTCAAGGCCATGATGTGGTACGGTCAAGTGCCTTTTCCGGTTTTTCAAAATAACAATGAGAGAAATGAAGAGCAGACCCTTCAGGCGCTGCTGATAACATACACCCTCCTGTCGGAGGACAAAAATGATCTGGTGCGCTGGCAGAACATTTATGAGTCCACCTCCTTCTATGTGGGAAAATCCGATGACCTGAACATACTTGATTACGGGAAGCTGCTGGTAAAGGTTTATGGAGACAGCCCTGATGTCAACCGGCTGGATGACAAGGATAAATTGGACCGGCTTTATAAGGCTGTCAAAGAGCTTCCCGAGCCTGCAATCATGCCGAAGTATACAACGGTATCTACTCCTGCCGGAAAACAGTTCAGGCTTATGGGCCAGAGGTATATTGCCGATTCCGAAATATTGCAGGAGCTGGTTGAGCCCTATAAAAGGCCGGTGCCGAAGGGCTTGGATGTAATGGCTGTTTTGGGCTCCAAAAGAGCCTATGACTTATTGTTCGAAATCTATGAGGAAGATAAGAAGTGGGAAGGCTACACCGAAGCATTTAACAGTATAAAAAATAAATTCGACGGGCTGGAGAAGGACAAATGGCAGTCAAATATGTATTTTGGCTGGCTGTGGAGCCTTAAGGGACTTTTGAAGCAGTTTGGCGAAGGCTACCCGGCCTTTATGCAGACCGAGGCCTGGGAGGACAAGTCGCTCAGTACCGCATTGGGAAGCTGGTCCGAGC
>LOES01000010.1 GCA_001515955.1 Clostridia bacterium BRH_c25 | reverse complement strand
GGTTGTCCCCGGTACTCATATTACTTTGACCCATAACGGTGTACCGATCTTGAAAGGTGATGGTACTCAGGCTTATGCTGTGGATTCACCCCATTATATGGGACCTGCTATTATTGCCACCCGTGATATACCGGTTCGTATCAAGTTCTACAATCTTCTTCCTACCAGAGCCGGAGGCGACCTCTTCATTCCCGTGGATACAACCGTTATGGGCGCAGGACACGGACCAATGGGGCATGATGCAATGCCTATGAATTATATGCAAAACCGGTCAACCATCCACCTCCATGGCAATAATTCCGTGTGGATAAGTGATGGGACGCCTCATCAGTGGATTACCCCCGCAGGAGAAGATACTCCTTATCCCCAGGGTGTCAGTGTAGTTAATGTTCCTGATATGGATGAGGTAGACAACCCCCGGGATGGAGTAATGACCCTGTACTATACTAATGCACAGAGTGCAAGGTTAATGTTTTACCATGACCACACATACGGCATCACCCGTCTTAACGTTTATGTCGGAGAAGCCGCAGCTTATCTGCTGACAGACCGGGTGGAACAAGATCTTATCAACGGCACCAACGAAACCGGAGTAAATCCCGGACTGGAAAAAATCCTTCCCGGGCTTGGCATTCCCCTTGTTATCCAAGACAAAACTTTTGTTGATGCCAACACCATTCTAAGCACCGACCCTACTTGGGCATGGGGAACAACACCTGGCACACCATATACAGGCGACCTTTGGTATCCTCATGTCTATAGCCCTGCCCAGAACCCCTGGGCTCCCGACGGAGTAAACCCGTTTGGCCGCTGGATGTATGGCCCATGGTTCTGGCCGCCTACAACAGATATACAACACGGTCCGATTTCCAATCCTTACTACGACCCTCAGAATCCGGATGAACGGCCTCCAATGATGCCCGCTATGCCTTTCCCCTCAATGCCGGGCGAGGCTTTTATGGATACCCCTATTGTAAACGGCACTGCCTATCCCTACCTGGTAGTGGATCCAAAGGCATACCGGTTCCGCATACTGAACGCTGCCGACGACCGCTTCTTTAACCTGCAGATGTATGTAGCTGATCCCGATAGTTATATTTCACCTGATACAGGATATGCTACAGAAGTCAAGATGGTATCTGCTTGCGGAACGCCCGGTATCCCTGCAGACTGGCCGAGCGGCGTACCTGATCCTGCCTTAAAGGGGCCGGACTGGATTCAAATCGGTACTGAAAGCAGTTTCCTGCCTGCACCTGTGGTAATACCCAGCCAGCCGATTACCTGGAACCTGAATGCTACTACCTTTAATGCCGGCAATGTCGATCAGCACTCGCTGCTGCTGGGAACCGCAGAGCGGTCAGATGTCATCGTTGACTTTTCCCAGTATGCCGGTAAGACTATCATACTTTACAACGATGCTCCCGCAGCATTTCCAGCTGCCGATCCGCGCTACGACTACTACACGGGTAATCCTGATCTGACTGATGAGGGTGGTGCGCCGACCACGCAACCCGGCTATGGGCCCAACATCCGCACAATAATGCAGATAAGAGTAGCCGCTTCCACTCCCGCCCCGGCATATGACATAACTAAGTTAGAATCAGTGTTTGCTAAGACAAGTACGAAAAAAGGAGTATTTGAAGCATCCCAGGATCCGATAATTATCCCCCAGGCTGCTTACAACTCCGCCTACTACGTTACGAATTTTCCTGCAGATGCTGCTAGTGCTTACGTGCAACTTCATGAGTTCTCCAAGACCTTTCAGCCTATAGACGCAAATGGAGCCCTTCAGCCCTCTGTTGCGCTAAAGATAGAGCCTAAAGCTTTACAGGATGAAATGGGTGAAGTTTACGACACAGGGTATGGGCGGATGAGCGGAATGCTTGGGCTTGAATTCCCAGTTTCCAGTTCTAGCAACGCCCAATTTGTAGTCTATCCCTATGCTAGTCCGCCTGTTGAGATTGTCAGAGGCACAGCGAATCTTCATACGACTCCCATCGGCTCTCTTAAGGACGGAACTCAGATTTGGAAAATTACTCACAACGGTGTGGATACCCATACCATTCACACCCACCTGTTTTCCGCGCAGCTCATCAACCGTGTTGCCTGGGACGGTGCCATGATACCTCCTGATCCCAATGAACTGGGCTGGAAGGAAACCTTTAGGGTAAACCCACTCGAGCATACTATCATAGCGTTGAGGCCAAATATTCCTACACATTCACAGGTGCCCTTCGAGGTGCCGAACAGTGTCCGTCTTATCGATCCGACAATGCCCGAGGGTGCTGCTCTACCACCGCCGCCACCAGCCGGGGAATGGTTTGACCCGTTGGGAGAACCGGTCAGCCAGGTTACTAACCATTATGTAAACTACGGTTGGGAGTATGTGTATCACTGTCATATTCTCGCTCACGAAGAGATGGATATGATGCACTCAATGGCATTTGCCGTTCCGCCGAAAGCACCTTCCAACCTGGTTGCCAATGTTGTCAGTTTCTTATTCTATAAACGTGTAGTATTGACCTGGATGGACAATTCAATAAATGAAACCGGCTTTACTGTATACAGAGCAGTAAATGCTGCTGGTCCCTGGACTTCCCTTGTGAAGCTGCCGTCCGGTTCAACTTCGTATACCGACCCAATCGGGTTTACAAACAACATTTATTACTACCGGGTAACTGCATCCAGCACCGTGGGTGATACTGCCACTCCCGGCTTCCCAACTATAACAGTCGAGTCCGATCCTTCAAACTTAGTGAAGGTAGGTCAAAATCAAGTTCTGCCGCCAGCGGCTCCAACCAATTTAACTGCAGCACAGCTAGTTGCGCCGCGGGTTCGTCTGACTTGGAGAGACAATGCCAATAACGAGACAGGTTTTGTAATCGAAAGGTCTGATAATGGCGGAGCCTATTTCACACTTGCTACAGTTGGACCAAGATTATTAACAGGTAATGTGAGCTACACTGATAGTACTGTCACGCTTGGCAATAGCTATAACTATAGGGTAGCGGCCGTAAATGAGGCGGGGTTGTCAGCTTACTCGAACACAGCAAACGTGAACCTATAACTACCTAATTTTCAAGTCATCTGCCTTGATGATTTGCTAAGCAATAAGAAGGGGGTGTCACAAAACTACTTTTTAAGAGTTAGTGATACTCTCTTTCTATCCTATAACTAAAAAAGGCTGAGAAAAGCTGCTTATCACTATAACTTTTGACAGCCTTTTTGATTTTAAGCGCACTTTAATAAACCTAACAGCATATGATCATCTTAAGCTGTCTTTTGCTCGTGAAGTTCTCTACCGTATCTGTCATTCTAAATTATTGCATATATTTTTTTTGCTTTGAAGCCAAAACACAGAAGAAGAAATTCTTTTTTTATAGAGCTGTTACCCGTTCCTTTTCCCGCAATCAGTTCTTTTCGGCTTCTGTTAGCCCCCTTTTAACGTTCCAGAAACACTAACTTATCTTTATCTAAATGTCGTAATATATTGATGGGAATCGCAACTTTAGAGTAGCATTAACACCTTAAAAATGTATTTGATCTCTATGTCATCTTTTTTATATCCTCAAGGGTCTCCTTACAATTACAAAAGTTTAAATTGCCCATAACCCTCTATTCATCAACCTTTCAGCCGCTCAATCTTCACGCAACATTCTGTATGCCTTGAGTAGATAAAAATGAGTGCCAGGCACGACGGTTAGTCGGTTATTGCCTGTCATCATATTTGTACACCAAGTCTTTAACAGAGCTTTCAGCCGCATTAATGTTCCGTCCAATCTCCTTAAAAGTATATTTCAATATCAGGGCAGCCCTTGCATAAGCCAGCTTGTAGACTGTTAACCCCCTTTTTCTTGAACCTCTCTTGATTAACTGGTAATCTTCTTCACTGATGCCAGTTTCCCTCAAAATACTATCCAGCGGTTTTCTCTCATTTATCTTATTTCTGCTCTTGCACATGACCTGATAGGCGTCATCCCCTATCACTTTCAGTTTTTCAAAATCCTGTTCTTCTTTTTCTCTCATAAAACCAATATATTGCTTGACTGCTTCGGCTCTGTCCATATCTAACATATTCAGTACAATATCTACATCAACAAAGCCTTTTATGCCTTTTCGGTAAAAAACATCACTACTCCACTTATATTCACCAACTTCTTTACAAAGACGGGCTTGTACCGGGTTCTGATAAACATACCTTAGCAAACCTTTGAGATACCGCTCATCTTGTACCAAAATAGCCTTATACCGTCCTTGAAAAACATGGCCTACCCGCTTATACTTGCCATTAAAATATTTGCTGTAATTGTTGTTTATCTGATGCATAATCAAATGTACTCTTTATTATTACCTCTGGCAATGACATGATAAATACCACCATGATATTCTTCCCTCCATGGTCTTCCCATAAGAAAAAGCCTCCTGATTATATTTTACATATTATTTCCATTTTATCAGAAGACCTTATCCTTCTCAATAACCAGCTAACAGTCGTGCCTGGCACTTAAGACATTTCAATATCCTCAATCAGTACCTTCATCTCTTCAATTTCCTCGCGCTGAGATTCTATAATCCTATTTGCAAGGTCCTGAGTACGTGGGTCTGTTAGATTAGCACGCTCACTGGTAAGAATGGCAATTGAATGATGTGGTATCATTGATTTCATCCAGGAAACATCATCGATGAGCGCTTGGCTGCGTAAGAGCCAAAGGGCAAGTGCAAATACAACGGCACTAAACAAGAAAATGTTGGAATTCATTCTTATGTCAGTGTACATATCCTGCATGTTGGAAAGCATAATCATAGCCATTGCTGCTCCCATTATAAGGGCCATATACACTCGATTCTCGCTAAAGTATAAATGATCTTCCTCGTAAGTATTTAAATACATAAGCCCAAACATAATTACTGTTGAAGTTCCAACCATGTCTGCAAGCCTTCTATAATCACTGTCTTTTGCAGCCCTAATCGTTCTTGCCGGATTTGTTGAAGTTCCAACCATGTCTGCAAACCTTCTATAATATATCATAGTCTCCCTCCTCTCATGATTATTAACACTGATTTCTATTACGAACAATTGAAATCTATAGATTTTCATTCCAATATATAATACTAATAATCAACATAATGTGATACACCCTGCAGGGACAGGTACTTTACGGTGCCTGGCACGATCGGGATCGGTACTTATTTAAGCTTGTATTCTGTCAGCGCTCTTTTTCTTGAAGCCGATTTTATTTTTTGATAGTCATCCAGTGATACTCCTGTTTCAATCAGTATCTCATCCAAACCCTTCCTTTGCTTTACCCGTTTTCTGCTTTCACACATTATACAATATGCTTCTTCTCCTATTGCATTTGGTTTGCTATAATTATCCTGCTCTTCCACTGCCATAAACTCCATATATTTTTTTACCGCCTGTGTTTCGTTCTTGTCCAGTATTTCCAATATAACAAGTATATCAACAAAACTGTTAATATACTTTCTATAAAAAATATCGCTGCTCCACTTATATTCCGATACCCTGTTACACATGCCTGCTCTTACCGGATTTTGATGAATATATCTTAACAGTTTTAATATATATCTCTCATCCTGCACCAGTACTGCCTTGTATCTGCCTTGAAATACGTGCCCCACTCTATTATATTTGCCGTTAAAATACTTACTGTACTTATTGTTTATCTGATGCATGATCTCCTGAAGCTTTTTATCCTTTGTTTGAATGATCAAATGATAATGATTGCCCATCAGCACATATCCATATACTGTATATCCCATGATCTTGCTGTATTCTTTTAGCTGCTTAATAAAGTAGCCCTTGTCAACACTTTCCTTAAATATGTATTCCTTGTTATTCCCCTTGGCTATTACATGATATATCCCCCCTTTGTATTCTTCTCTCCATGCTCTAGCAATAAAAAAACCTCCTGATAACATTCTTACTTATATGCTATCAGAAGGGCTAATTCATATCAATAACTTAATAACTTTTGCACCTGGCACCTAAGGTTCCTAAGGTTCCTAAGGTTCCCATTTTATTATATTTGACTTTTATGCTTATAATAAAAATATAGTGTGCATAAAAGTCAAATATAACAAAAAAATCTGCCAACCAGAGAGATTTTCTCCCATATTGGCAGTCATACTCAAATTTCTCTATTATAGTGCCCGTATATACAGGTAAAACGCAACCTTTATTTTATGTTTTCCAGTATCAACACCATGGCTTCTTCGGAGTAATAGACCTGCATGATTATCCATAAAAGGGTGAGTATGTTCCAAAAACTAGTTAAGTTCAGAAATATTGTCGTGGAGCGAGTCGAGACAATGAAGTTATAGGAATAGTGACCTTCTTAACCTTCGTCTTCTTTTTGGTGTATTTTCCCTTTTAAAAGGTAAAGCTGTCAAAAGCTATGAAGTTACTTGAGTATTTCACTTCTCCGTGCTCCAGATAAAATACGGTAAATCCGTTGGCGTCCGGTGTGGGATAAACGGCAGCAACCTGCGCGTCAATTGATGCGTGTATCTTCGCTGTTACTTCTTTATCAGTTACCATAATAGCTTTGCCTCTGATGCGAAAAGCATAGCCACCTGCATTACAGGTAAAAGCACAATTAGGATTGTTCTGTAACTGACGGTAGACAGCTTTCTTGTTGGATGTGCAAAAATATATTTTGCCGTCCTCAATCAATTGAAACTGCCATCCTCTGATGTCAGCTTTGTCGCTGTCGACAGTTGCAAAATAGCCATTTGTGTGAATTGGAATCACTGCTTTCATTTCTTCTAAATTCATGATTATTCTCTCCTATTCTAAAATATTTGCTAGAATTAATGCTTTACAACATATGAAACTTAAATCTGCATTGACGTTATCATGTCAAAATCTACATTCGTCAATTGTTTTGAGGTTTTCCATAATCGCTTCGCAGCATTCACATCTTTTGCCCAAGGTGATATTCTGGCAGATGTGGGGAACCCCCATATTCCATTAAAACCATCTGGTCCATAATACTGTCCGCTTACAGCCTCTGGGGATGTTGCCGCAAAAAGTGTTGGCAAAGCCCCTTGTGCAGCAGACTGAAAGAAAATTGGTCCAAGCAGGCGATAAACTTTTATGAGCATATTATTTGCCCCTATTCCATTGGCAGCTAAATCTGTTTGACACAAACCCGGATGAACAGCAATGCTCTTAACTCCCCACTTCTCAGCTTCACTACGACGATGAAGCTCAAGTGAAAAAACCAAGTTTGACAGCTTTGATTGCCTATATACTTCCATGGGCTTATAGTGGTGTTCTGACTGCAAATCATCGAAATTAATCACACCAGTATGGGCAGCCATGGCACAGACATTGACCACACGTGGGTTATGTCCCTTTCGCAAAAGTGGCGTAAGATAAGCCGTCAACGCAAAATGTCCAAGGTAGTTTGTGCCAAATTGCAATTCGAAGCCATCCTTCGTAACTTTTCGGTGTGGAATCAGCATCACTGCAGCATTATTTATAAGAACATCCAGCCTTTGATACTTACTGTGCATTCGTTTTGCGAAAGCTTCAACGGATGCGAGATCAGCAAGATCAAGCTCCTCAAAACGAATGTTTGCTGAAATAACACTTGACCGAATTTTTTTGAGTGCCGCCTCACCTTTACTTCTATTACGTCCTGCCAAAATAACTTCTGCGCCTGCACGAGCTAGAGCCAAAGCAGTTTCATAGCCTAATCCCCCTGTACCTCCTGTAACAATGATTAAACGACCTCTCTGTGAGGGAATATTGGAAACCGTCCAACTATCTTTTTTCTTTATGCCTTTCATAACTTTTTCCCTTCCTATTGCTTATTCGAATATCCGCTCATCAATTGAACGGTTATATTAAAAAGCTTTTGAGCATTTTCTTTATCAAAAGTTTCCATTGCAAGGCTTACTTCTTTTCGTTGTTTAAAAGCAGATAAAGAAGTTTTAGGTGGATTTTCTAACAATTCTATAATATAGCCCAAAAGTAAATTCAAACCCCTCCTGTGTTTCAGAATATGTTTTTTTGTACTTTTGAGAGGCTACACATAACACTAGCATATCCAAAGAATGGAACCGGCTTTTTACTTCTTCGACAATACGCTGATTTTCTTTTACCAAACTCAAATTTGCTTGAAGAAAAAATGCCCTTTCCTCTGCTCCCAATTGTCTAGCCTCATTATAGAAAATGTCGCCTTTTGCTGTTGAACTACCGACAACAATTACTCGGTCGCCTTTTTTTAAGAAGTGCATAGCAACACCTTTTCCCATTCCATCTGTTCCACCTGTTATAAGTATTGTTTTCATGAGAATACATCCTTTCGAACTTTCGAATTTTTGTTGACAACTTTAGTATAGCATGTTACTGTAAATGGTTAAGTACGCAAATTATTTTCATTTAGTATATTGATATATACTTGCTTTTACTATTTTATCTGTTACTGTGAATGGTAAAATAAAGTGTGCAATTTTCCGCCAACGAAACTATACAGTTTTCAGAATATGTTTGTTAGAATTGCTCTAAGAAACAGTTTTGGAGGCGGAAAGATGAAGGGTTACGAGATGTACACTAAAATACAGCAACTTAAGGAGAAGGGGTTTAAGCAGACAAATGTGTCCAGGCAGCTTGGCATACATAGAAATACCGTAAAGCGCTACTGGGACATGACTGCTGATGAATTTGAGGATAATACCTTTACAGTCAACCGAACAAAACTCCTTTCTGAATATGAGGAAACAATCGTAAGATGATATGTACAGTTTCAAGAAAATCCTTTTACTGCCGTCGACTTGGTTCGCTGCTGTCAGGACTGTTTCAGATACATTGGCGGTATGCCATTGGAGCTGGTCTTTGATCAGGATCATATAGTAAGTGTCTCAGAGAACTATGGAGATATTATCTATACATATGAGTTTGAAAAGCTCCGGCAGGAATGCAAGCTCAGTATCTATCTATGCCGCAGGAGTGACCCTGAAAGCAAAGGGAATGTAAAGTTAATGAAAATGTAAAGTGAAATCGTAAAACCAATGGAATACAACAAAATTATACTGATTCGCTTTACATTTTCATATTACTGTTACTTATTAAATGACTTCAGCCATTCAATAAGATCTTGGTTACCTTCCCACTGTGGTTTTGTATCAGGAGTCACATCTGTATAAGCCTGTTCGATTGCCTCACGTTTTTTGCGGGAATCAGCTCTTGCGTAGATTTCTGTGGTTTGTATGGATACGTGCCCAAGCATGTCCCGGATATATACAATATTAACTCCTGATTGGAGCATATGCATTGCTTTACTGTGCCTCATGCAGTGGCAGCTAAATTTGGGCGGGATTAGTGATGCATCCTTGATTCTCGCCATTTTTACGTATTTATCAAGTATATAGCCAATGCCTGCACGTGTGAGTTTTTCTTTTCTGTTGTTAAAAAACAGTGGATACTGATTAGCATATGGAGCATTCAGTTTATTCTCGTTCATGTAACAATTAAGAATGTCAACCTGCTTTTCCATTAGCGGAACAATACGGGCTTTATTGCCTTTACCAATAAGCTTGATGGTGCTTGGTTCAGAAAGACGCACCATTGAAGGAGTGAGATCTGCGATTTCCTGAACTCTTGCTCCTGTATCATACATCAATGATAAAAGTGCCAGATCCCTTCTTCCTGATTTTGTATGTTGATCCGGCATTTCAAGAAGAAGCTTTATGCCCTCGAGAGACGTGTAGTTCAGAGTTCCGCGTTCACCCTTTTTTACAGGTATTGAGAGTATTTTCTGCCATTCAATCAGGAAATCCGGATATTCGTACTGCAAGTATTGAAAAAACGAGTGTATAGCAGTTAACCGCACATTCCTCGTTGGTATTGAACATTTTCTGCCGGTTTCAATCCAGTTAAGGAAGTCTGTAATGAGTTCTTTATTGATGTCTTTCAGTTGCAGCCTTTCGATGACCTTGCCTTTCTCGTCTCTGGCAAATGCAAAGAAAAGCAGGAATGTGTCCCGGTAAGACGATACGGTGTTTGGACTTACACCACACTCAATGGGAAGGTACTTTGTAAAGAAGTTAGTCAGATAATAGGCGAAATCCGTCGGTTTCATGGCTGCTTCACCTCCGGAAAGACAAAAGCACATATTTGGTTCATAGCATTTATTAGCTTTGGGTACATCTCTGCTGTTAACCTGACATAACCATCTGTAGCCGCAAGAGACTTATGTCCAAGGTATTTTGATAACAATGGAAGGCAGTAATACAAATCCAACCCCTGATCAGCCATATTTGCCAGTGAGTGGACACTGAACGAATGCCTGAAATCATGCACCCGTGGGCCATGTCCCTTTCCGCCATGTGATATTTTGGCGTAATACAGTATTTTTCTAAACTTTCTATATATAGTGTCAGATGAGCATCTTTCGCCATTACGTTTTACAAAGAAGTAATCCTGACCATTGGCATTGCTGCGGCAGTAGTTACGGTATTGTACCAATACATTTATTAATGATTCTGAAAGTGGTAACTGGCGCTCTTCTCCGTTTTTCGTTTCATGAATGATAATGAATCCATCTGTCAGGTTGATATCTTCACATTTTAGTGAAAGAGCTTCATTTACGCGCAGACCACACCCGAATAAAAGCCTGAACAGAGCAGGACATACATGATAAAGCGACTGGTAGTTGGTGTTATATTCCATGCTGTCGCATGCTTCGAAAAAACGCTGGAGTTCTTCATCTGTAAAGATATATGGTTTAAAATTTGTGATATATCTTCTTGGTAGCCGTGGGACATAGGATGGATAACCGATTCCGTTCAGATAGATGGAAAAGTTTCGTATGTCATCCACCCTTTTATACCAGGTAACATCCGTTTCATTGGGACGGCGTTGACTCCATTTGCTTAATATTTCTTCACTGAGCCCTAGGGACTCATAGTACTGATCACAAAGGAACCTGTCGAAATTGATAAAAACATATATGTATTTGAACTTGTATCCAAGACTGCGTTTAAAATCCACATAAGATTTAATGAGGGGTGCCATACTGCTTCTTAAATCATTCATTGCAGAGACCCCCTTTCTGATAGTAGCCGTTGCTGACAGAGGGGACTTGGAGGGCGCATTGACGCAACGATTCCATATCGGTCCTTAAGTATGTTTTTGTTGACTCTGTGTTTGAATGACCAAGCACTTCCGAAATTACAGGAAGTGGTGTTTTCTTCTCAAGCAGGAATCCAGCCAGACTATGGCGTAATGCATGGGGGCCATGTTTTTTATCATCTACATTTTCTATTCCTGCAAGCCGCATGTAGAAACAGACAATACTGTGAAGTGTGGGCTCTTGAAGCCGACGATAACCATGATTGGCATGGAGGAACATATACGGCAAATCCGACGCTTTGCGCCCATATTTAAGATAGTCAATGATAGCATTTCCGACTTCAGTGAGCAGTGGTAGTTCGATCCGTTTTTTTGTCTTTTCCTGAATTAGCACAATGAGATTCTGTGACCAAAGCAGGTTTTCAAAGGTCAAACCGCAGATATCCGATGCACGTAGACCAAGTCTGGCCGCTAGTAGCATCATGGCGTAATCGCGTTTCCCTTTTGGGTTTCCGCGATCAACTGCATTAAGCATACGCTCGACTTCATCCTTCGTATAGGTTGTTGGAAGCTTTGCTTCTTTTCTGTAGCTATCCTTTGGAACCAAATACGACCAGTCTATTTCAAGGATTCTTTCACTATGTAAGTATCTCAGAAGTCCTCTTAAAGCACAGAGTGTACAATGTATGGTAGCCTTTGTGGAATAACTGATGCTTTTAATGAAGCCAAGAATATCTTGCTGTGTCATATCACCGAATGTACTTCGCCTGACTGAATCAAGATATTTTTGAAAACGCCCAAGATAGGTCCGAGTGTTATACAGTGTTTCAGATGAAATCCCTACAGATTTCCGGTAATCAAGATATGATTGAATATCATTTCCAATTGAGCCATGAAGCAATTCTTGCTTTTGCTTGATCCTATATGAAATCATTCCAGTCAGTTGATATTCAATCAAAATATTTGCACATCGAATTGCTTCTTTATCACAATAACTTAAATCTTTGTATTCGCCATTTCCAATAATTTGCCTAACAAATATGTCGCACTCATTACTTGTGAAATTGGCTAAAGCTTGCTCGTTCATAAACTGTCTGATTCTTTTGATATACTGGCGGTACCTTTGAATATGATTTGGATGAAAACCTATCTGCTTGAGAAAGGAAATCAGCTCATCCGCCATGGTATCCAATGATTTTTGGTTTATTATTGAATCCATTTTCAGATCCCTCCCATAGTTTTTTGGCTAAGTGCCTAATTTAACTATCGGAGTACGAAAATGTGAAGTGAATCAGTAAAAGCCTCTTATGCCATAAGGATTTCATGTTCTGACTTTACATTTTCATTAACTTTACATTCCCTTTGATATGTGAAGCTTCACATATCAAAGGCAAGGTAGAGAATGTTGTAAAATATGTTAAGTACAACTTCTTGGAAAACAGGCTTTATGTTGATATAGATGTCCTCAACAGATCATGCCTTGACTGGCTGGACAGGACTGCCAATGCTAAGGTGCACGGTACAACCAAGAAGATCCCTGCTGAAGTTTTTAAGGAAGAATGTGAACATCTGCGTCCATTGCTTGATATTGAAATAAACAGCACTGCCTACATATACAGGACTGTAAGGAAAGATAATACCATTGTTTATGACAGTAATAGATATTCCGTACCCCTTGGTACATACAACAGCCAAAAGGAAGTTCGAATAGAAGTTAAAGACAACAGACTATTCATAGAGACAAGCTTTGGAGATCCAATATGTGATCATCCTATCAGTACCGGCAGAGGCCTGCTGATTAAGAATACAAGTCATTCACGCAACAGGAAGGAACCACTGGATGCAGCACAGGCTGCAATTGATGAACTGCTGCAGTATAAAGCAACAGAGTTCCTGCAGACCATACGTACTGAAAAATCAAGGTATGCCCGTGATCAGTTCAAGCTCCTACAAACAATGTATGATAAGTATGGCCTGGATAAAGTACTCAGGGCAATAGACTTCTGTAATACCAGCGAGCTTTTTAGTACCACATATGTAAGGGACTTCCTTGAGTACAATGAGAAGCCAAAGAAAGAAATAGCCTTTAAAGAAATACCTGTAAGCGATAACAAATACCATATCACCACTCAGAAAAGATCCCTCGAGGTATATGCGAAAGTAGGTGGTATGAATTGAATAAAAGGATCGAGCATATCAGTACATTAATAAGTGCGCTTAGGTTGTCGCCTATGGACTTCGAGACACTATACAAGGAAAAGAACAACCTTACACCACTCGAAAGCATAGAAATATTTCTTAATGAACAGCAGAGCCTCCGGACAGAAAAGCAGAACATTATACGCAGGAAGCGCGCCAAGTTACCGGCAGAAAAAACTTTGGACAGGTTTGATTTCGGTTTTCAGCGCAGTATCTCAAAGGAGCAGATGCTGAGGTTATCTGACATGACATGGGTTGAGCAGGCATATAACGTATGTTTTTTAGGGCCTCCAGGCATTGGGAAAACTCATTTGGCCCTGTCACTTGCAGTAAAAGCATTGGATATGGAATATGCTGTTGCATTTAATACCCTGGATGAACTGATAAAAATACTTAAGACTTCCGAGATCTCTGCTGCCAGCCGGCGCTGGCTGAAGATAATTAACAAGGCGGCAATGGTTATCATAGACGAGGTAGGATTTATGCCGCTCAGCAATGCAGAAGCTAACCTATTCTTTGGATTTGTGTCCTCAATGTCTGAAAGGGCATCTTTGATAATTACATCCAATAAAGGGTTTGACGAGTGGACAGACTTTATGGGAGATGCCACAATAACCACCGCTATTTTAGACCGGCTTATCCATCATTGTAAGATTCTGAATATGACCGGCAACAGCTACAGACTGGAACACAGAAAATCTATTACACAGGGCTAATAGATGTGTACACTTTGTGGCGAAAAAATGTACATTTTACTTGACTGCTTACAACTGCATTTTATAACCTTTTCTACACGTTTTATAAAAAATGCGACCTAATATTATTCAGATATTACTCTCTGCAATACTTGTATTATCAAATCCACTAATATAGTTTGTTGTGTATCCCTACCAATAGTCGCTTTTTTATCACCTATCTGAAAGCTGTAATAACCAAACTGTGAATGGTTTCCACCTTCAATCTTTACCCAATTAGTATGAGGTGGTAAATTTTTTGCGTATTCCTTAACCTCCTTTTCACTTGCTAACCCGTCATTTGTTGCAAAAACTTTGGTAACATCAATTTTTAAATCAGAAAGGTCAAACTCTTTTGGATGAGTTGTACCGATTAATATTAAGCTATCTACAAGTTTACTTTCGTCCTTAACAAATTCTGCTGCTAATGCACCTCCACGTGAATGTCCTGCCATAACCCAATGATTTATTTCATCATCATTTTGAATTAACTCCTTGCTTCGGAAAAACAATTCTTGTTTTTGGGAATTTGAAAATGCTATTCTTAATGGTAGCTTTACAATTATTACCTTATACCCGTTGTCTGTAATTTTTCTTGCCATAGGTACATATGCTTTGGGGTCAACAAATCCGCCTGGATAGAAAATCAAAGCAGAATCTTTTACACTTTTTAGTGGTATAAATTCTATCTTATATGAATCATTTACAACTTTGACACTATCACTGCTTTGCAATAAAGTCTTATCTACTCCTTTAGCTTGAAACGAAATGATCAGTACGATAGTAAA
>LOES01000009.1 GCA_001515955.1 Clostridia bacterium BRH_c25 | reverse complement strand
CATAAGAGGAGGTATTATTATGAAATGTGTAATTGTAATAGATATGGATTTACCTGTTGGAGTTATCGCAAACACCGCTGCAGCTTTAGGTGTCAGTCTGGCCAGCAAGATAGAGGGCTTAACCGGTAAGAGCCTGATAGACATGAATGGAAGGCGGCATGAGGGAGTTACGAATATACCTATACCAATTTTGACTATGCTCAAAGAAGAGCTAAAGGACAAGTATGATGAAATACTGGAAAAAGGTGATCAAGAAATTATAATAATAGGCTTTAATGATGTGGCCCAGAAATCCCTTAACTATAGTGATTATGAAATAAAGCTGGCTTCGACAAGTAAGGACCGTATTAACTTTCTTGGATTATGTATTTATGGTCCGAAGAGAAAGGTTAATAAGCTGACCGGGAGTTTAAAAATGTTAAGATAGGTTAATATCAATACTTTACCATGCGTAAAAAGCATGGTTTTTTATTGCTTATAAAAAATATCCAAAAAAGATTTTGACATACATAATAACATATGTTATTATTAACCTATGTTATACATATACTATACTGAGAAGCATAGGTACTCAAGTAAATTATGAAGGGAGTCATTTTTATGGCTAAGGTAAAATTTGAAAGAACCAAACCCCATGTGAATATCGGTACTATTGGACATGTGGATCATGGCAAGACCACTCTAACGGCTGCCATAACCGTTGTACTGTCAAAATTCGGCGGTGCAACCGCTACAAGATATGACGAGATCGATAAGGCGCCGGAGGAAAAGGCTAGAGGTATTACCATTAATACTGCCCATGTGGAGTATGAGACAAAAAACAGACATTATGCCCACATCGACTGCCCGGGTCATGCAGACTATGTCAAGAATATGATTACCGGTTCAGCTCAAATGGATGGGGCCATACTTGTAGTGTCCGCCGCCGACGGTCCTATGCCGCAAACCAGGGAACATATTCTTCTGTATGGACAGGTGGGTGTACCCTATATCATTGTTTTTCTGAACAAGGTGGATATGGTGGATGATCCGGAGCTTATCGAACTGGTGGAAATGGAGACCAGGGATTTGCTCAGCGAATATGAGTTTCCCGGAGATGTTACACCAATTATACACGGCTCGGCACTTAAAGCATTGGAGTGTGGCTGTGGAAGGGAAGACTGTGACAACTGCAAGTGCATCCATGACCTGATGACTGCTGCAGACAGCTATATACCCATGCCGGAAAGGCAGACCGACAAGCCTTTCCTTATGCACATTGAAGATGTATTCTCCATTACAGGCCGGGGAACCGTAGGAACCGGAAGGGTAGAAAGAGGAGTAGTCAAGGTGCAGGATTCAGTGGAGATAGTAGGTCTTGCGGATATGCCCAGATCCACGATAGTAACAGGTGTGGAAATGTTCAGGAAGCTGTTGGATCAAGCACAGGCAGGGGACAATGTAGGACTTCTGCTGCGAGGGATACAACGGAATGAGATACAAAGGGGCCATGTTTTGGCAAAGCCTGGATCCATCAAACCGCATACCCGTTTTGTCGGCAAGGTATACATACTAACCAAGGAAGAGGGCGGGCGCCATACACCGTTTTTCAATAATTACAGGCCACAATTCTTTTTCACCACAACGGATATCACGGGGGTCATAGAATTGCCTGTAGGTGTTGACATGTGCATGCCCGGGGATAATATCGCCATGACGATCAAGCTTATCACACCAATAGCTGTGGAGGAAGGGCTCCGCTTCGCCATAAGGGAAGGCGGGCGAACTGTAGGTGCAGGTGTGGTTACTGAAATAATTGAGTAAAAACTGGTATAATGAAAAGACCAGCACTATTCGTTTTGATACCATTAGAAAGAAGGGAAAATCATGAATATAAAATGTGCCATATTAGGGCTTTTAAGCTGGAAGCCCTCTACAGGATACGATTTAAAGAAGGTTTTTGAAGAATCCTCCATCATGTATTGGTCCGGCAACAACAACCAGATATATAAAACATTGATTCAGCTGCACAATGGCGGACTTGTCAATAGTGAGGTACAGCACCAGGAAAGCTCTCCGTCCAAAAAAATCTATTCTATCACAGAAAAAGGACTAGACGAGCTCAGACAGTGGGTATTATCCTCTCCTGAATCACCGGAGTTCAAGAAGACCTTCCTCATACAGCTGGCCTGGGCAGACAGGCTCAGCGCTGAGGAGCTGGACACTTTGCTGACCAAGTATGAAGAGGAAATAAAAATACAGCTTTTGCTCCAGCAGGAGAAAAAGAAGAGGGGTACCCATGTACCCAATAGAACACCCAGGGAAACTTATATATGGGATATGATTTTTGAGAATATCATCTCATCCTATCAGAATGAGCTGGACTGGGTCGGTAAGATGCGCAGGGAACTCCGTGAAAAAGGTTTGTAGGTCCATATATTGATACTATTAAAGGCTGTGAATTCTATTGTGAATCCACAGCCTTTTCACGCTTATACTCTCCCGGCTTCCAGAAGGTCAACGATATTTCCATTCTCCAGCTTAACAATTGGAGATATTGGAAAATTTATAAAATCAGTGAAACCTATAATCATACCTTGGTAAAAGCTGCTGTACATTATGTGTTGGCCTAATTTCAAAATGGTAGTACGATCTATGAAAATTCTTATTATATCCGGATCAAATCTGCTACCGCGGTTTTCCCAGATATTCTGCAGTGCCTGGATCGGCTTTAAACCATTGTTGTAAAAGTATCCGCCGACCATCTCATCATAAGCTTGAGCGATGGAAATTATCCGGCCGAAAAGGCTAATATCGGATTCTTTTTTACCTTTGGGATATCCATTGCCGTTATAATATTCGTAATGGTCCAATACTCCGTAGATAATGGACTCCTTTCTGATTAAAGGCAGTTTTTGAGATAGTATCTTCAATTGATTTAAATGAAGATTATAAAAATCTTTGTTTGAGTTTTTACTCTTCAGATGTAATTCAAATTGATCCTTAGGTATTTGTGTAACGGAAATATCAATCAGAAGATTTGCAAGGGCAAGATCCAAAAGGTCTTCCTCAGGCAACTCCAAAGTAAGGCCCAACATAAGTGCAATACTGGTTGTGTTTATACTATGCAGCAATATAATGTCCTTATAGTCTTTTATTTCATTTAACTTATCCAGCAATACCTTGTTTTCCAGGATAGTGGCTGTTAAAATTTCTTTAATCTTCTTTGCTCTTAATTGCAGATGAGAGGATTCCAATTTCTTTTCAAATGTAGAGAAAAAGGGAGATTCACACAAAGAGCTGATATAAATATCTTCGTTATTACTATTTTTATTAATAGGTACAATTTCATTTTTTGTATTTGTTCTTCTATCAATTAAAGCACTCATTTCTATAGGAACCTGCACATATTCACTATATTTTTTTCTTATTTTTCTCAATTCTGCAATCAAGATGTCACTGCCATAAAACTGGCTTTTATCAAAGGCTTCCATATCACAATCCGGAGAAAGTACAATTACCGGAAGAGTTCCGGGAACCATCTGCTTAACCTTGAGCGCCAGGTCATTTGACAAAGCCTTATACTGCTTTATCAGCATCAGTCCATCCGATCTGTATATTGGATGCAACACTATATCTCCGCTTAGCAGGCCGTTTATTTGCTTTATTATAAATATTTCATTTTGTTCATTCTTATGTTTATTTGACATGTACAACTTCCTTTCCTGGAATAATAGGCCCAGTTTTACTGAATAATTATTAAATTAGAACTAAAAGCATCTCATATTTATTATATTATATTTTGCTTTTCATTAACAACCTTTTTAGCTGTTGATATTCACATATCCATCTTGTCAGTAGCATAGCAGAGATATTTTAAAAGTATGTTATAATACTAAGTGGTGAATTACTACCACTTATAGAAGTAGTAGCTTCATAAGGTCGGCTGTGTTTTAGGCAGCTATCCTTATGGGGTTATCCACTAACCCATTATCCCTCGCTTGTTTTACAAGCTCTGGGACTACATTTTTATAAGTAGAATGTATAGTTAAATTCCAGTTGCAGAAGTGGGGGTATTACGCACTTTTTTGATAAAAAGATATTCGGAGGTTGAACCTATGATTAAAAACAAAAACATGATGCCAATACTTTTTATAATGCTCCTTATAATATCAATTAGTATTAGTTCATTGACCGTGTTTTGTGAGGGAGAAACAGAAAGCCCCGGGACAGAAGATTTAGCTGATGTGCAGGATGAAGAGTTATATGATGAGGCAACATATGAGGATTTTGAGGATATAGAGGGTTTTGATGAAGAAGCCTATGCAGAAGAGCAGGAGGTAGAGGTCCCCTATTCCAGAGCTAAGGTTGTCAAGGTCATTGCGGAAGAGGAACGTAATTTTGATGAATTCGGGGCAGGCATGAGTGCACCGACACAGATTGTTGAGGTTCTGATTGTGAAAGGACTCCATAAGGGAGAAACAGTACGTGCAGAGTATTCATTAAGCTACAATTTTAACAGTGAATATAGATTAAGTCCACTCCGGGAAGGCAACGAGGTACTTCTATATATTGAAGAAAATGATGATGGTACAGTAGCTGCTGCATATGTGGCTGAATTTGCAAGGGACAAGTATTTGCTTTATTTGGTCATTGCTTTTGTCATTGTTTTGGTGGTAATCGGCAAGGGCAGGGGGATAAAAGCGGTTATATCCCTGGTTTTAACTGCAATAGCGGTAATCAAAATACTAATTCCTGCAATACTGGCAGGGGGAAATCCGATTGTTTTATCTGTTGTTGTATGTGCTGGTATCATCGGTGCTACAATGCTGATCATTAGCGGACCTAATAAAAAGACCCTTTCGGCAGTTATTGGTACAATAGGAGGGGTTATCATTGCAGGTATTGTAGCCATGCTTGTGGGCTCCCTGGCTAAGCTCACGGGTTTAGGAGGCGATGAATCACAAATGCTCATGTACATACCCCAAAGTGTTCGTTTTGATTTCAAGGGCTTGCTGTTTGCGGGAATCCTTATTGGAACGATGGGTGCCAATATGGATGTGGGGATGTCTATTGCATCAGCCATGCATGAAATAAAAGGGAGCAATCCTCAGATAAAGTCATTGGATTTGATGAAAGCAGGAATGAACGTAGGACGGGACATTATGGCAACTATGTCCAATACCTTGATATTGGCTTATGCGGGAGGCTCACTACATCTCATGCTGCTACTGATGGCTTATAATACACCATTTTCCCATGTAATCAACTGGGATGTCATTGCGTCGGAGGTCTTAAGGGCAATAGCCGGAAGCATAGGTTTGGTTTTTACCATACCAATTACAGCCTATGTAGCGGCCAACATTGAAAAAAGAGTGGGAAGCAGCCAAAGGGAATAGTTATTTCATAGGCAGAAGAATAGGGATCAGGTCTGAATTCTTCATTCCTGATCCCTATTTCTCTGCCTATGTTTTCTTATTTTTTTTAATGCTCTACCAGGCTTGTCAGAGGTACTTCCTGCCTGTTCTTGGGCTGATTAAGGGGATGGACATTAGCAGTTCCATTGGTTTCATTTACATTCTCAATATAAACCGGTGTTCC
The DNA here is from genome assembly GCA_001515955.1 of Clostridia bacterium BRH_c25. Next base: position 16,246 of record LOES01000009.1, on the reverse strand, counting down.
GTTATAGGTTACACTAGTCATAACAGGTGAAGCAGCAATATCCTTCGCACGTCTCTTATCCACAGCATTAACCTCCTTGTTGTTTTTATCAGTCATAGCTTTTACATTAAATTAATCAAGTATTCTTCCGGATTGGGATAAAAATAATCTCCTTCAACGTGTTTGTGCCATGAACAGAAGCTGCTGAATTTACAAAGGAGCAGGAGAGAGGCATATCAGGTAATTTGGGTTTGCTTTCGCAGGGGTTGTATTGGCAGATGAAATACTGAACGTATCAAGAAAATAGACCTAATTCCAGAGACTACAACTCAAGGGGTCTGCCGCTTATGTGGTCAAAGTATTTCTTCTGCGCATCCTTGAAAGCTACCAGAATGGCTTTTTGGGAAGAACCAAGATAGCGGTTCGTGATTTTGCTCTGTATGATGTCAAATGATGATTTGATATCTTCACCAATGAATAAGTCTTTTATAAACTTATCCGTAGTAGGTATAATAGCATTGCACCCAAGTTCAATAATGCAGCCTGTATCCTTATCTACGACGAAGCCTATCATGAATTGTCCGTAAAGCTGGGTTATGGGATTATGCTGCTGGGATTTTGAGTTTCCTATAATATATATGGTGCTTTCTGCATAATTCATATTCATCCTCCTCATGCCAAATAGCTATTTTAAAATTAAAATAACATAAACAGGTAATAAATACAATTAGTTTATGATATATAAAATAAACCAATTCTTAGTATCAACAACAGAATTTTAGTATTCAGTATTGACTAAATATTTCGAATAGTATATAATGAAGAAAATTAACCGAATAGTAATAATATGCCAATTACTGCTTGATTTACCAGATGTCCCAGAACATTATCGTAGTCAAAGCTCAGTAAGTGATTTTTATCATTTGCTGAGCTTTTTTATTTAGAGGTGTAGCTGTGTTAGATGAAAAAGTGCTTCAATTTAAAGATGAGATTGTTGAAAAGGTCAGAGAATGTGTAAGAATAAGGAGTGTATTAGATGCTCCGCAAGAAAACATGCCTTTCGGTCGGGGGGTTCATTCGGCGTTGCAATACACTCTGGATTTAGCACATGATCTAGGCTTTGAAACAGTTAATCTGGATAATATGATAGGGTATGCGGAATACGGAACAGGGGAGGAAATGGTAGCTGTGTTGGGGCATATTGACGTAGTGCCTGAAGGTGGTGGGTGGATGTATCCTCCTTTTGCTGCAGAGATACATGATGGAAGAATATACGGCAGAGGAGTACTTGACGATAAAGGTGCAACTATAGGAGCATTATATGCTTTGAAAGCAATTAAAGATTCAGGCATAAAGCTGAAGAGAAGAGTAAGGATAATCTTTGGCACAAATGAGGAAAACGGGAGCAAATGTGCTCAATATTATGCTGAGAAGGATGAGATTCCAGTAGCGGGCTTTACCCCTGATGCCAGTTATCCGATAATAAATGGGGAAAAAGGGATTGTTAATTGTACATTCAGAAAACCGCTGTCCGGAAAAGATGAATCCGGACTACTCTGGATAAAAGGCGGAACAGCAATAAACTCAGTTCCTGATTACGCAGAAGCTGCGTTTGAAATAGGCAGGCTTGATAAGAAAAAACTCCAATTGGTTGCTGGAGAATATGGCAGTATTGAGATTTCAGAAGATGATAAATTAGTAGTTGCTGCCCGTGGTAAAACTGCACATGGCGGTACTCCTGAGCAGGGAAGAAATGCAATTTCCATATTAATGGAGTTCATGGGAAACTTTGAATTGAGAGGAAAACTGGCAGAGTTTATTGAGTTTTATAATAGATACATTGGTTTTGATATAAATGGTGAGATGTTGGGAATTCATATGCATGATGAAGCATCAGGAAAACTGACAGTAAATATAGGTGCTATGTCAGGCAATAGTGAGGCCATAGAGCTTAAAATAAATTTAAGGTATCCTGTTACAAAACGATATGAGGATTTTTCCGATAAATTTTTTATTTTGATGAGGGCAAATGGATTTGAAACTATAGAGGCAGTACATAAAAAAAGCTTATTTGTAAGTCCGGAAACAGAGTATATCAAGAAGCTTCAAAAAGTATACACAGAGAAAACAGGTAAGGAAGCCAGGCTTATTTCATACAGCGGCGGCACTTATGCCAAGGCTTTGAGCAACATAGTCGCATTTGGTCCGATTTTTGAAGGTGAACCTGATCTTTGCCATCAGCCGGATGAATATATGAGTATTGATAACCTTGTCAGGAATGTTCAAATTATTGCTGCAGCGATTTATGAACTTGCTAACTGAATAGCATAAGTGGCAACAAAACATGATAGGAAAGGTAGGAGAGTTGAATATGAAGATAACAGGTATAAGGACGGGGAGAATATCTGTTCCCCTGAAAAGACCTTTTAAAACAGCATTGCGAACCGTAAACAGCGTAGAGGATGTTATAGTGGAGGTTGTTACCGACACAGGCAATACCGGGTATGGGGAGGCGCCTCCTACTGCCGTTATAACAGGAGATACCATTGGATCCGTAGTAGAGGCAATAGAAAATGTTATTTCAAAGCAGCTCATAGGCATGGAGATAGAAAATATTGAAGAGATCATGAAAAGGCTGAATGGCTGTTTAGTCAAGAATACAAGTGCTAAAGCTGCGGTTGATATGGCTATATATGACCTGTACGGACAGCTTTATAATGCTCCTTTATATAAACTGCTGGGGGGATATACAAATAAAATTACAACCGATATTACAATAAGTGTGAATGATACTGAGCAGATGGTAGCGGATAGTCTGGAAGCTGTCAGTTTAGGATATGATACCTTGAAAATAAAAGTTGGTAAAAAATCTGCCCAGGAAATAAAGACTATGAAAGAAATAAGAAAGGCTGTAGGGAATGGCATAAATCTGAGACTGGATGCAAACCAAGGCTGGAAGCCAAAAGAAGCCGTAAGAGCACTAAGAGAGATGGAGGATGAAGATCTGGATATAGAGCTTGTGGAACAACCGGTTGATGCCCATGATATTGAAGGTTTAAAATATGTTACCGATAATATACTTATACCGGTTCTTGCAGATGAAGCCATATTTTCCCCTGCTGATGCTATAAAGGTGCTTCAAATGAGAGCTGCCGATCTTATTAATATTAAGCTGATGAAAACCGGTGGCATATACAATGCTCTAAAAATATGCTCATTAGCCGAAATATATGGAGTTGAATGTATGATCGGCTGTATGCTGGAGGCAAAGATAAGTGTTACAGCAGCAGTACATTTGGCCGCCGCAAAAAGTATTATCACAAAAGCTGACCTGGATGGGCCGGTGCTTTGCGCTGAAGACCCGATCATCGGCGGTGCTGTATTTAATGAATCCAAGATTGTTTTGAATGATGATGCCGGTATGGGAATCAAGGGAGTAGAAGGGCTCACATATACACAAGCATAATTCAATGATTTATATACATCAACTAGTGCTTTTTAACACAACAAATTTCTTGTTTTTCAGGTGTTGAAAATGCACTTCCACTGTTCGGTGCCTCGCCTACCCTAGAATTAATATACTTTACGAGGCACTAGAGGCATATACGGACAGATAATTGTAATATGTCTAAGGAGGGTATTATGTTAAGCTTATGGAAAACGAATAAAAGAGCTTCAGAAGATACACCAAAATACAACATAACTGCAATTAATAAAGAAGACGGTACTCATGACCTGGATGCAGATCTGTTGAAGCACAATCAAGAACGGATAATCAATAAGCTGAGCAAAAAAGTTGAAGAAGCAGGATATGTATCAGGATTACTGACGGACACTATTACCGATATAGAAAAATATGTGGAACTTCAGATGAATTCAGTCGGTAAGGTGGTTGATGAGATCAGCAATTATTCGGCACTGGCGGAGGAAGTTTTTGCAGGCATAGAAAATCTGAAGCAGGTATCCGACCATACAATGAGTATTGCAAAGCAGGGCAGCGGAGCAGTAGAGAGCTCCAGGGAAGCAATGAAGCAAATAGAAAATTCGGTAGAGGGTACAAAAGAAGCTATTAATACATTAAGCTTAAAGGCCGGCAACATCAATGATATGTTGAAAGTGGTAAGAGATATAGCGGATAGTACCAACCTGTTATCACTTAATGCTGCTATTGAAGCAGCAAGAGCCGGAGAAGCAGGAAAAGGGTTTTCTGTTGTTGCACAGGAAGTAAAAAAGCTTGCTCTGCACAGTGTTGAATCAATAGAGTATATCAGACAGACTATATATGAAATAAATGATAATATTGCCAAGACAATCGAATCGATTAACACTACAATCAGTAAGGTTAAAGAGGGTACACAGATTGCTGATAATACAATGGGTTCCTTTGACAGTATTATTGATGCCATAAGCAAAAATAATGCAATTACTGAAGAGATAACTGCCTCAATTTCAACACAGACCTCTAATCTTGAGAATGTGGTCTTCTCTACGAAAGAAATGAGCATAACCTTTGAAAAGCTTATGTCTGTTGTAGAAACAACGTCTTTTAATACACAATATACCAAGACCTCCTTAGCCAATCTCTATGAAGTTCTTAAAGACCTGAAAACAATTACAGATAAGTTACTGGACAATATTGGAAACAAGTATAAATCTATTGTCAGAACATTTCTGCAGGATGAAGTAAAAACCTATGATACTCTGTATGCTTATGATTTTGTTGGCAGCCAGGTACTTTCAAATATTCATGCAGGGCTTCTGACCACAGGCTATTCAGGGGAGGTATCCCCTGGAATAGCAAAAAGCTGGCATTTGGAAAATGATAACCTTACCTGGGTGTTTGTTCTAAGAAAAGGAGTAAAATTCCATAATGGCAGAGAGGTAACAGCAGAGGATGTAAAATACTCATATGAAAGAATTCTGGATCCTCAGTACAAATCTCCAAACAGCTGGTGCCTGCAGTACATTGATGGAGCGGAAGAATTTCAAAAGGGCTTGTCAAAGGATGCAAGAGGGATAAAAGTACTTGACAAGTATAGGATTTCTATTAAACTGACAGCCCCTTATATTGGCTTCCTGACTACCATTGGGCATCACATTTGTGCGATTCTGGCCAGGGAAGAAGTTGATAAAGGCAATATACTGGGCTGTGGCCCTTACATGCTTCGGGACAAGCAAAAGACTCAATGCACTTTAGCTGCATTTAAGGATTTCTTTGGTGGGTCTCCTTATGTTGATAAAATAATCATTGACTTTGATCCTGAGGATAAAGTAGAAAAGTTTATTAATGGAACATATGATTTTATTACTGTAGACAACAAAGACGTTATGGAAAAGATTCAGAACACAGGGAATGTGACTGTCAAATCAAAAAGTATAGCGGCACTTTACTTTGCAGGCTTTAATCTCAGCTCCAAATCTGTATGGTCAACTGACAAGGAATTAAGAAAAGCCTTGAATTATGCAGTCAACAAGAAGAGGATAGTTGAGGAAATAATGAGCGGTATGGCTGTAGAGGCAAAGGGTCCGCTACCTCCAGGCATGGTTGACAGGTCTGATGTCAAAGGCTACTGTCATGACCCTCATACTGCAATGGAAATACTCAAGAAATATAAAGGTAATAAAGGCATTGACAAGTTAAAAATACTTGCCCGCAGCGATAATGACTCCTTATCCTTAATGTTTAACAAAATTACTGACTATATTATTGAGGATCTAAAAGCCATAGGTGTTGATTGTGCAATTGAGAGAGTGTCAGGCAGTGATTATAGAAAAATGGATGTTATACAAAAACATGACTTGTATGTAAAACGGTGGATGGCAGATACCAAAGACCCTGATAATTTCCTGCAAGCCCTCTTTAATCCAAATAATGCATCCAATTTTTCAAAATATGGGAATACATTGGTAAGTGAAAAGCTTGAACTTGCAAGAGGCACTGTCCATCCTGAAAAGAGGATGGAGCTGTATAGGGAAATAGAGAAGATAATATTTGACGATGCTCCTTTTATATTTCTTTATTATCCGCAAGTATCGATAGCTTACAGACAGGACATGAACGGAATTAACATAACTCCTCTTGGGTTATTGAAATATGAGGATCTGCTGCTTGGTTCCAATAATGAAGAGGTTAATACCATATAATAATCCAAGTTATCAGGAAAATCTGCTTAAAATAGAATTTATGGAATAAATATCAAAAACAGAAAATAATTATGAGAAAAAAGAGGTTCAAGATGACTTGAACCCCTTCAACTTTTCATTTTATTTAATTGATATGGTAAAAGAGCTTGCAATTTATAGCAAAGTATGACATCATTAAGAAGAGCTTAAATAAATAGTAAATAATGTAACACATATATATTTCAATTAGTACTAAAAATATAGTATATAATATTTGAAATGCTATTGGTGAGTTATTGCAAAGTGTTTAAGAAATAAGAATTTGGAGGTACGCATAATATGAATGGTACAGTAAAATGGTTTAATGGAGAAAAGGGATACGGGTTTATTACAGGAGAAGATGGAACAGATGTATTTGCACATTTTTCTCAAATAAACTCAGAAGGCTACAAATCACTTCAGGAAGGCCAGAAGGTTACTTATAATGTAACTAACGGACCAAAAGGACCACAAGCAGAAAATATTACTATTGTCTAAGTAGTGTATATTTTACCCCCTAAGCAGGATAAATGTTTAGGGGGTTTTTATTTTTTGCAGTAAGAGCAATTCTAAAGTTGACGAAATCAACAATATGGTTGACAAAGGCAAGTAAAAAAATATATGATAATACTAAAGAATTACAAAATAAGGAGATGAATTTATGACAGAGGATATTTTGGAAGAAAGAATTGCTATCGTGCGAAGCTTCAACCGCTTCTTTACCCGTAGGATAGGCGTGCTGCGTGAAGGCCTTCTGCATAGTCCCTATTCATTGACTGAAGCCCGGATTCTGTTTGAGCTTGCACATAGTGACGAGTACACAGCTTCCGATTTAGGCCGGGAGCTGGGCTTGGATGCCGGGTATCTGAGCCGCGCCCTGGCTAAGTTTGAACAACAAGGGTTTATTGAGAAAGTCCGTTCGGAACATGACGGGCGTCAGTACTTTCTGCATCTCACGAAGGAAGGTAAAAAAGCTTTTGCTCCTCTGAATCAACGTTCACGGGATGAAGTGGCAGAGATGTTGGGCGATTTCAATGAAGAAGAGCAGCAGCGCCTTTTAAAGGCTATGCAAACCATAGAAAATATTCTTGATAAAAAAAGCCTTAAGTACTCGGAGCCCTTTTATCTCCGAACTCATGAGCCCGGAGACATGGGTTGGGTTACCCACCGGCATGGGGTGCTCTATTCGCAAGAATACGGCTGGGATGAGCACTTTGAAGCTCTTGTTGCACAGATTACGGCAGATTTTATCAATAACTACAAACCGGAGCGGGAACGCTGCTTTATTGCAGAAATGAGTGGTGAGATTGTTGGTTCTGTATTCGTTGTTCAAAACAATGAGACGGTTGCCAAGCTCCGGCTCTTATTAGTAGAACCAAAAGCGCGGGGCATGGGTCTTGGAAAGAGGCTTGTAGGCGAGTGTATCCGCTTCGCAAAGCGTGCCGGTTACGGGAGGCTTATATTATGGACAAATAGCATACTTACAGATGCCCGTAATATCTATAAGAGCTACGGCTTTACGCTAGTTGCAGAGGAGGCGCATCACAGCTTCGGTCATGATCTTATAGGGGAAACCTGGGAGCTGACACTTTAACTGTACATGGGTGGTATTTACGGTATTGTATTTCATAATAAGAAAATTGGGTTGTTAAAATCAGGTGCTTTTGTAAATTAAAAGCACTTGATTTTTTTGTTTCTTTAAAACAATAAGAGTATTGAAATAATACAGCATAAGTGATAATATATAGTTAAATTGTTAAACAAATATATTATTAAACAAATATAGTGCCATAATGGCGGAATGGATGGTAGAAATGGATATTATACCTGTTAGTAATGACAGACTTTCGGATAAAATTGTCAATCAGCTTATTACTATGATGCGGGAGGGCAGCCTGAAAGCAGGGGATAAACTGCCCAATGAAGCTCTTTTATCCGAGCAGTTCGGGGTTAGCAGGGGAATACTCCGCGAGGCTTTAACCCAACTGCAGTCTCAGGGATATATACGCAGAAAACCCAAAGACGGCACCTATATACAGGATAACATTCAGGGCATGCTGATGAATAAATCGGTAAATGAGCTGTTGAAAAAGACTACCTACAGTGACTTGTTGGATTTCAGAGAGTCACTGGAGCTGAAGATGGTTGAGCGTGTTATTGAGCGGGCCAGCGATGAAGAGATCGAAGAGCTGTTTGACGGACTTGGAGTTGCAGACAACGAAGAGATACAGCATAATATGGATCACTACTTCCATTACAAGCTGGCACAGGCATCCCGGAACATCTTTTTTATGAATTTTATTGATACCTATTACGATTTAATCAGTGAGATTGCTAAAAAGAGCCACCGGGATCAGATCAGACGTGAACAAATTGCGGAAGAGCATCTTGCTATAGCAAAGGCAATCGCCAATCGTGATAAAAAAGCGGCAAAACAGGCAGTAAAACATCATATGAAGATGGTGGATAAGAAAATTGAAAGTATGGAGTAGAATATGAAAAAATGCTTTAAAATTTTATCACCCTGCGGTATTCTGGGATATGGCTTTCCAATCGAGTCATTTTTAAATGGTATAAAGGATCAGCCCCATGCCATTGTAGTGGATGCAGGCTCCACAGATGCAGGCCCCCATAAGCTGGGTGCAAATACGGCAATTGTAAGCCGTCAGGCTTGCAAAAAAGATTTGGAGTATATAATAACAGCAGGCTTTGAGAATAACATTCCCGTAATTATCGGTTCAGCAGGCGGAAGCGGCGGTAAGGCTCACGTTGAATGGACACTCAGCATAATCGAGGAGATAATTGCTGAAAGGAAGCTTAAACCTCTCAAGCAGGCAGTAATTTGGGCGGATATCCCGAAGGACGTCATCCGTGAGAATATGAAGCAGGGCAAGGTTGTCCCCCTGGGAAAAACAGTGCCTGTTCTCACTGAAAAGGCTTTGGAGGAAACTACCGGTGTAGTTGCCCAGATGGGAATAGAGCCGATATTGGAGGCTTTGGAGAATGATGCACAACTGATTATCTGCGGTAGGGCCTATGACCCCGCACCCTTCGCAGCGGTAGGCGTATTTCACGGTTTTGATAGGGGAATTGCATACCACCTGGGCAAGGTGCTGGAATGTGGCGCACTCTGCTGCGAACCCGGCACTACAAAGGACTGTATGATGGGTGTGCTCTATGAAGACTGTTTCGAAGTATATCCCACCAATCCCCAGCGAAAATGTACTACTGTGAGTGTGGCAGCACACACCTTCTATGAGAAGGATCATCCGTATATTTTACATGGCCCCGGTATTGTGCTGAACTTGGAAAATTGTGAATTCAGCGATGCCGGCAGCGGGCGGGTACGTGTAAGCGGCAGCAGGATCAGCGAGACAGCCGTTTATGAAATCAAGCTGGAGGGAGCACGCAAGGTAGCATATAGAACCTTTGTTGTGGCAGGTATACGGGATCCTATTCTGATTGAAAAAATAGAAGAAGTAGAGGAGTTGGTGAAAGACAGTGTAATAGACCAATATCCTGAAATTCCCCGGGATCAATACGAAATCAACTTTTATAACTATGGAAAAAACGGCGTAATGGGCGATCTGGAGCCTCATAATGCTGCAGGACATGAATTGGGTGTAGTGTTCGAGGTTATTGCCGGAACTCAGAGTCAAGCGTCAGCATTGTGCAGTTCAGTACGTTCCACCTTTATGCACTATGGTTACGAGGGGAGAAAATCCACAGCGGGCAATCTGGCATTTCCGTTTGCACCAAGTGATGTGGAGTTTGGTGCAGTATATGAATTCTCAGTTTATCATCTGATGGATACTGTGAATGGCAAAGCACTATTCCCCATCGAATACAGAATGAGATAGGAGATGCAATTATGAACAGGCTTGTCGATTTGGCAAAAGTACTAAGAAGCAAAAATAGCGGTCCCTTTGAAATTACATTGGATATATTGTTTGATAACCCAGCAAGCTATCGCAGAGTGACGGAGAGTGGAATAATCAACATGCAAAAAATCTGTCAACTCTATCATTTAGAACCCAAAGACATATGCAATATTGTTTTTTTTGAAAAAGGACTGGGAATTAAGATTACATACAACAGACCGGTTTCATCAGGTACCTCCGGTGACCGGGATGTGTACGGCGCACAGCAGCATGCCCCACTGATGGATATTTTGATTCCCTAAAGGAGGATTGTTATGAAGCCAACAGAAAGAAGAGAGCCTCCCAAGGAAAAGCTGAGCTTCACTCAGATAATGAGGCAGCTTCGTACAGATATGATGCTCTATATCATCCTATTGCCTACACTAGCATATTTTTTTATATTCCGTCTTTGGCCGATTATTGGGATGAGGCTGGCATTTTACAATTATAGAGCCCGAGGCCCATGGACCTTTGCAGGGTGGAAATATTTTGAGATGATATTCAAAAGTCCGGCTTTTGCGGACATTCTGAGCAATACCCTGGTAATAAGCTTTATGAAATTTATTCTTTTATTTCCGTTCTTCGTGCTGTTTGCCATCTTGCTTAATGAATTGCGGGTGGCAGGCTTTCGGAAATATGTGCAGGTTATATCATATATGCCTCACTTTTTATCATGGGTTGTTATTGCCGGTATTTGGATTGCAGCACTTTCTCTGTCCAATGGTTCAGTAAACCAGATTCTGAATATATTTAATCTCCCATCCATAGACTTTATGACGGATAAAACAAAGATCCGATGGATTCTGATGCTGTCGGAGGCATGGAGAAGTATTGGCTGGGATTCCATCTTCTATTTCACCACTATTATCGGTATCTCCCCAAGCCTGTATGAGGCTGCAGAAATAGATGGGGCAAATCGTATGAATATAATCAGGTATATAATTCTCCCTGCGCTTGTAACTCCTATGATTACGATGTTTATACTGAACCTGGGCTTTTTCCTTAATGCAGGCTTCGATCAAGTGCTTAACTTCTCCAATGATGCAGTATTAAGCGCTATTGATATACTGGATACCTATATATACCGTATTGGTATTCAGAATGCACAATATTCATTATCTACAGCTGTAAGTCTTATTAAAGGAATTGTAGGAGTATTTTTGGTATTGGCAACACATCTGGTTTCCAAAAAAGTTACAGGAAAGGGCGTGTGGTAGCAATGAAACGGTATAAGAAATATACCCTTGGACAAATCATTCTTATGCTAATTTTGGGAGCTGTTACGCTTACCATGATTATCCCGCTGCTCAACATTCTGGCACGCTCTCTTTCCAGTCCGGAAGCGTCGGTTAAAATGAGCGGTCTGGATATTATCCCCAAGAATTTCAGTCTCATCAATTACCGCATAGTGTTCAATCATCCGGCACTGATGGCTGCACTGGGGAACTCCGTCTTTGTTACTGTAGTAGGTACGGCTATCAATATCATACTCACCACCACTGCGGCGTATGTGCTGACGAGACCCAAATTAATGTTTAAAAGGGCTATAATGATTTTTCTCATTTTTATGATGCTCTTTGAACCGGGCCTGGTGCCTGAGTATCTCGTCATACAAAAACTGGGATTGATGGGGAGCAAGTGGTCGGTCATATTGGTTACAGCCGTAAATGTCTACTACCTCATCATTATGATGCGCTATTTTGAGGAGATTCCGGCCTCGATATTTGAGGCTGCCACCCTTGACGGCGCAGGACATCTGAGAATGCTGTTCTCAATTGTGTTTCCACTGGCCAAGGCTGGTATAGCCACCATAACCATGTTCTATGCAGTACTGCGTTGGAATGAGTATTTTAAAGCAAGCATCTACATAGTCAAGGCAAAGGATACCCTGTTTCAGGTAGTATTGCGGCAGTTTGTCGTACTGGGTGATACAGTCTCAATTGTAGGCCAGCAGAACCTCTGGGATTATAACGAGCTGGCACGAATCGATTACGCTGCCCTTAAGGGTGCCACAATTATTGTGGCAATAATACCGGTTCTATTACTCTACCCGATCGTCCTTAAATACTATGCAAAGGATGTCATGGGCGGAGGAGTTAAAGAATAGAAAAGAAGCATAATAAAACATAAATGTAAGGGGGATTTTTTAATGAAACGACTAATCAGCTTGACTCTTGTAGTATTAATGGTTATTACAGTATTTGCAGGTTGCAGTCCCAAGCAGGAGACTCCTGCACCTGCAGCACCTGTAAACACAGCACCGGCAGAGGCATCAAAGCTTGGCACCAAGGATGCCCCGGTAAAGGTTACTTATCTTTGTAAGGACGTTGTTCCAACTGAGGAAAACGTGCAGAAGCTGGTATCTGAAATTGAAGCAGGAATGGCTGCCGAAGGCAACTATATAGAGCTTGAAATTTTGGAAGCCCCTGCAGGCAAATATGCCGATGTAGTTCCTATCGCTTTTAGAACAGGACAGATTTCTCCTGATATCATATACTTCCAGGGAGGCGATCTTCCTATCGCACAGGAGGATATGCTGGAGGATCTTACCCAGTATATCAACAATTCAACCAATGTAAAAGCAATCATGCAAAGTCATAACACAGAAGCAGTAAAGAACTACCCGTATCTGTTGTGGCTGTCTCCAGCCAGAGTGCAGATCCCTGTTGTGAGAACCGATTGGTTCAATTCACTGGAAAGCAGTAAAGCACTGCTAGAAAATCCGACTCCCGAAAACTTCTATGCAATGTTTAAAGAAATGAAGGATAAGGGTCTTGCTGAATACCCTGTGACAACAGATGGAACCATATTAAAGCTTGACAGTGTATTTAACCATGCTTTTGGTGTAACAAGCACAATTATGAAGGTAGATAGCAAATATGTTTATTCAAAGGCTACACAATTTGAGAAGGATAAGCTGGCATTCTATGCAAAGCTGTATAAGGACGGTCTCCTTGACAAAGAGTATGTTACAAAGCAGTGGGACACAATGGAACAGTCTTTCTATGAAGGTAAGTCAGGCTTCGTTTCCGGTACTGCAGGTGACGTAGTCAACGTATACAATAACAAGATGATTCAGACAAACGGTGCTTCAGCAGAACTTACTGTTCTCCCGGCAGCCAAGGGAGTATCCCAGGCCTATCAGTCCATAGATGTGACAAAGGAATCCAGAGGCTTTGCAATCAATGCAGATTCCAAGGTAAAGGATGCTGCCTGGGCAGTACTGGAGTATATGGCAGGTCCGGAGGGAAGAAAGCTTGATAAGCTGGGCCTTAAGGATATACATTATACAGAAGCGGACGGGAAGATTACATTGACTGACAAGTTCCCGGAATGGTGGGCAAAATTCTGGCCGACAATGAATGGCCTTGACACCTCAAATATTAATGGAGAGGTACTGACTGCTTCGGCGGTTGAATCTCTGGAGGCAGCAACAAAATACTACTACAGCGATATTAACGTAGTTCTTCCAAACGACCTGCTTCCTTTAAAGGATGCTATGGATAAGCTGTATACAGAGTATTCCACCGATATCATCAGAGGGGTCAAGAGCATTGACAGCTTTGACGAATTTGTGGCAAAATGGAACGCTGCCGGCGGCGATGAAATAGGTGAGTATTTGGCTGAACAATTGAAATAACTTTTTTATTATGCCTCCCCCTGTAATAAAGCTATGGGGGGAGGCAATTATTAGAAAAAAGCAAATGAGTTGAGGTGTGATATGATTTCAAGCAACTATCTGGAAAAAACCTATGGGGGCTTTTTGGGAATGAACGCAGGAATACGACTGGGCGCTCCCGTCGAGCCGACTGCATGGACAAGTGAACGCATAGAACGGTTCTATGGTAATATTACCGGTTATGTGAAGGACTTTAAGAACTTTGCTGCAGATGATGATGTCAATGGCCCGGTATTTTTTCTCCGTGCACTGTATGACGATGCGAAGGACCGGGAGTTGACGGCCCAGGATGTGGCAAAGGCATGGCTTAACTATGCCAGAGAGGGTGTAGGCATGTTCTGGTGGGGTGGATACGGAGTAAGCACTGAACATACTGCCTACCTTAACCTTAAGACAGGTATGCCTGCTCCGGAGTCAGGCTCTGCAGAAACCAATGGAATTATAATGGCGGAGCAGATTGGCGGGCAGATATTTATTGACACCTGGGGCCTTGTATTTCCCGGCAATATCAAGAAAGCCGCTGAATATGCGGCCATTGCTGCCAGTGTCTCTCACGACGGTAATGGCATATATGGTGCGGCATTTATTGCAGCATGTATAGCTGCTGCCTATGACACTGAAGATGTAGAAAAGCTGATTGATGCGGGACTTTCACAAATTCCACCGGATTGTACCTATGCAAAGGTTGTTAATGCGGTGCGAGAGTTCCACAGAAAAAATCCCGGGGACTTCCGTCTTTGCCTTGAATATTTGCAGGACAATTGGGGCTATGACAAATATACCGGAGTATGCCATATAATTCCCAATGCCGGTGTGTGTGTGCTTTCCATGCTGTACGGCAAAGACTTCAACCGCAGCATTGAGATTGCAACGATGTGCGGCTGGGATACCGACTGCAATGCGGGAAATGTAGGCACTATAATGGGTGTCGCATGTGGTCTTGAGGGAATTGCACCTCATTATCGCGGCCCAATCAATGACAGCGTAGTACTTTCCGGGATATCCGGCTATCTTAATATTCTGGATATCCCTACCTATACAAAAGAGCTTGCTCTATTGGGTTACCGGTTGGCAGGGGAAGCCGCACCCGGGAGCCTTGCAGAAAGCGTGAAGGCGGGGGAAATCCACTTTGACTTTGAACTTCCCGGCTCCACTCACAATCTGAGGCTTTCCAATCAAATAGGTTGTTCATTACGGCATTCAACAGAGAGGGCATACAGCGGTACCGGGTCGGCAGAAATACTTTTTGACCGTATGTCCAGAGGGCAGAAATGCAAGATTTATTATAAGCCCTTCTACCGGCGGGAGGACTTCGACGATGAGCGGTATATGCCTGTATTTTCTCCAACGGCTTATCCGGGGCAGACTGTTTCCATGATGGTCTATGCCGACCGCTACAGCGGCGAAAGCATCATTTTGAACCCATATGTGCGCAATTCCTCAAGCAAGCAGGATATTCTGCTGGGGGGAATGGTCATAAAAGAAGCCGGCTGGAATAATATAACCTTTACCATTCCGGAGCTGGACGGTGCAATGACAGATGAGGTAGGGCTGATTTTTGAGGCCAATTCTCCTGCGAAGAACAAGGATTTTGGCTGCTTATATATAGATGATTTCTCCATCACCGGAAAGGCAAGCTACATAATAGATATTTCAAAGCAGAAGAAAGAGTTTGCGTCTATTACTCCCTTTTCCCACAACCACGGTGCGTGGGAGATAGAACAGGGCGTGATGGAAGCGATGTGCCTTGATCATGCAGAAGCAATGACAGGTAATTACTTTATGAGGGATGTGAAAGTTACCGGAAAAATAACACCTCACACAGGTAAAAGCCATCTGGTTTCCGCAAGGGTACAAGGCGCACTGCGAGGCTATTATGCTGGGTTTACTTCTGATGGTGTTGCCATACTCTGCAATAATAACGGTATGAAGAAATTGGCGGTTTGCCCCTTTGATTGGGAATATGAAAGAGAATATTCCGTAAAATTAGTAGTGCAAGGTGATATGCTGACTCTCTTTGCAGACGGCAGGCAGCTGCTGCAGGTGCATGACAATACCCATGACTATGGGATGGCGGGTTATGCCATGTATGAGCTTGGTAGAAGCGGTTTCGGCAATTTATCAATAGAAGAACTTTAGTTCAAGGAGGAAAAACATGATAACAACAGGTGAATTAAGAGAAAACAAAAACCTTGCCAGGAGCAAGGCAGTCGGATGCATTTGCGGCCTTGCCATTGGGGATTCCTTTGGTGATGCCTCAAGAATGCAGAGTAACAGAGAAAACTACGGTATTACTACCGATTTCAACAGTGGTGCCTCTTGGAGCACTGATGATACAGAATTTGCATTACTTACGGCAAAAACTCTGATAAGCTGCAAAGGCAGGCTGACGACAGAGGATGTTGTAAAAGCTTGGTTTGAGGATGTTGTGGTGCAGGATGAGTTTAAGCGCGGAGGAGCAAGCGAAGTCTCTGCCGCCAACAATCTCCGACGAGGAATCCGCCCG
>LOES01000008.1 GCA_001515955.1 Clostridia bacterium BRH_c25 | reverse complement strand
GCTCCATAGCATCCTGGCGGAATAACTGGTCGCAGCTGGCTACCTACTTCAAATATCCGCCGGAACTCCGGAAAATCATATACACGACCAATTCCATCGAAAACTTCAATCGGCAGCTCAGGAAGGTTACTAAATCTAAGACTATTTTCCCAACTGACGACGCCCTTTTCAAAATGCTGTACCTTTCAATGGTGGACATCACGAAGAAGTGGAACGGCAAACCTTGGGATTGGGGTAAGATTTTAGAGCAGCTATGTATTTATTTCGAGGGTAGGATTACCCTGGCAGATATAGATTAAGTATAAAAAAATGAACTCTGCCAACTACCTGTTGACAGAGTTCTCATCATGTGTAAAAATACATACAACAATATTTCTAAAAAATTTGCTATGTAAACCAAGGTATTTTATCATTAATCCAAAAGGTTTACACAAAATTATTTACAGTCTCTTTCCCCGACCATTTTGCGAGTTTCGGCTTTATTTCCTTTAAACAAAGAAGTAAGCTGTGTTAGTTGATACACCAATACAGCTTATTTTTTTATTTTAATACTTATATGTAATATCGCTTTGTGGCTTAAATTTTTGGTGGAGGCGAGGGGAATCGAACTCCTTCGATCAGCTCGTCTCGGCATTCTATGTATGCCTTTATTTAGTTATTCTACTGTTACAGATTTTGCAGTATTCCTTAGTTTATGAACATCATTACCTCTTGACAAAAAATATTTATAGTTAGCATTTAGAATTGATAAGCTTTTTCTAAATCTCCATCCCATGTTGCATTTTCTACTCCATGTACATTTAAAATTTCATCAAAAAAACTTGTATTTATAAGTTGAGGTGGTAACTTAACCATAAATCTAATTTCTATCATATAATCCTCATCTTCTTCAATATTATCCTCACTGCTAACCTTAATATCCTTAATTGTAATATTATTTTTGCCTAATATATGTCCAATGTCACCTATTAACCCAGCCCGCTCTTTACACTGGACAATTAATAATTTATCTTGACTTTTAAATACTTTCTTTAGTATAAAACCCAAACCTCTTAAGGCAAATAAAACTATTATTGTAGTTGTAAGTCCTCCTAAATAATAACCATTTCCAATGGCTAATCCTATACCCCCACAAACCCAAATACTTGCAGCAGTAGTTAAGCCTCGAATACTATTTCCTGTTCTCAAAATGGTTCCTGCTCCTAAAAATCCGATTCCACTAACTACTTGTGCTGCTAATCTAGCAGGCTCCCCACCACTATTATCCGAACCGAGTCCTTGAAAACCATACATAGATATTAGCATAATTAGGGTAGAGCCTAAGGTAACTAATATATGGGTTCTAAGTCCAGCAGAACTATGGTTAGCCTCCCTTTCAATACCAACAATGCCTCCTGCTATAGCTGATAAAATTAACCTTAAAACAATTTCTCCATCACTTATCAATAATCTCTACCTCCTTTACATTGCTTATTTCTAAAAGAATTTATCCTTGCACTATGTATTTCGCGAAAAACATTTTACATGATTAATTCAGATTTCGCGTAAATATTTCCTTGATTTCATTGAATTCGCGCTATACCCTGATGGAATACCTTAAGCGCGTTCAATATACATAGTCTTTTAAGTAATCTTCATGTTCAGAATTCCGATACATACTCCTGGAGGCTATTATGTCTACTCCTGTATCTAGAACATTCTTAATAATAACCTGCCCTACTTTGATTGGTGCTTTAACCTCCACTTTATTAATTAACTCCATTGCTTGTTTTATTAGATGTTTAGGAATCGTTCCAGATGTTCTAACTGGAAGTCTTTTTACAGAAGCATCGGATATAATGACAGTTGTTGTCAATACCCTTGTAGGATCTGTCATTTCTTTAATACCATAATCCACACCCCTGAAACATTTGTTTCCTTCAACGGCGTATCCTGTTTGACTTGTATCATTCTTAACAACCTTTAACTTGCAACCTAAAGGGCAAACAATGCAAATCATATCTTTAACTTCCATGGTTATGCCTCCTCTTTAACAACTTCTATATAAATTTCATCACTATCACCTAGAGTAAATTTACTTAAGTCTAATTTAATGGTTTCCATTTCTCCAGGAGCAACGTGGCTTCGTTTTACCTCTTTTATTACTTCTCCATTACTTTTAATAACAAGTTTTATATCTTTATAGATATTATCTACACGCATCATCAACTCAACTATTTGTTCTACATTATCTAATCTTATTTGATGAGGAACAACATACCGTACTCCATTTATTCCCTTAAGCTTTATGGTTTTACAATTGCTTTCTATCTGTCCTTTAATATATTTAGCAGCACTACTACCCGCTCTTTTACTTTCTTCTGTAACCCAATCTACTAGATCGTGAACATGAACAACATTACCACAGGCAAAAATTCCTTCAACGGAGGTTTCCATAGATTCATTTACAATTGGACCTCCCGTAACATTGTCTAGCTCTATCCCTGCAGATTTGGAAAGTTCGTTTTCAGGAATCAGTCCTACAGATAGTAGTAAAGTATCACATTCAAACTTCTTTTCTGTTCCCTTGATTGGCTTAAACCTTTTATCAACCTGAGCAATAGTTACAGCTTCTACTCGGTCATGTCCTTCAATATTTACTACTGTATGGTTTAAATAAAGTGGGATGTTAAAGTCCTCTAAGCATTGAACTATATTTCTTGTTAATCCCCCTGAGTATGGCATTAACTCTGCAACAGCCAGTACATTAGCCCCCTCAAGAGTTAGACGTCTTGCCATGATTAGTCCAATATCTCCTGAACCAAGAATAACTATTCTTTTTCCAATCATATAGCCTTCAATATTAACAAATCTCTGAGCTGTTCCAGCTGTCAAAACTCCTGCCGGTCTGGTTCCAGGTATTCTAATAGCCCCCCTGGTTCTTTCTCTGCAACCCATTGCTAGTATTATAGCCTTAGCTTGTATATGAAGTATTCCATCTGTTGAGTTCATGGCTGTAATTACTTTATTATCTGAAACCTCCAGGGCCATTGTATCCAGTTTATATTCTATGCCCATAGAAATAAGCTCTTTGATAAACCTTTCTGCATATTCCGGACCTGTAAGTTCCTCTTTGAAAATGTGGAGCCCAAACCCATTGTGAATACACTGCTGCAGTATTCCACCTAATTCTCTGTCTCTCTCTATTATTAATATTTTTTTTACTCCATTTTTTCGTGCTTCTATAGCAGCCGCCAGTCCTGCGGGACCTCCACCAGTTACTACAATATCATAGTGCAACAAAACACTTCCTCCTACCCCTCTGTATATTTATACTACTTGGTTTTCCCTGTTAATATATTTGAATCCGGACTATCCTTTACAACCTCTGTAATGTCTATCTCTTGTTCTCTTGCAAGAATTTCCATTACCCTCGGAGCACAGAATCCACCCTGACATCTTCCTGAGCCTGGTCTTGCTCTCCTCTTCACCCCATCCAAGGTTCTTGCTCCTGCCTTTCTTTTAATAACATCAACAATTTCTCCTTCAGTAATATGTTCACACCGACAAATAATTCTTCCGAATCTAGGGTCCTTTTCAATAAGCTTTGCTTTCTCAATATCAGACAACTCCATAAAGTGAATATTAGGTCTTCTATATGGATTAAAATCTTGTTTTATTTCTATATTCTCTATTCTTCTTTTCACTAATTCTATGACATACTCCGCGATGGCAGGAGCTGATGTAAGACCTGGAGAATCAATACCTGCTACATTAATAAATCCTAAAGATTCCTTTGATTCTTCAATAATGAAATCTTGAGTCCTTGTCTTTGCCCTTAATCCCGTAAAGGAAGTAATAACACTTTGAAAGCTTATTTGCTTCAAGGTATATTGAGCATGTTCATTAATAGAAGCTAGTCCCTCAAGTGTCGTATCAAAGCTGGTTTTGCTATCTACATACTCTGAGGTTGGACCAATAAGTAAGTTGCCATGAACTGTGGGCATAACAACTACTCCCTTACCGGCCTCCGAAGGGCATCTAAAAACTGCAGTATTAACTATGTTTCCTACTGATTTATCAAATAGATTATATTCACCTCGATTAGGTAATATCTCGAAGCTTGCGCTATTTACCATATTATTAATGTCATCAGAATGTATTCCGGCACAATTAATAATCATTTTACTTTCTAGCTTTCTATCCCCAGCTGTAATACAGTAACCATCTGCTATTTTTTTTATATCAGTTACCGGACTATTAAGCAGCAATTCTACCCCGTTTTCTAATGCATTTTCTGCTAATGCAATAGCTAATTCCCATGGTCCAACTATTCCAGCTGTTTTTGCATATAGAGCACCTACTATCTCTTCACTTAAATTATTTTCAAGTTTCAATACACTTTCCTTATCCAATATTTCCATTTGAGGAACACCATTTTTAATTCCTCTTTCAAATAATTCTTGTACTGTTTCCATCTCCTGTTTATTAAAGGCTATAACTAAAGATCCTATTCTTTTAAAGGGAACATGCAGCTCCTTACATACCTCTTCATAGAGTTCATTTCCTCTTACATTAAATTTAGCTTTTAATGTTCCTTCTTCAGCATCAAATCCTGCATGAACTATAGCACTGTTTGCTTTTGTAGTTCCATTGGCTATATCATTTTCCTTATCGATTAATAACACTCTTAATTGATATCTTGATAGTTCTCTGGCTATAAAAGTCCCTGTTATACCTGCTCCAATGATTGTGATATCATACATTGTCTATTCCTCCCTTATATACTGCTGAGAAGGTAAAAAAGAGCCGTGTAAACAACAACCTATTTAAAATAGATTTAGTTCCACGGCTCTCCTAATCTCTGCCATAAATATTTTTTTGTATTTTAACCATCATACATTTTATACCATATATGGTTTTTATTTTAAACAAATAAGTCTATCCTATATCTACTCACAATAAACAAAAAGTAAATTGTTACTATAGTTCCCATAAATCCTTTTTACCGGTCGATGCTCCCAAAGCTCCTGCACTTAAAACATCCATTATATCCTGTTTGCTGCTTATTAGCCCTCCTGCTATTACGGGTATAGACAGTTGCCCAGTAATACGCTGTATTACCCCAGGCATAACCCCCGGCATAATTTCAATCATATTTGGTTGTATAGATTTCACACTTTTTACAGTCATTTCGTAGGACTTGTTATCAATTAAAAAGAATCTTTGTATTGTAAACATTCCTTTTTCCTTGGCAATCTTTATATGACTACTTTTTGTACTAATGACGCCATCCGGTTGAATAACTTGTATAATGTAATCAATAGCTTTTGCGTCTTTTCCTATTCCTTCGAGAAAATCAATATGTATTAAAGCACTTTTGTCAGCATTTTTGATTC
The DNA here is from genome assembly GCA_001515955.1 of Clostridia bacterium BRH_c25. The sequence goes on along the minus strand of LOES01000008.1, from coordinate 11,643 downwards.
TATCAACTAGTGATTTAGCATTAAATATATCAGCACAGAGTAAGAATATAGTAGCTACTCGGGACTTGATTGCAATTTCCAAGTCTCTTTCGTTCTGAACAGCTGCAATAACCGGATTTAATTCAACTCTATCAATTACTGTTTCTTTCATACTATCATTCCTTCATTATTTATTCTCCATGCTACATAGAATCTTATAGATTTTATACAGTTCAAAATTATAATAAGTCTATCATATCTTTTACAGAATTAAACACATAATCTGCTCTAATTTCACTATTTCTATAATCTTCTTCTTTAGTTTCACCGGAATAAACCAATACAGAGGCTATACCTGCATTTTCGCCGGTCTTAATATCTGTATATAGTCGATCTCCTACCATTACCATATCTTTTTTGTCTAAACCATATTTTGAAGCAATACTCTCTACAATTTCTTTATTGGGTTTACCTATTACTTTTGGGGTCCTCCCGGTAGAAGCTTGTATAAAAGCGGCCATTGCACCTGCATCTGGCATGAATTTATCATTAGGCAAAGGGCAGTTGAAATCAGGATGTGTAGCTATGTATTCTACTCCTTCAGATATATATTCACACGCTGCCCATAGCTTTTCATAAGTTAATGTAGTGTCAAATCCCAAGACTACATAATCTATGCTCTTGTGTCTTTCTTTTTCTAGTATAAAGCCTGCCCTTTCAAATTCTTCTTCTAAAGCCTTAGTTCCTAATAAAAAGACTTTAGCTCCTTCCTTTTGCTTTTTCAGGTACATGGTAGTAGCCTCTCCCGAAGTAAATACTTCTTCTTCTGAAGCTGGTATACCTAAGTTATTAAGCTTACCCACATATGCTTCCTTGTTTTTTGATGAATTGTTTGTAAGGAAAATATATCTCTTTCCCTTTTGTTTTATAGTTTCCAGAAACTTTTTTGATCCGTCAATCAATTCATCCCCTAGATAGATTGTTCCATCCATATCTAATAAGTATACAGCTTTCTCTTTTAGCATCTCCAAATTCTTCCACCCTTTACCTTTCTAAGCTTAACGGAATAAGTTTAGAGTGAATAGTGCGGCACTTTCAGAATAAGTAATTAGCAGCAGTACTACTAATAATGCTACTATGAAAGGCCAAACTTCCTTTACGAAGTCCTCCAGCTTTACACTTATTATTGAACATACTGTAAACATCATAGATCCAAATGGCGGAGTTAATCCTCCAATCATGATATTCACTATGAAAATCATACCGAAATGTACAGGATCTACACCAAGTGCTTTGACTGCCGGTACCAACAATGGGGCTAATATTACTAATGCTGCTCCTCCTTCAATAAACATTCCTATAACTAATAGCATAAGGTTTATTACCATTAATAATATAAAAGGACTATCTGTCATATTCATAAGAGCTTGTGTTATCATTTGTGGGATTCTTTCCAATGTAAGGTAGTAACCGAATACTTTGGCACTTGCAATTATAATTATAACTGCACCAGTACCTTTAACGGTGTCTTTTAATATTATTGGTAAATGTTCCAATTTCAGCTTTTTATATACGAAGAATCCTACTACCAAAGAGAATAATACCGCTATTCCGCCTGCCTCTGTAGGAGTGAATACACCTATTCTCATTCCAAGAATTATTGCAAAAGGAATTAATAATGCCCAAATAGATTTTATAAATTCTATAATAATTTCTCCAAAGGATGCCTTTTTATCTCTGCTTGGTTTATAATCTCTTTTTCTTGAAATAATTGCAACAGTTATAGCCATAGATATGGTCATCAGTATACCTGGAGTATATGCGGCCAAGAACATATCCCCTACTGAAACACCTGCAATAATTGCATATAGAATAAGATTTGTTCCCGGAGGGATTACAGGACTTACTGCTGATGAGGCAGCAGTTACCGCCGCTGAAAATGGCTTTGGGAAACCTTTCTTTTCCATTTCGGGAACCAATATTTTGGATTGCATAGCAGCATCTGCGTTTGCAGAACCTGAAATTCCACCCATTAATGCACTTAGCAATACATTAACCTGAGCCAGGCCTCCTCTCATATGTCCTACTAATGTGTTTGCAAAGCTCATCAATGCTTCACTTATTCCAGAATAATTCATTACAGAGCCCAACATAATAAAGAATGGTACTGCTAAGTAAGGGAAGGATTCTACTGAAGTAACAAATTGTTGAATTACCATTTGCATTGGCATTGTAGAATTAATGAATATAAAATAAAATAATGCGGCACCTATTAAGGCAAATGCTATTGGTATATTTAGAAAAAATAAAACAAATAGTACTATAATTGGTGTAATTGCTAGCATTTATTATCTCCCCCCTGATCTTCAGCATTTTCGTCTGAAAATATCTTCTTAAAGCTTCGTACTGAAAAACAAATTGAATATACGGTAACAAGTGCAAAAGCAATTACTATGGATGCATATATGTATTTATAAGATACCTCTAATGCTGCTGTTATCTTTGTTGAACCTGCTACATATTTATAACTGAAGTAAAACATAGCACCGGATAAAACAGTTAAAATTAAGGAAGTGAAAAATTCAACTATGTTTCTTCCCTTTCTAGGTACTAACTTCGTTAATAGTTCTACACCTATTAGCTCGTTGCATTTGTATGCATTAGCAAAGCCTAAGAATATAGTCCAAACAAATGCACTTACAGCAATTTCTTCTGACCAATGAAATGTAAACTTTAAAAAATACCTGGTAAATACGTTCATAATTACTATAATTGTAGTCGCAGATAAGAAAATACTCCCTACATAAAGTTCAAAATCTTTACCGAATCTTTTTAAAAAACTGTTCATGTCTACCTCCTATAAGATTAGTACCTCTAGGCAATCGCCGGGGGTTGAATTTGAGGTTTCTCATTAATCACTTTACTTGCACCTCCTACTGTCGTGGGAGGTATTTTAAATTGGCTATATACAAAATGGAAATTCGTATATAGTTAAATATTATCATAACCACCGCCAAAAGAGTGGATTTTTTTCCTTTTCAACATTAAGGGAGGTATTTGTATGAAAGCCGAAAAAAATGAATATACCCTAAGTCAAAAGGGACTATTAAATTAATTACGTGCCGGAATCTAGACAGGACACCGCTAAATCTTCGGATTCTTTAAGCCACAAAAAACGTGAGGCAATATTGTTTAAAGTTGGAAGGAGATTTACTCCTTCCAACTTTCTTAGTTGTTTTGCAATAAAATCTAATTTACTTTAAGTTTTGTTTTATAGTATTTAGTTCTTTTACTATCTCATCATAGATACCTGGAGTCCATTTATCAAACTTTGTATATACCGGAGCAGCCGCCTTAAGAAAAGCTTCTGCGTCTACTTCGTGGAAGTTTACGCCTTCCTTTTTCAATAATTCAGCATACTCGCTTTCCAGCTTAACAGTTTCAGCCAAGTTGTCTTCCATACCTTTTTGGAACTCTTCTGATAAAATAATCCTTTGTTCTTCAGTCAAGCTATCCCAAACCTTAGGTGAAATTACAACTGCAGAAACTCCCAGTAAGTGGTTTGTTATAGAATATTCTTTAACATTTTCATATTGCTTGGTTCCATAATAAGTCATTATTGAACCTTCTACTCCATCTATAACCCCTTGCTGAATTGCTGCATAAGTATCCGGATAAGGCATAGCAATAGGGTTACCGCCCATGGCTTCTATTGTATATGTATATAACTGGCTGGTTGGGACTCTTATATTCAATCCCTTCATATCTGCTGGAGTTTTGATCGGCTTTTTAGTCATCATACTTCTAAATCCAAATACCCAATCTAGAGAAAGTACTTTTGCACCTTTTTCCTCCATTTGTTTATTTAGATTTTGAACTAATGGAGTTTTCATCATAGCAAAGTATTCATCAAATGTTTGATATAAGAATGGCCCGGTTACAGCATTATAGTCCGGCACATAATCTCCTAAGAAGTTTATACCATCTACCAATATCCAATCTGAACCTTGAACTACTTGTTCCATACCGTCTTTACCTATTGGCAATATACCGCCTGTAAACAATTGTAGTTCCAGTGAACCTTTACTTCTTTCATTTACTGCTTCTACTACTTTTTTCAATGATATTGCAGTTTGCTCATCATCAACAAATTTTGTACTAACCTTAATAACTCTCTTTTCCAAATTACTGGCTGGTGCTTCAGAACTAGCAGGTGCATCAGTACCAGCAGGTGCTTTGGCACCGCCGCCACCGCATGCCACTAAGGACAAAGTTAAAGCTAGTACTAGTAAAATTGACAGAAACTTTTTCATTAAAATTCCCCCTTATTTTTTACTATATTCTAAATATCCACTAACATATTATAACCTGACTTTTCACTTATCTATCCAGTCTGATTATTGATAGTGTCCATTTAAAAAACTTTTTCACCAAGACTTTGTACAGCCTGATAGATCCCTTTAAGCTGCTTCATCCCCCACCTTTATCATTGTTTACTTTTTATTACCCTAAAAAGGGCATAAAAAATCAACAATTAAACAACACTTTGTTATTATCGTGTTATTTATTGTTGACACTCCAATTCTCCTGTCATTACTATTTTATTTTTTATTATTCCTCTGCTCAAAGTAGTAAGTAATTTATGTTTACTATACTATATAATTAAATATTATCATATCTTTTTTTCTTTGTAAAGTACTTTATACAAGACTCTTTTACATACATCGTCACCTGCATCCATTGTCTCCAATGGTGCTGACTATATCTTGAACTTCTGTCGAAGTTCTCCGGCGTATTATAGAAGTCCTAGTATCGTTTGTGACTTCTTCCATCCTAGTACATCCCTATAGGATGCCTATTAGCCGATATAGGGCTGTTGAATTACTTCACATACCCCTCGGTATTCCCGTCGTCTTTACGTTACAGTTTCACCGATAAAGTTTTTGTCACCTGTAGTTCACATTGAAAGGCAGCAACCACTCCTATTACTTACTTATACCTACTTATAATTTAAATCTGCTTACAACAGAATTAAGCTCTTCTGCCATTTTTGCTAACTCTTGTGAGGATGATGCAACTTCCAGAATAGCAGCTACCTGCTCCTCGGAAGATGCTGATATTTCTTCTGTGGATGCGGCTGCTTCCTCAGTTATTGCAGCCGCACTGCTTATGGATTTCGCAATGTCGTCACTGCTTATTGCAACTGATTGTATTGATTCGTTGACATTTTCAATTTGTAAAACAATATTCTCTATTTCACCGACTATTGTTCTGAATGAATCTCCGGCTTCACTTACTATTACAACACCCTCGTCAACCTCTTTAGTACCGGTTGTCATGTTTGTTACCGCTCTTTCAATTTCTTGATGAATCTTTGCGATAAGCTCCGTAATTTGTTGTGCGGAAGTACTGCTTTGTTCAGCAAGCTTCCTGACTTCATCAGCAACCACGGCAAAGCCTTTTCCATATTCACCTGCTCGTGCTGCTTCTATAGCTGCATTTAATGCCAATAGATTTGTCTGTTCCGATATTGCCTTTATAACATCTACTATCTCATTGATTTTTTTTGATTCTTCTCCAAGCGAATTTATAACTTTAGATGTTTCTAAGGAAGTTTTTTGAATCGCTTTTATTTTAATTACTGCGTTTTCCGATACTATAAGACCATTATTTGATATATCAAAAACTCTTTTACTACCTTCGACGGCTCTGGCTGCATTAATCGACATGTTCTCAATATCACTGCTTGTACGGTTTATGTTATTACTGACATTCTGCATTTCCTGTGCCTGATCAGCAGTGCCCTCTGCTAGCTGGTTAATGGTAGTTGCAATATCTGTGCTTATTGAAGATGCTCCTTCTGAAGCAGTTGCCAACTGTTGACTTGAAGATGTCAAACTCTGTGAGGTCATACTGATTTTTGTAACCAGCTCCTTTAATCCTTCCACCATCTGGCTTAAACTCATAAACATTTGCCCGATTTCCCTTGTACCCTGCTCCGTTTTGATGGGGACTGACAGATTGCCTTTCGCAATTTCGCCGGTAATCGATGCTGATACAATAATAGGTTTGCTTATAGTTGAACTCAGGAATAAACCTAGTAAGGCAGCTAACAGGAAACCGAGTGAAACCGTTAGTATAAGTAATTTTGATATGCTGTCGTATATTACTCCTGCATCTACCCTTGCTGCATTAGTATACTCTACATTCAACTGAACAAGTTTTTCAAGCTGTGCTTTAGAATTGGCATAGTATTTATCGTTTGCACTCATTTTTTTGATAATCATCATATTTTTTATATCTTCCGTCTGGGAAGTGTTGTATTGATTAGCAAGTTCAACAAAATTATTAATATTCGTTTTCCACACATTCCAAAATGGCATGAAATATTCCTGCATTTCTTCTTCCTCTGTTGTTGCCGGCATCGCAGTATATGTTTCCCATTCACTTTCCGCTTTCTTAAGCGCATCATCAATATTCTTTAATTGTGACTTATAATCTATTCCATTAATTGCATTCAGTAAAATAAGATTCACTGAATCATCAATTGAAGTTTGTGCTTCTGATATAATAAGCAGTGCTTGTACACTAGGAAGCCTTCTTTCGGCGAATTCATCCTGAACCTTGTACATTTTATATGTCGCATTATATCCTATAAGCCCTACTATTGCCACAATTAATGCTACAGTTAAAAAACCTGATACCAACTTTGTGCGTATTTTGAAATTGTTCGAAAGTTTCATGTAAAAACCCTCCTATGCTGTTTTATTCTCCAGTGCTTCTAAGCTAATGAGACTACTATTTTGATAATTTATGTATAATATGCAAATTTTGTATTTTAGTGTCATATCACTTTATTTTAGTATAGACTGCTAATTTAGTCAAGTACTGTAAGAGCGGTAAAAAGATTCACTGCCATTCACAACCTGACCTTCTCCACTTAAAACAGCATGATCATGTCGTTATAAAACATAAGCACTACATTCTATGAATGTAGTGCTTTATATGTAAACTTATATTATTTTTGGTGGAGGCGAGGGGACGCCTTTATCCATTGTCTCCAATGGTGCTGACTATATCTTGAACTTCTGTCGAAGTTCTCCGGCGTGTTATAGAAGTCATATTATAGTTTGTAACTTCCATCCTAGTGCATCCTTTAGGATGCCTATAAGTCGATACAGGGCTGTTGGATTGCTCCACATACCCCTCGGTATTGCCGTCGTCTTCACGTTACGGTTTCACCGATAAAGCCGGATTATCACTCGCAGCTCACACTGCAAGGCGACTCTTTTGAATCGAACCCCTGTCCGAAAGCATCTTGGTCACAGCTTCTCCGAGCGCAGTCAGTGATTTAACATTCCCTCTGCTGCACGCCCACAGACAGGCTTACAGCTTCAGTAGCTTCATAATGCGTCAGTTACCTCAAAGCTTTGGTAGTGACGGACCCCGCTAAATGACGCCCAATCCTAAAGTGCGGGAACTAAAGGTTGAACGAGCAGCCTTAGGCTGCTAACGCGTAATTTTCGTTAGCGTTTAAATTATTTTTCCAGCTTTTTAACGTGCCTCTGGAACCACGGCTCGCTGCCACGGCCTCAACTACCCCCGTCGAAACCATTACGCCCCCAAATTTAATTGCCTGTCGGGTTTTCCTATCAGATCGGTTACGCGTTTCGAGTTGCACGTTACTCAGTACAAGCCAGACTTCGAAGCCTTTGCTTACACTCTCGTATCTAGTATCTCGAATCTCGCATCTAATTAATACTCTTTCCCTCTAAACTGCCTTTCCATTTCTCTTTTTGCATCGCGTTCTGCGATGTCGTGGCGTTTGTCGTGAAGCTCTTTGCCTTTTGCTATAGCAAGCTGAACCTTGACAAGACTGCCTTTCAGATAAATTGAAAGTGGTATAAGAGTGTAGCCTTTTTGCTGTACATAGCCTATGAGTTTGTTTATCTCGTATTTGTGCAAGAGAAGTCTTCTGGTCCTCATAGGGTCCTTGTTGAATATATTGCCCTGCTCATATGGGCTGATATGCATGTTGTAAACATAAACCTGACCTTTGTCCACTGCAGCATAGCTGTCCTTAAGGTTGACACTGCCCTTCCTGATGGACTTGACCTCTGTGCCTGAAAGCTCAATGCCGGCTTCAAAGGAATCTTCAATGAAGTACTCGTGTCTTGCTTTTTTGTTTTGTGCAATTGTCTTTAAGCTGCTGTTAGCCATGCTATCCCTACTCTGCAATATATTCTACAGTATTCCGGCTTATAATATGATAAATCTTCCAGCCGGAAATGAACGTGTATATATATTATATCATCCTTCATACTAGTGTCAACTTATATAGTATAATGAAATACAACTGTAATATCAATGAGAATAGATGGAATCTAATTATCGCTTTTTGAATCAAGCAGCACAAAATCTATAGTTCTGTTTGCAATATCAGAGCTCAGAACCCTTATCCGCACATTGTCACCTATCCTGAAGGTCTTTCTCTTCCTTTCACCGATAAGTGTATGATGCACCTCATCATATTGATAGTAGTCATCCTCCATATTGCTCATATGAACCAATCCTTCAATGGTGTTTTCCAGTTCAACAAACATTCCAAAAGAAGTGACATTGGAGATTATTCCGTCATACTCCTCTCCAATCCTATCCTTCATATACTCTGCTTTCTTAAGGTCTTCAACTGCTCTTTCAGCCTCGTCTGCAGCCCGCTCCCTGATGGAGGACTGCTCAGCAATACCCTCAATTATCGACTGCAGATGCTTCACTCTCTTTTCAGTGAGCTTCCCGTGAATATCCTCTTTTATAATCCTGTGTATCATAAGGTCCGGGTATCTTCTTATAGGAGAAGTGAAGTGGCAATAATACTTCGCGGCAAGTCCAAAGTGCCCCATACTGGTTGAAGTATACCTTGCCTTTTTTAACGAGCGTAGCATCAGTGTATTTATTATCCGCTCTTCTTTCGTTCCCTTAATCTGATCAGTGAGCTGCTGCAGTGCTTTCGGGTGAATCTCCGCAAGTCCCTTCAGATGGTATCCAAAATTGAATATAAACTCGTTAAAGGCTTGAAGCTTTTCTGCATTTGGGTCTTCATGCACCCTGTAAACAAAAGGTAATTCCTTCCAATACATATCCTCTGCAATTGTTTCATTACAAACAAGCATAAATTCTTCAATTATCCGCTCAGATACTCCCCTCTCGTAGGGCCTTATATCTATAGGCTTGCCCTTCTCATCCAGTATGATTTTGGCTTCCTCAAATTCAAAATCAATACTTCCCCTGGTACGCCTCCTTTTGCTCAGTATTTTCATGAGCTCTTCCATTTGCTTAAAGGTATCTACAAGATCACTATATCTTTCTATTACTTCGGAATCATTATCGGTAAGTATCTTGTTCACATTCTTGTAGCTCATTCTTTCCTTTGTCTTTATGACGCTTTCATATATTTCATATCTCTTTACCTTGCCCCTTTTATCTATTTCCATATCACAGCTCAAGGTCAGTCTTTCTATTTGAGGGTTCAAGCTGCAGATGCCATTGGAAAGTCTTCTTGGCAGCATTGGTACTACTCTGTCAACCAGATATACACTTGTACCTCTCTTTAGTGCTTCTTTATCCAGATATGAGTTTTCAAAAACATATTGGGTTACATCGGCAATATGCACCCCTAGCAGGAAGTTTCCGTTTGGCAGCATCTCCAAGGATACAGCATCATCCAGGTCCTTTGCATCATCCCCGTCGATGGTTACAATAACTTTACCCCTCAGATCTCTTCTTTTTTCAATATCTGCTTCAGCAACCCGTTCCGGTATTTTCCCGGCTTGCTCCTCCACTTCGGAGGGAAACTCCTCTGGCAGATTATGGCCTCTAATAATTGAGATAATGTCGGTGCCTATGTCGTCCTTATGCCCCAAGACTTCAACAACTATCCCCTCCGGATTCCGCCTGCCTTCCGGCCATTTAGTAATCTCAACAACTACCTTATGTCCATCCTTTGCGCTATTGAAGTCAGCCTTGGAAACAAAAATGTCCTGATATATTCTTGGATCATCAGGCACTACAAAGCCGAAGCCCTTGCCATTCTCGAAAGTCCCTACCACTCTTTCGTTTGACCGCTTCAGTATCTTTATTACCTCACCCTCACTCTTCTTTGTACCTAATTCACCGGCAGTAAGCCTTACAATTACTCTATCATTGTGCATTGCGCCATTGAGGTTTTCTGCAGGTATAAAAAGATCACATATCTCCTTATTGTCAGGTATCAGAAACCCGAAGCCCTTTTTATTCCCTTGTATACGCCCTGGCACCAGATTCATTTTCTCTGTCACGCCATATTTGTTTTTCCGAGTAATTATTATACTTCCATCCTCAAGAAGTGAATTCAAGACTTCTTCGAATTCCGACACCTGTTGAAAATCTCTTTGAAATTCCTGAACCAGCTCATTATACGATAACGGCTTGTATGCATCCTCCTTCATGAAGGATAACAGTTTATTCTTCATCTCAACGTTTATTTCTTTTTCTTGACTATCCAACATCGCTGCACCTCTTTTCTAAATATTTCGCGAAATACATTTTTATTTTTATTCTAATTTCGCGTAAATGTTTCATTGGTTGTTATTGAATTCGCACCTTGCCCAAGGGGAATGCTATTGTGCGTTCAATATTTTTATCCTTTTCTCTCTTGAATATTGATTTAGCATTTATAAAACTGTATACTTCCTCAAATACCTGTTCCTTTTCATTGTCACAGGTTACTACATGCCCGCTGTTATGCAGATAGATTATACTCTTGTCCCTGGAGCCTATGCTATTGTATATTATATTCGCACTTAAAGGGCTCACTGTCCTGTCACCATAAGACTGTACAATAAGCACAGGCTTTTCTATATACTTAAGATTTACCTTGACATACCTTATTAGCTTGAACAGGTTGCGTATGCTTTTTATTGAGGACCTGTCATAGCTTATGATATTAATATCCTTTTTCTCTGGGTTTCTTAGTATGTATGTTCTAAGATTTCTTTCAATGAAAGCCAGAGCAGCTGATTTGCCATGCAGCCTTATAGGCGCCGAAAGGGTTGCTGCACCTCTTATATCATAATTTCTTGCCAGGTACAAGGACAAAAGCCCTCCCATGGAAAGCCCCACGGCAAACACCTCATCACACTCCTGCTTCAGTGATTTGTAACCTTCTACAGTCCCGCGTATCCAATCCCTGTAATTGTATTTCTTCATATCCTCCGGTGTTGTACCATGTCCCTTCAGAAGAATTCCTCTTACCGTATATCCTTTATCCCTGAGGAATTCTCCAAGAATGCGCACTTCGGAGGGAGTTCCTGTGAATCCGTGAATGAGCAATACACCTGTATTGTTGCCTTTGTAGTAGAATTCTTTTGCATATTCACAATTCATATTGTTCAAAGAAACACCTCCTATATCCTAATTATTATTAACACATTTATCCCATAACATTCAAAAGTCATTTTCATCAATTAATATATATATTATTTCCCAGGCAACTATACACTTTGCACTAAACATTTTTTGTTGAAATAAAAATATGCAATATACTAAGAATGCGTCTTACATAAAACATGAGTTTTTAGTCACTAGTCTCTAGATTTCTTGGTATTCCTTATGGGTATAGGCTTAGCC
>LOES01000007.1 GCA_001515955.1 Clostridia bacterium BRH_c25 | reverse complement strand
TATTTCAGCCTCTATCAGTAACCAAGTCCTTTGTATTGTACTTTATGAAAGTGGCTGATTTTAAAATGGATGATATGTTAGGAGACAGACTGTGCTAAGTCTTGCTTGGACTATCAAGTATACATCCATATAATGGTATAATAAAATTAGGGAGATAAGAGATGTTAATTGCACATATTCCTGCGGGATATATTGTCACAAAATCATTCAACAAGGTAAGAAATGAAAACATTCTATTTATTAATTGGTATAATTCGGATTTTAGACACAGTTATATTGTCAGTGTTTGTTAGCGTTATCAACTTAGGGATCTTGTTCCCAGGAATAGTAAGTTTTGTGGTAGTTGCTAAGGTATCAATAGTTTAAATAAAGGAGGAGATATTAATTGAAGCGAGCTTTATTGGTAATAGACGTGCAAAATGAATATTTTACAGGCCAATTGCCGGTTACCTGTCCCCTTGGCAGTCTGGACAATATTATCAGGGCAATTAAAGCTGCACATACAAACAATATACCGGTTATAGCAATTCAGCACTCAGCCCCACAGGAGGATGCGAAAACCTTCAGAAAAGGAACGGAGGAATGGGAGCTTCATTCGAAAATAGAGGAAGCGGGTTATGATTATCTGATAGAAAAAAATCTGCCCGGCAGTTTTACCGGAACCGATTTGGAAGCATGGTTAAGGGAACGGGATATTGATACATTAGTTATTACAGGTTATATGACCCAAATGTGCTGTGACACCACAGCCCGTCAAGCCGTGCATCTTGGCTTTTCTGTTGAATTCCTGTCCGATGCAACAGGCACACTGCAGATTTCCAATTATGCAGGAACAGTAGAAGCAGAAGAGCTCCACAGGGCAATACTGGTCACTCAGGCGATGAGGTTCTCAAAGGTGATGACGACGGAAGAATGGGTAAAAAGCTTGCTCGGCTAAATGTCTAGAGGGCTAATTGCATATTAGCCTTTTTTCATACAAGCTGGTGTATGGCAGAGTATTTATATGGGGAGGAAATATTATGAGCAGTATTTTTACAGGACCGATACTTGATCTGGGGAAGGCGGATCTTCCCTTTGAAGGTGCAACGGCATATTTATCCCAAAGTGATGACCATCAGATTCTTTTTATGGAATTTGACAGGGATATCGATTTACCCGAGCATTCCCATGAAGATCAGTGGGCAGTTGTTTTGGAAGGCAAGATTGAGTTGGTGATCGGTGGTGTGAAAAAAGCTTACACAAAAGGTGACAGGTACTATATTCCTGCTGGGGTGAAGCATTCGGGCAAAATTTATGCCGGATATGCGGACATTACATTTTTTAATGAGAGCAGCAGATATAAAACGAAATAACAAATTTATACAAAAGGGTGATAATTATGCGTACAGCTATTATTGGAAGTGGTTTTATAGCGGGTGTTCATGCACAGGTCTTAAAAGAGCTTGGACATACTATTGAAGCTGTTGTCAATGTGAATTTTAAAAGTGCTGAAGCATTTGCGAAACAGTATAAAGCAGAACGCTTCGGAGATGACTTCGCTATGGCATTAGCCGGGAATATAGACTGTGTGCATGTTTGCACTCCGCCGGCACTTCATTATAAGGCAGTTAAGGCTGCATTAAATGCAGGCAAGCATGTAGTTTGTGAAAAGCCGATGTGCCTGAAGCCTGATGAGGCAAAAGAACTAATGCTTCTTGCGGAGAAAAAAAATTTAATTGGTGCAGTAAATTTTAACGTGCGTTTTTATGATGCATGTAAAAAAGCCAGAAAGCTTATTTCCTCTCCTGAGTTTGGAGACATTTGCCTTATTCATGGTTCTTACCTTCAAGAATTTCATGCACTTCCTGATGCGTATACCTGGCGTTATAGACCTGAGCTTGCCGGGCAAATGCGCGCTACTACTGAAATCGGCTCCCATTGGATTGACCTTGCCCGCTTTTGGACCGGTCTGGAAATCAAAGAGGTATCGGCAAACTATGGAAAGTTTACGCCTGAGAGATATGTATCTGATGGGGTAATGTACAAGGATGAAAAGGAAAACTCAAAAAAAATTACCGTTACCTCAGATGATGCGGCAGTAATTTCCATAAGATTCTCCAACGGTGCAATAGGGAATCTTCTTCTATCGGAAGTATCCCATGGAAGAAACAATAGAATCAGCATTGAGGTAAGTGGTACAAGGAAATCCATCTGGTGGAATTCAGAGGATCCATATTATCTTAACAATAGTCAAAAATCCGGAGGAGTAAACACACAAATCAATGCATTTGGCGGCGGCTTCCCAAATACCTTTAAAGCATACTTTGAAGAGGTATACAGGGATATTGAAAATGGAAGTCCGTCAGAAAACCCATTATATCCAACTTTTTATGATGGATATATTAATTCAGCCATATGTACAGCCATATTTGAAAGTGCCAATAACAATTCGGCATGGGTCAGGGTAAAGGAGGATTTTTATGGAGAAAATACATCCGGACACAGAAAAAATCATTCAGCACTATCAGTTTGAGAGATTGCCCGTTGAAGGAACTTTATTCAAAAATACGTACTGTTCTGCAATGGAGACTGATAAAGGAACACCTGCAGGGACAGCCATGATTGGTTTGTATTCTGAAAATCCGTTAAGCGTATCCTGTTTTCATCGTTTACCCTACGATGAAATCTGGCATGTATACGGTGGAGACCCGTTTAAATTGATTTTACTTTATCCCGATGGTTCAAGGGAGGAAATACTTATGGGATGTGATCCGCTAAAGGGCCAGAGGGTTCAGTTTGTTGTGCCTGCAAAGACCTGGCAGGGAGGATTCCTTGTTCCAGGGGGAAGGTATGCTTTGTTCGGCTGTACTATGGCACCCGGATTTGCTGGAGCGGATTTTGAGGCAGCGGTTCCTGAAGACTTGATCAAGCAGTATCCTGACTGTTCCGAGGATATTATACGGTTGAGTGTTAATGGACATGAGACAAGAATGCCGGAAGGATTCACAAGATAAATACTGCTGATGACATGTCAGGGGGCCGTTTCGTTCGTTATTGCCGAAAGAAACGGTCCCTTGGTCTATGCAAAGAGAAATATGAGAAAAAGTAGGAGAAAAAGAATATATATAGAAATTTAAGAATATTAAGAAATATCTTATGTAACTAAAAGGTATTCACTTTTCAAAGCAGCTAATAAATTTAAGGAGGGTCACTATGGAGAAGAAAAGAGCTTTAAGGAAAATCTCAATACTGGTATCATTAATACTGGTCATCAGCATTATGTTTACAGGGGTCGTATCCGCAGGCAATCCACTGAATCTATATTCAAGGGATGTGGAAGCGGAGAATGGGATTGTGGCAGCTGCAAAGCCTGAAGCATCACAGGTGGGAATAGAGATACTCAAGAAGGGCGGCAATGCTGTTGACGCAGCAGTTGCAACAGGCTTTGCCCTTGGGGTGCTTGAGCCCAATGCTTCCGGACTTGGCGGAGGCGGCTTCATGATAATCAGAATGGCAAATACCGGCAAGTCAGTGGTTATCGACTTCAGAGAGACTGCACCGAAGTACTCTACAGCAGATATGTTTAAATATGATGCTGAAGGCAAGGCGGTAATCAACCAGGAAAATATCATAGGGGGAAAGGCTTCCGGTGTGCCGGGAGAAGTAGCCGGCTTACTGACAGCTCTTGAGAACTACGGAACCATGAACAGGACTCAGATAATACAACCGGCAATAGACCTGGCAGAAAAGGGTATACCGGTGACAGTGAATCTTTCACAGATAATAAAGGATGAATTTGACAAAATCAGCAGGTTTGAAGCAACAAGTGATTTGTATCTTAAAGACGGCCTCCCATATGAGGTAGGGGATACAATAGTAAATAATGATCTGGCAAACTCTTTAAAGCTTATACAAAAAGGCGGCAAGGATGCGTTTTACAATGGAGAGCTTGCTAAAAAAATAGCTCTTGAAGTACAAAAGCAGGGCGGCATACTTACAGTTGAGGACTTCAAAAACTATAAGGTAGAGATAAGGGAACCTGTTGAAGGTACATACAGGGGTTATAAGATTATTTCAACTCCACCTGCAAGCTCAGGAGGAACCCATATAATTGAGCTTCTCAATATTATGGAAAACTATGACCTTAAAACTATGGGTGACAATACAACAGATACATGGCATGCATGGACTGAGGCAATGAAGCTTATGTTTGCAGACAGGTCAAAATATATGGCTGACACAGGCTTTGTAAAGGTTCCCCTTAAAGGCCTCGCATCAAAGGACTATGCTAAAGAGCTCTTTAACAAGATTGATATGACCAAGCCTGCAGAAGCAGTAGAGGCAGGAGATGCCTGGAGATATGAAAGCGGAAGCACAACAAGCCTGTCGGTAATGGATAAATTCGGCAATATGGTAACTGTAACAAAGTCAATAAACTATTTCTTTGGCTCAGGGGTTACGATTCCAGGGACAGGGATAATAATGAACAACCATATGGATGATTTCGTATTGAAACCAGGCTCAGCAAATTCCATAGAGCCGGGCAAGAGACCTCTGAGCAGTATGAGTCCTACCCTTGTTCTTGATCCTCAGGGAAGGCCGTTTATGACACTTGGTTCTCCCGGGGCGACCAGAATAATAACTACAGTTGCCCAAACTATAAGCAACGTTATTGACCACGGTATGAATATACAGCAGGCTATAATGGCTCCAAGGATATTCAGCATGCAGTCGGGCACGGTCAAGCTGGAAGGAAGGGTATCCATAAAGAGCTATGAGGATCTTAAAGCAAAAGGACATCAGGTTGAGCTTAGAAATGATTATGATCCATACTTCGGTGGAGTTCATGCTGTTCTTATGGATTATGCTTCAAAGACACTCCACGGCGGTGCTGACCCGAGAAGAGACGGTCAGGCAGCAGGCTTCTAATTACTGCAAGATTGAAAGGGTGAATATTAAATGCAGTTGAATAAAGCAAATAAGGCAGTATCAGCAATACTTATCATAGTACTATGCGCTGCACTTGTATCCTGTAGTACAAAAACCCCTGAAGCTGCTCTGGCAGCTACAGAACAAAGTACACCTGCTCCAACAGCCGGTGCACCGGCTCAAAGTACACCGGCACCCGCTGCTGAGCCGGAAGCAGAGGCTCCTGCACCTACCCCTACCCCTGAGGAAGCTGCGCCTGCGCCTTCACCGGTACAAGAAGCAGCTGCGGAAAGTGCCACAGCAGCCCCAACTCCAGCAGCAGCTGAGCCAACAGCCGCTCCTGCAGCACAAGAAAGCAGCTTCAAGGGTGTCTTGGCTGCTCCTATTGCAGAGCAGCCGGCATATCTGACCTCTATTGGACAGAGTGCGGATGTGCAAATGGTAAAAACCCTGCTTACCAGAGCAGATATAAAATTTGACTTTAATTCCATAGTGGAAGCTGATGGAATCAGTGGCAAGACCCTTGTATTAGCAGTGGGCGGAAGCTCTAAAGGCCTCGGAGCTGCAGGAATAAAAGCTGAAGATGAGCTTGTCAGAGCAGCAGAGATAGTGAAAAAAGCCAAAGAGCAAAATATGGTCATTATAAGCGTGCATGTAGGCGGTGAAGCAAGAAGAGGAGAGCTTTCAGACAAGTTCATCAATGAGGTTGTTCCTTACTCCGACTATATTATAGTTGTTAAAGACGGGAACAAGGATGGATTCTTCGAAAAGCTTGCAAAGGGCGTGCCTATGGACACGGTAGAAAAGATAACAGCTGTAGTTGATCCCCTTAAGGCAGCATTTAAATAAATCAGAAGAATGTTATAAATGGGAGTATGCACTCCCATTTATAACATTTATTCACCTCAGTAATTTACGGAGGAGGGACATTTTTGGATTTTGAACTAATATTATTTGTTGCAATGCTGGGAGTTTTCTTTGCAGGATGCTTCGCCTTCAAGCTGCCTGTAAGCGTTTCAATGGTTGCTTCAGCAGTGGCGGGGACACTTGCCGGGGGGAAAGGTATCCCGATAAGGCATCTGGTGGAAGGTACCTTCGGATATCTGGATACAATACTCGTAATAGCATGTGCAATGATATTTATGAAGGTTATTCAAGAGATTGGGACTCTGGATGCACTGAGCTCGGTTATTATCAGGAGATATCATAAAAGGCCGGCATTGCTGTTGATTTTTCTCATGTTTATTATTATGTTTCCGGGAATGATAACCGGATCTTCAACAGCATCGGTGCTTACAGCAGGAAGTATAGTTGCTCCCATTCTTATGCTCATGGGAATACCGATGGTAGAAACCGCTTCCATTATAGCCATGGGAGGACTGCTTGGGATGATAGCACCTCCTGTTAATATTCCGGCGATGATTATAGGCGGAGGCATTGATATGCCTTATGTGGGCTTTGAAATACCTCTGCTGCTTCTGACCTTGCCCCTTGCTGTGTTTACAGTATTATATTTTGGCCTTAAGTATGCAAAGAACTTGGATTATGAAGTACTGAAAGAGAAAATAGACTTCCAGACTGCCAAGCTGTATGGAATAAAAATATATTTTCCTGTGCTTGCGGTTTTACTCCTAATGGTACTGAGCAAGCTGCTTCCCAAAACCTTCGGATGGGGAATGCCTCTGATATTTATTACAGGAAGCCTGATCGGTCTTTCCTGCGGTAAGAGAATCAATGTCTATGAAACCGTCAAAGCGGCTATAAACAGCGCTCTTCCTGTACTTGGAATATTAATGGGAGTGGGAATGTTCATACAGGTGATGACACTGACGGGTGTAAGAGGATTTATCGTTGTTAACAGCCTGAGCCTTCCTCCTGTACTGCTCTATCTGGGTATTGCCATTACTGTGCCATTGTTCGGAGCTGTATCCTCCTTTGGTGCTTCATCTGTGCTGGGGGTTCCATTCCTTCTTGCACTTTTGGGGAAGGATCAGATAATCACAGCCTCAGCCCTATCTCTGATAGCAAGCCTGGGGGATATGATGCCCCCTACAGCTCTTGCCGGTATATTTGCAGCACAGATCGTTGGTCTGGATGATTACTCCAAGGTTTTGAAAAAGTGCATAATACCCTCTGTCATACTTATTATTTATGCATTATTGTTCATCATTTTCTCAAAGTCTTTGGCAGCCGTTATTTTTTAAGTCCGGCAGCCTGTGCTTATTCTTTATAGAGAGAGGTGTATACATTGACACTTGTATATAGGATAATTGCCCTTCTGGTATTGGTTTTTACAATAATAAATCTTTTTAAGGAAAAGGAATTCAAGAAGCAGATGAATGCAGCTCTTGTAGTGATTCCACTGGTTCTTAGAATATTGATGATTAAATAGGGTGGAGGGATGATAATGAAAGGAAACAGGATAACGGCAGCAGTGCTTCTCTTTATCTCCATGGCCTGTATTGTGACAGCAGCGGACTCATTCCTCCAAATGCGGAAAGAGGAGCCTATAATCAAGGGCCCGGGAGTAACTGAGGTAAAACTGTTAAGCGACTACTTCGGACAACTGGAAGGAACCATGGGAGATACCGAAATATATGTAATAAAAGGCAGCCGGCCGGGGGGCAGCATGCTGGTGCTTGGAGGTACACACCCCAATGAACCATCAGGCCTGCTTACAGCAGTGATGCTTATTGAAAATGCGGTGCTTGATAAAGGCACCCTATATGTAATACCAAGAGCCAACAGAAGCGGTTTTACACACAATGATCCGCAGGAAGGTGCTCCACAGCGGTTTACAATAAAAACCCCCTTTGGGGAAAGATGGTTCAGATATGGCTCAAGGGCAACAAACCCGATTCATCAATGGCCTGACCCCGAGGTATACATTCACGCTGCATCAGGGCAGAAGCTTTCAGGCAGCGAGACGAGGAATCTCAACAGGGGATACCCTGGCAGGACGGACGGTACCTTCACTGAAAAGGTG
>LOES01000006.1 GCA_001515955.1 Clostridia bacterium BRH_c25 | reverse complement strand
CATATTCCTTGATTTCATAGGTTGCATAATTCTTCCTTGAATCTTCTTTATTGCAACCTATATATTTCTTTTAAGCACTATTCTTTCAAGCATTCTCACAATTCTGGTCCAAATGAACTCTTTATCGCTTATTGGTGATACAAGCACTGTGAAAAGTCCAAGGCGGTTGCCGCCCAATACATCGGTAAAAAGCTGGTCACCTATTACCGCCGTATTCTCTGCAGTTGATTCCATAAGCTTCATTGCTCTTTTAAATGCCCTTTTACTCGGTTTGACTGCCTTATGTATCGCAGGCAGGTTCAAGCCTTTATTGAATTCTTCCACTCTTTTTTTTGTATTGTTTGATAATATGCAGATTTTAAAGCCTTCTGCCCCCAGCCTGCATACAAGCTCAATGACCTTCTCGTCAGGTACCTTTGTATCCCAGGAAACAAGAGTATTATCTATATCCACAATAATTGCCCTTATCCCTCCGGCCTTTAACATCCCTGTATCCAACTCATACACAGTATTTAAAAATAAATCCGGTTTCAATCTGTTTTTCATATCCGACCTCAATTGTACATTATTTTGCACGTGGCTCGTGCAAACAGATACGAGATACGAGATTCGAGACTCGAGAATTATGCCAATGCTTCGAAGAATGGAGCAGGCGATTCGTGAATCGCTCCTACCCGAAACCTCGAAACCTATACCCATAAGGAATACCCAAGCTTTTCCTCGTATCTCGTATCTATATAATATACTTACATGTTCTCGCTGTAAAGCTCTTTATAAAGCTTTCTTATGGCCCTGTTCTCGATTCTTGATACATATGATCTTGATATTCCCAGCATATCCGCTATTTCCCGCTGTGTCTTGCTGATACCGTTCTGCAGTCCGTATCTGAGCTCTATCACCAGTTTTTCTCTTTTCTTCAGGGCTGTTTCCATTCTTTGATACAGCTTTTTGATCTGGATCTTCAGCTCCACCTCATCCAGTATGATGTCCGTATCACTTCCCAGTATATCAATAAGGCTTATTTCATTGCCTTCTTTGTCAACACCTATGGGATCGTGAAGGGACACCTCTGTTTTTGTTTTCTTTGAAGCTCTGATAGTCATAAGTATTTCATTCTCTATGCATCTTGCAGCATAAGTGGCAAGTCTTGTGCCTTTGCCATCATCGAAGGTTATTATAGCCTTTATAAGACCTATTGTACCTATGGATATCAAATCGTCTATTTCTCTTCCTGTGTTCACATATTTTTTAACTATATGAGCCACAAGTCTGAGATTTCTCTCCACCAGTATATTTTTTGCATCTTCATTACCTTTTCTGTATTCCTCCAGATAGTATTGCTCTTCATCAGCAGACAGGGGCTGCGGAAATGAATTGACGTTCTGAATATAACCGAACAGCAGGCATATGTCCTTAATTGTGGATACAATGAGAGAGGCAATAATGAGCAGCAAAGAAGCACACCTCCAAATTTCAAGAAGTTTGCCGATATAAACCCTTTTTCAAAAAATGAACAAGGGTTTATACAACGGAAAACTTCGCCTACTAAGATTATATGATTTCCTCTTTAAAAGTGTGCCTGTATTGATATGAAACATAAAAATTTTTATGTAAATAGGGCTTCGGGTAACACTGAACACACGGATGTTCCACGGAATCACACGGTAAGGTTTTTATAATTTTCCCAACCTGTGTTCCGTGCAGTCTCCGTGTAATGCCGTGTTACACGTTACCTTTTTACGGTTTTCAATATCTCTGTTGCCGCCTCCTTGAATATAGGAGCGGCTGCGCCGCCTCCGGACTGTCCGTTGTAAATGAATACCGTAATAGCATATTGAGGCTTTTCATAAGGTACAAAACCTGCAAACCACCCATGAACTACCTCTCCTTCATCTATTCCCGTCTGTGCGGAGCTTGTTTTTCCACAGCTGCCGCCGTATTCATCCATATTTGCCTGCTTCCCCGTACCTGTCACTGTGACTTCATGCAGCATTTCCTTCAATAGCTTCGAGGTTATAGGATTCAATACAATTTGAGGCCTTGACCTTTCAAGCTTCTTTACAGTCAGTCCTTTTTCGGTTATAAGGGACTCAACCAGCTGAGGGTCATTCCTTATACCATTGTTTGCGATGGTAGCCATCATTGAGGTTATCTGAAGCGGTGTGGCCTGTATCTTCCCCTGGCCAATGGAAATATTCCCTATGCCGTCCTCCTGCACTGTTGGTATATAGCCTGCCTTTTCCTCAGGAATGGTAAAGCACAGCTTCTGGCCAAAGCCCAGCTTTTCAGCCATCTCAAGTATTTCCCCCGCACCCGTTTTTGTTCCTATCTTAATATAAGTACTGTTGCAGGATAAGGCAAAGGCCTCTATCATATCAATCTCCCTATCTTCATGGGACTTGTAGGTGGAGCATTTTATCCTGTTGTTTCCAACATCAATATAACCTTCACATTTGTATTTTTCATATGGGTTTACAAAGCCTCCTTCAATTGCAGCAGCAGCCACTACAGTCTTGAATATTGAGCCAAGGTCAAACTGCCATATGGATTTGTTTATCAGCTCATTGCCGCTGCTTTTTAAATATTTGTCCAAATTGTCCTGGTCAAAGTCCGGCTTGCTCGCCATTCCCAATATATCTCCATTTTTTACATCCATTACGACTATGGAGCCTTGTATATCATTATCCTCCATGATCCTTTCAATTATATTCTGTATATGATAATCAAGGGTAAGCTTTATACTGTAGCTTTGTCCATCCTTCGGCGCATCAACCTTCCGAAAACCAAGCCCTCGTATAATATTCTTGCCGCTGTCCACTACCGCTGCTATACTGTCGCTGCCGCTGGCTTCCAGATAGCTGTTCATACTCTTTTCTACGCCCATGTGTCCTATCTTATCTGTCTTGCCTATGTAGCCGATCACATGCCTTGCAATATCCTCATCAGAATACCTTAGTCTTTTTTCTACCGCAATAACACCTTTTAGCCTCCCGCTGTCAATTAAAGACAGGTAGTCATTGTTTTCTACTCCACAAATGAATTCCACTGTATCCACTGAACCATCCATTTTTTTCTCCACTGTTTCTCTTGGAATTCCACAGGCTTTGGAGATTGTATCTATCGCCGCTTTTTTATCATAAACAAAGGCAGGATATGCAATAACCGCTTTTCTGATCTCTCTATCAGTAATGGGGATCATATTCCTGTCATATATAATCCCTCTGTTGGCGGAAATGGGTATATGGACCATCCTCTGCCTTACAGCCCTCTCACTGTATTCCTTCCCCATATATACCTGAATGTAGAAAAGTCTGCCCAACATAAGCATATACAGTAATATAAAGGAAATTCCTATTATCTTCAATCTTTTCTTGTGAATAATCATATAGTTGTTTTTTCTATACAGTCTGGTACCCGGCAGAGTGAGAAGCTCAGCCCTATTGCTTTCTTCTTCCGTCTTTTGCTCTTCCACAGCAGTTTTCTTAATAAATTTCAAAATTCCGGACAAAATAAAACCTCCCTTTATCTTATTGTTGTCAGATTGTGGGAGGTTATACACCTGAGTAACTTTTTACTGCTTCTCGCCTATAATTGATTTCACCTTTGTAACCATTATATCCACTGCAACTTTATTGTAGCCGCCTTCCGGTATAATTATATCCGCATATCTCTTTGTAGGCTCACAGAACTCATTATGCGCCGGCTTTACAATGTTCAGATACTGACTGATGACCGACTCAAGGGACCGGCCCCTTTCCCTCATGTCTCTTACAATTCTTCTGATAATCCTGACATCAGCATCTGTATCGACGAAAATCTTTATATCCATTAATTCTCTGAGCTTTGGAGAGTCAAGTATCAAAATACCCTCTAAAAGAATTATAGCTTTGGGTTCAACAGTGAAGGTATGCTTTTCCCTGTTATGCACAGTGAAATCATATTGGGGCTTCTCTATGGCTTGTCCACTGATAAGCTTTTCTACCTGCTCTATCATAAGCTCCATATCAAAGGCCAGAGGATGATCATAGTTTACATTTACCCGTACCTCTGCCGGCAGATGGCTCTGATCCTTGTAATAGCAATCTTGTTCAATTATTGCCACATTCTTTTTCGGTATACTCTCTAAAATAGCTCTTGCAACAGTGCTCTTACCGGATCCTGTTCCCCCTGCTATTCCAATTACAAGAGGCTTTTTATTTTTTACCTCACTCACCATCTTTCCGCTCCCTTCTTAATATATCATTT
The DNA here is from genome assembly GCA_001515955.1 of Clostridia bacterium BRH_c25. Next base: position 3,375 of record LOES01000006.1, on the reverse strand, counting down.
TTTTCAACAGGCTTTTCCATTTTAATGGTTATAATCTGCTGAGGGTGTGGAGCGGATGATATTTCTTCCCCCTCCTCATTCCACATCTTTTCAAGCTTCTGTGAGAACAGCTGTCTGTGAGGTCCTATTACTTCTATTACATCCCCTACCAGCATTCTGTTCCTTTGTTCAACAGTAGCCAGTCCGGTATTACTGTCATAATCAAGCACCAGACCTGTAAAGGCATAATCCCTTAAATAGGAGCTTGACTCATATATCTGCCCTTTTGCATCCGGCTTGCCGAAATAAAAGCCTGTACCGAATTCCCTGTGGCTGGCCTTTGAAAGTTCATCAAGCCATTCCTTCTTGAACTCATATCCTTCCGGGTTTTCCAAATAGCTGTCTAAAGCCAGTCTATATGCCCTTACCACCGATGCTACATAGTATGAGCTTTTCATTCTTCCTTCTATTTTCAGACTTCTTACTCCCAGCTTCACAAGCTCAGGGATGTACTCAATCATGCAAAGATCTCTGGAGTTGAATATGTATGTGCCTCTTTCATCCTCATCTATCGGCATATATTGCCCGGGACGCTTCTCCTCTACCAGATAGTACTTGTATCTGCAAGGCTGGGCGCATTCACCCCTGTTTGCGTCTCTGCCTACCATGTAATTGCTCAGCAGACACCTGCCAGAATAGGCCATGCACATTGCACCATGAACAAACACTTCATATTCCAAGCTCTCAGGAGACTTATCTATGGTTTCCCTTATCTCCTCAAAGCTCAATTCTCTTGCCAGTACTATCCTTTTTATTCCGAGCCTGTGCCAGAACCCGGCACTCTTGTAGTTGGTGTTGCTTGCCTGAGTGCTTAAATGCAGCTCCATTTCAGGCACAACCTCCTTTGCTGTCATAATTATGCTCGGGTCTGATACAATAAGGGCATCAGCCCCTGTATCTTCAAGCTCCTTCAAGTATTCAGGAAGCCCTTCCAGATCTTCATTGTGCGGTATTATATTTACTGTGACATAAAGCTTCTTTCCCTTTGCATGGGCATAATCCGCACCTTCTTTTATTTCATTTATGGTGAAGTTTCCCGCAGCTGCTCTGAGCCCGTACTTATCACCACCTATATATACTGCGTCGGCTCCGTATATTACCGCCATCTTCAATTTTTCCAAATTACCTGCCGGGGCAAGTATTTCCGGTCTATTCATTGAATTCAACCTCCTTAAGCTTGCAGCTTATTGATATGCCGTCTCCCATTGGAATTATGGCAGTCTGAAGGCTTTCACAGGAGGATATGAAGCTTAGGAACTTCTTGAGCCTTTTCACAATAGTGATTTTCCTTCTTATCAGCAGACTCCTCTCGGCTACCATTCCTCTGAAAAGCACGTTGTCGCATACGAATAGTCCGCCGGTCCTAAGCTTGCCTATACTGTCCTTCATAAATTCCATATACTGGCCTTTAGCCGCATCTACAAATATCATGTCAAAGCTTCCGGTTACATCTTTAAGCAGTTCTCCGGCATCCCCGGTTATTATCTTAATACTGTCTTCCAGTCCCGCCTGCTTTATAAAACCTGCTGCCTTCGCTGCAGACTCTTCATTTCTTTCTATTGTAGTGATAGAAAAGCCTTCTCCTGCACAGAGGCCCATATGTATTGCAGAATAACCGATTGCTGTGCCTACCTCCAAAATGGACTTTATATTAGTAGACTTTATAAGCACTGCCAATAAACCCGCAATGTCCGGGGTAATGATGGGCACATGGTTTTTCTCTGCGTATTCTTCCATTTCCTTTAGTATTCCGCAGCGGACAGGTATCATACCAAACAGGAATTTATCAATATACTCATGGTTGATGTTTGTCACTTTCTCACCTCGTATATGTTCATAAAAAATACATGGATTAGGCCATGTATTTTTGCGACTTTAGTTTTTGAGTTATTTCTTCAATTTATTCTGGGCATTAATATGCTCATTGTAGGTCCTTGAGAAAACATGGGAACCGTCATCCTTTGCAAAGAAATAAAGGTATTCCGCCTCTTCAGGATAAAGTGCAGCTTCTATTGCTTTCAAGCCGGGGGATGCAATGGGTCCCGGAGGCAAGCCCATATTCTTGTAAGTGTTGTAGGGTGATTCTATTTCCAGATCCTTATATGTCAATACTTCCTTCTGTTCTTTTAAAAGGTATTGAACAGTGGCACAGCTTTGAAGCATCATGTTCTTTTCCAGCCTGTTGTGGAATATGGCAGATATAGTCTTTCTCTCAGAGTCCAGCTTTGCTTCTCTTTCTATTATTGATGCAAGTGTAATCACCTGGTCAATAGTCATATTGAGTTCTTTAGCCCTATCTCTGTATTCTTCGGTAAACACTTCATCGAAACGTTCCAACAGCTTGTCTATTATAATTTCAGCCCTTGTGTCCTTATAAATCTCATAGGTATCCGGGAACAGGTAACCCTCCAGACTCATTTCCCTATCGGGTATTTGTCCGATGAAATCATATTCATAGCTTTCAGGCTCCAATGCAGCCTGAATATCTTCAATGCTTACTACTCCCAGGCTGCCTAATTTCTCCACTATCTGGTCCAGATTGTAACCCTCGGGAATCGTAAACTTCATTATATCTACAAGAGCTTTCCCCGACACTATGACTTCAACTATTTCCGGTACTTCCAGGGAATTATCTATACTGTATTTCCCTGCCTTTATTTTGTCTGCTTTCTTATTTATCTTGCAATATAATTCAAATACAATGCTGTCTTTTATTATATTCTCCTGCTCAAGGATTTTTGCTATCGACTTGACGCTGCTGCCCTTTGGTATGATAATCTGTCTTTCAACAGCATTTCCCGTACTGCTTACAGCCTTCAAACCAGTGTTGTAATAGAAGTATCCGGCAGCCAGAGAAAGTAAGAAGCAAAAAAATAAAAATCTGAATATATTAAATTTTAGTTTGACCTTCATATAGCAACACTTCTTTCTATGCTGAACATATAAAATAATTTACTGAGCACACATAAGTATTCATATTGGGTATGGTGGAAATTCAACATGATTAATACCCTAATTAATTATATAATGTGCAACATATTTTGACAAGGCTTAAGAAAAAGCTATGTCTTATATAAAACATAGCTTCAGTCGCTAGTTAAGAGGAATGCGCACTAACGTGCGCAGATGCGGGATACGAGATGCGAGATACGGGAGTTAGGGCCAGGCTACGAAGTTATGGGGACGTGTAACAGGCACACAGGTCTGTTACACGGAATCGCTACGCGATTATCCGTTACTTAGCTTAAAAGGAATACCCCAGCTTCTCTCGCATCTCGAATCTCGTATCTCGCATCTGAAGAATGCTGGGCATTCTTCTTCTTATCTGCTCCTGCT
>LOES01000005.1 GCA_001515955.1 Clostridia bacterium BRH_c25 | reverse complement strand
GCCACCTATAGAGGTGGGGGACATCTTTTGGCCTCGTTATAATTTTTTACATATATATATCGGTAATTTACGATATTAATGGAGGTTAAAAGATGTTAGAAATCTTAAAGGAAACTATCAGCTATGTGTCCGCCACTCTGATCCATAATGCCCCCTCCCTGATATTAGGAATACTCGTGGCATCAGCAATAAAAGTTTATGTGGATCCGGAGACGATGAAAAAAGCCATTATGAAAAATGCGGGCATATCAATTCCGGGCAGTGTGGCTTTTGGTGCTTTTACACCCTTCTGTGCATGCGGTACCATGGCCATCATAGTGTCAATGCTTACAACAGCACTTCCCTGGGGGCCTATCATGGCTTTTATTGTATCCTCCCCCCTTATGAGCCCCGACAGTTTCATAATGCTCTCAGGCATTATAAGCACAAGATTTGCAGTGATGTTAGCTGCCGCTTCTGTTGTAATAGGGCTCAGCGCAGGCTATATAACACACTTCATAGAGAAAAATACCGGGTTTCTTGATAATCAGGCAAGATTTCAAGAAAATGCCGGCAGCTCCTGTGGCTGCAGTCAGGCTGCAGAAAGCTGCTGCAGCTATTCAAGTGCATCAGTGATTGAAGACAGCAAGGCCTGTGGCTGTTCCAGCGCAGCCGCAGCATGCTGCAGCAGTGAGGCTTCAGAATTGACGGGATTGAATACAGTTATCGAAAAATACAGGCTGAGGGAATTTGTGAATGCTATCGTTGACATTGGATTAAAAAAAGTGCTGCTATACTTTACAATATTCGCTGCCATAGGTTACTTTATCAATCAGTTTGTACCTGCAGAGCTTATATTAAGATATTTCAGCCCTGAGAATATGTTTGCAGTTCCCTTGTCTGCGGTAATGGGTCTCCCTCTATATGTAAGCGGCTCTTCCTCCCTGCCTGTTATAAAGGTACTTCTGGAAGGCGGAGCCAGCGAAGGCGCAATGCTGGCATTCATGATCACCGGTCCCGGCACAAGTGCAGGGGTGATAGCAGGTGTAGCAACCATCATGCGCAAGAGAGCCCTTGCCCTGTATGTAGCTTATATATTGACCGGCGGGATAATCCTGGGTTATTTGTATGATCTCCTGCTCAGATTTGTAATATAGTTGAAAAAGGAAGCTTAGCTTCCTTTTTTCCCTGTGATCTCACTTATATCCAGTCTTAATATACCTACTCCCTCATAAACACTGTCATTTTTCAGAAGCCTTGCCTTTACCGGCTCCGGCACCCCCTCAAGATGGTGTATCATGGTGACTAATGCATGCTTTTTCTCTTCCAGGTCCTCTACTGCATACATCTTTCCCCAGAAAACCACAGAGGCATATTTGTGCTCGCACTCCCCTGGCTGATAGCCTCCATCCTCAATTACAGTGGCACATACCTTGGGATTTTCCCTTATAAAATCAATTTTCAAGCCCTCCTTGGCACTGTGGAAATAAAGCGAGTTTCTACTCCCGTCATATCCATAGCTCAATGTAACTATGTAGGGCTCGTTATTTCTGCACATAGAAACAATTGCATATTTACCGTTTTTTAATATATTGGAAATATATTCCTTATCAGTAATTTCCCGCTCGGATTTCTTCATATGATATTTCGTCATTCGCTTTCACCTCAATCTTTATATTTTAAGCTTCCTTTAATATTATAATACTAAAACATATCTCTTCACAGCTTTTTCCTTTGACATTGCCGCATTTCGTTAATATAATATTTTAATGTTACGGATAAAATGCGATTTTTTTAACACAAAACGATAAAAGCTATCGCATTTGTTAAATATATATTATATAATAATAATGAATATTATTATATTAATATTTTTTTGTTCCTTAATAGGTTAATTATATACAAGGGGGTATTATCTTGTCAGACTTAAAGAAAATAGTCATACTCGGCGCAGGCTACGCTGGAGTCGAGGCAGCAAAGGTTCTGAGCAAGAAGTTTAAGAAGGATCACAGCGTTGAAATTACTTTGATAGATGCAAATCCTTTCCACACTCTTCTCACAGAGCTGCATGAAATCGCAGGCCGTAGAACAGACAAAGAAAGCGTAACAGTAGACCTTTACAATGTATTTAAGGCTACCAAGGTCAATGTTGTAAGAGATAAAGTTGATAGCATTGATTACGAATCAAAAACTCTTACATCAAGCAAGGAAACCTATAAATATGATTACCTTGTTCTTGGTTGTGGCGCTGAACCGGCATTCTTCGGAGTTGAAGGCGTTAAAGAATATGGTTTTACCATATGGTCACTTAAAGATGCTCTGAAAATCAGAGAGCATATCGAGAACAGCTTCCAGCTTGCTAAAGATGAAAAAGATGCTGCCAGGAGGAAAGAGCTTCTTACTTTTGTAGTTGCCGGTGCAGGCTTCACTGGAATTGAAGTTGTAGGGGAACTTTTCGAATGGAAAGAGCTTTTATGTGAAAAGCATGAAATCGATCCGAAGGAAGTTTCTCTCTATAATGTAGAAGCACTTCCAACAATACTTCCAATATTGAGACCGAGCCTGCAGAAAAAAGCGGAGAACTTCCTTACAAAGAAAGGCGTAAAAGTATTGACGAATTCGCCTATAGTCAAGGCAACTCCGGACAGCATAGTTCTCAAGGATGGACAGGTAATAAACACAAAAACTCTTATCTGGACTTGCGGTGTACAGGGCAACAGCTTCGCAGTATCAACCGGCCTTACTCAGGGTAAGAGGAACAGAATACAGGTCAATGACTACATGCAGAGCATGGACAAAGAAGAAGTATATGCTGTTGGAGACAACGCATACTACGAAATAGACGGAAAACCAATACCGCAGATAGTTGAAACAGCTTTGCAGACAGGCGAATGTGCCGCTCATAACATTGCTGCTGCTATAACAAAAACTGAAAAGAAGAAGCTCGCACTTAACACTCACGGTTTTATGGTATCCATAGGAAGCCACTACTGCGTAGCTGAGCTTATGGGTACACCAATGTCAGGCTTCATAGCCATGGCTATGAAACACTTGGTAAACCTCCACTATTTGTGGGGTGTTGGCGGTTTGAGACTTATATGGAACTATATGCTCCATGAATTCTTCCACATGAAGAACAACAGAGCATTCGTAGGCGGACATCTGGCACACAAGACACATACTTCCTGGGCAATACTTCTGCGTATGTACGTAGGTGTAATGTGGTTCCTTGAAGGTTGGAAGAAAGTACAGGAAGGTTGGTTAAATCCTGCCAACATTAAGATAGTGTCGGTTGCAGGAACCTCAGCTGCATCAGGAGCCGCAGAAGCTGTAACAGCCGCTTCAGGAGCTGCAGAAGCTGTAGGAGAAGCAGCAGCTTCATATCCTACACCAATATTCGCAGAGCCTTGGGCAATATATCAGTGGTTCACAGATGTAATAGTTACACCTAATGCATTCTTATTCCAGTCAAGTGTAGTATTGATGGAAATAGCAATCGGTCTGGCACTTATTGCAGGTCTCTTTACATTCCTTGCATCAGCAGGATCAGTATTCCTCTGCTTGAACTTTATAATATCTGCAATGGCAGGCTACGAAATACTCTGGTATGTATTCGCATCAATTGCCCTTATGGGTGGTGCCGGTGGAGCCTTCGGCCTCGACTACTATGTACAGCCGTGGATTAAGAGGTTCTGGAAAAAGACCAACTTCGCACGAAGCAGTTATTTATATTTTGATTAGTTAATAGTGAATCAAAAGGAAGTCTCTTCAGATAGAGACTTCCTTTTTTATAACGAATAGGAAAGTATAAATTTCATTAATGTACCACTTGACCTGAATGAGTTTCATAAAAGGCTCCCTTGGTCGTTAAAATACTTCAATAGAAGCCTTTTTTACTAGCTCTCAATAACTGCATCCAGCCCCAGTACCGCTATGACCTCGCCCTTATCATATATAGGAGCTGCTATAGTCAATACAATTTCATTTGTATCAGTAGTAATATATAAATCCGATATAAATATCTTTCCCTGCAGTGCTCCGATAAACCAAGGCCGGTTCCTCAAGTCTATGGGAGGTATACCGTCAAGGTTACAGCCTACTCTGGTGCTGTCAGGTTTATATGTATAGAGCACTATCTTTTCATTATTCTCTTTTGAAAGCTTCTTAAACAACTTTGTATGTTCATCCCTGTCCAATCTGATTATATCCGTTCTTGCTGCCAGATCCTCTGCAAAACCCCTCCATTTGTTTGTAATTAAATCCATTGCCTCTTTTCCTATTTTTACTTGTGAATGCTCCTTAATAATTTTTGTCATTATCTCACTCATCTTTTCAAAGGATGCCGCTTCAGATGCCATCTCTTCTATAATTGTTGACTGCTCTTCGATCACTGCAGCCACTTGTTCTGTTCCTGCACCAATCTCCTCTGCTACAGTCGTTACCTTTCCGAGGCAATCATTCACTTTTTCAATTTCCTTCTCTTGCAATTCAATGTCCTTACAGGTCTCTGTCATTGTCTTCACTGTCAATTCACCGGTTGTGACCATATCCTCGAACCCTTTTCCGGCCTTCGACAGTATTTTTGAATCTTCCTGCTCTTGGCTGATCCCATTATCAAAGCAATCAATAAGTGCAACAATTTCACCTTCAAAGCTATTTACCATTTTACCAATCTTGTCAGCTGCTTCTTTGGATTCCTCAGCCAGCTTTCTTATTTCGCTTGCCACGATTGAAAAACCTCTGCCGGCTTCACCGGCTCTGGCTGCTTCTATTGAAGCGTTCAATGCCAGCAAATTTGTTTGTGCGGAAATATTTTTTACTACACCTATAATGTTATTTATGCTTTTTAAGCTATCCGATATTTGCTTTGTATTCTGTGACAATGAAATATTCCCTTCGACTCTGGATTGCATTCTCTTAATAAGCTGCTGAATGATTTCCTTGCTGTCCTTGAAATATGAAACAGTCTGTTCCAGATTTTCCCTTGTATTCTCAACCCTTCCGCTGGTTTCCCCTGCCAGCTTCACAAGCCTGCTGCTGCTCACCATAACATCATTAATCATCTCGTTCTGCTTCTCTGCACCTGAAGCAATATCTTCAATTGTGCCTGCTATTTCCTGCATCGCAGAGCTGGTCTTAACAGTTCCGGCAGACAATTTTTTAGTTTCATGATATAACTGATCAGAATTCATGCCAATCTGCGCAAGAACCTTTCTGTAATTAAAAAGCAGCTCATTTATCCCATTGGTAAGTTCTCTTACCTTTATATCCTTGCTCCAGAATTTTTTACTCAGATTACCTGAATTGACTTCTTTTATTCCTGAAATAATATCATCATATTTTGCTGCACTCCCTATGCCTATCAACCTTCCCAGCCTCTCCAACACTCTTTTCATGCCTCCTCCGTGTAACATATTTGTAATATGCCTTATAACATATTCTACCTATTATCAGTTTATTTAGCGTTTAAAAATGCGTTTTAAAATACAAAATATCAGAAATCAAACAAAATTGGACCAATACCCTAATTTATGGTATATGGGTTTGTATTATTTCATGAATAATATACCTTGTATATAAAAGACTAATGAATATGAATATTGCTATAGAAAAATCAATCTTAAAGAGGAACAATAACATGAAGGGGGACAACTTCATTAGATCATATAACAACAGTATATTATACTTAATGAGCCTGTAGGCAACTAATAAACCGACACCAATATTGATGCCGGTTTTTCAATGATCTCAAAGAACCTTATTCGCCAAAGTTAGAATCAAACAGTTCCATTATTTTTTTGGCAGCCTCCTTCTCATCAATGCCGTTTACTGTTAAAACAATACTGTCACCCTTTGCAGCCCCTAATGACAATATAGACAGTATACTTTTGGCGTTAGCGTTTTTACCATTTTTTGTGATTGTTATATCCGATTTGCACTTTAGGGCAGTTGTGACCAACAAGCTGGCTGGTCTTGCATGAAGACCGGTTTTATTGTTTACTGTAATGGTTTGCTTTGTCATATTGACATTATCCTCCATTCATAATTAGAAACAGAGAGCTCACCCAAAGCAAACTCTCTGTGGTCGTTTTATGTACTACATAGTCTTCCAGATGTCACTACTGCGTAACTATTATTCTGTAGGTATTCGGTACAACTGCCATCTCAAAAGCTTTCTGCACATCTGCCAGGCAGTATGTACCTGCAATAAGTTTATGCGGGTTTATAAGCCCTTTGGAGAGAAGCCTTACTGCCATTTCAAAGGACCTGACACTGGGACTTACCGCACCGGTAATGATTGCCTGGGATTTGTGCAGCCACTGCGGGCTTATGCTGATGGGCTTGTCGGGATGGATAGAGCTGTACATTACAACACGGCCTGCATAACCTGCCATATTGACTGCCTGTTCTGCGACAGCTGAAATCGGAGTTGTATTAAATATCACATCCGCCCCTCTTCCTTCTGTCATATCCTTAATTGTCTGTACAGGATCCTTTTCAAGAGGGTCAATTGCTATATCGGCTCCCAGCTCCAATGTCAGCCTCCTTCTCGTCTCATCAGGCTCGCTGATTATTACATAAGCGCCTTTAAGCTTGCTGAGCATTATATGCAGCATACCCATAACACCGCCGCCAATTACGACGACATTTTCCCCCAGTTGTATTTTCCCCTGCTCAATGCTGTTTACAACACAGGCCAGAGGCTCCGCAAAAGCTCCATGCTCAAAGGAAATACCGTCGGATAGCTTGTAAACCTGTGAAGCATTTACTGCAATATATTCACCAAGTCCACCGGTGCCCGGTATTTCCATGTTTGAATCGTCCAGATTATTGATTTCCACACAAAGATTTTCCATGCCGTTTCTGCAAAAATAGCATTTTCCGCAGACATTGATCAAGCGGGCAGCAACCTTATGACCAATGGGGAAATCTGATACATTAACTTTTTCGCCAACAGCTTCGATCACTCCGGAAATCTCATGACCGCCTACAAAAGGAAGGGGCATTTTAGTAAGTCTTGTAAAGGCTCTTTGTTCCCAAGTGCATAGAGCACAGGCTTTGATATTGATTAATATTTGATTTGCTGAGGGTATCGGTTTCGTAACCTCTTTTATCTCTACTTTTCTTTCATCTGTAATAGCAGCTACCTTCATTTTTTCACTCATCAGATATTCTCCTTTACTATTTGCCATAATACATTTTTGTGAACATTTCCCGAAGTTCTAAAGCATCAGGAGTTTTTGCGGCAAACGTGACATTTGCATCAGCTTTAGCCAGCTCTACATAGGCATCAAGCTTGGACATATATGCTTCCTCGGGCACACCAGCCTCTTTAAAGGATAAGGGCATGCCTATATATTTATTAATCTCAAATATTCTGTCAATCAGCTTCCTTTGTTTTTCTTCACTATTTCCTTCAATATTCAGTCTGTAAGCAATTGTTTCATAAACAGGGTTAGGCATTAAAAACTCCATGGTATAAGGCAGAAGCATTCCGGTAACGAGTCCATGGGGGAGATTAAAATCTCCGCCGGCAAAATCCATTCCATGAGCCAGCCCCGTTATGCTGTTACTGATCCCTGCTCCTGCAAGAGAGGCAGCTATATGTATTTTTGCCCTGGCATCCAAATCTCCGTCAAAGGATTTGGGAAGCAGTTCGAGAATATCTACGGCAGCACATACAGATACCATTTCAACTAAGGGGGATGCCACTTTTGCAGTAGCAGATTCAATTGCATGAGCTAGTGCATCGGTGCCTGAAAATGCGATGATATTCGGGGTCAGGCTTCGCAAAAGCTCGAAGTCAAGTATTGCCTCGCTGGGCATAATCTCAGAAGTCAGAACTAATCTTTTTCTTTTCCCATGATCCTTTACCACTGCAGCGTGTGTCGTCTCTGAACCTGTACCACTTGTAGTAGGTATGGCTATCAGCTTTGTCCTGCCGGGGAATTTGGAAACTTCATATGGAGCCAAGGCCTGTTCCCAGGTGTAATCAGGAAGTTCATAGAAGAGCCATAATATCTTGGCACTATCTATCACTGATCCACCTCCAATAGCAATAATGTATTTTGGTTCAAATTGTTTTATATCCTCTATGGGCTTTTCCAAAAGCTCCATTGTTGGTTCTTTGGGCATGTCACAGATGACCTTGTAATCACAATCCTTGAGTATAGTATTGTACAGCCTGTCTTCAAGCTCAAGAGCGTTGAGTACTCTGCTGTCTACTACCAGCGCAATTTTTCCGTCTTTATAATTTTTCAGGCTTTCCAGGCACCCATTCCCCAAGGTGTAGCTGGTATTCACGAATTTAAAATCACTCATTATTGTTCTCCTTTTAAATGGAACTGCAACATGTTGCTTCCTCCATGTTGCAGTAAAGTGTTATTTCAATAGCTTGAGGGCACTATCCACTTCCTCATTGCCATGTACGATAGCAGTGATTGCCGCACATAATTTTTCCGGCTGTGGATGTCTCCATATGTTCCTTCCCATGATAACACCGCTTGCTCCGCAATCCAATGCATCCTTGACCAGTTGAAGCACTTCCCGTTCTGCCTTGGAGCTTCCTCCGCCCAGTATAAGCACCGGCTTATAGCAGCCCTGTACAAGTTCTTTAAAGCTTTCTTTGTCTCCTGTGTATTCTGTTTTAACAAAGTCCAATCCCAATTCGCAGCCTATCCTGCCGGCAAGCTTGAGATTCTGGGGTGTTCTGCAGTCTTGGAATTTGCCGAATTCAAAGCCTCTTGGAAGCATTTCTGCACCTACAGGGATATTCCATTTAAGTCCTTCTGAAACCAATCCAGCTATACCCTTAAGGCTGACTTCCTCTTGTGTGGCACCTGGAAATCCCATGCAGAGAACCGCATCAGCACCTACACGTATGGCATCTTCAACAGAATACATTACTTCCATGGGTGATCCTGTGACATTGAGTTCTGATGTTCCCCCATCCATTCTAAGCAGCATGGCGGCATTACCTAATTCTTTCTGATAAGCGGACGCCATTCCAAAGGTCATAAGCACACCATCCACTCCGCCTTTTACAGCTTTCTCAATTAGAGCACCTGTATTGTTGAGCTCCGGCAGCACATTAACGCCTGATCCGTGGTCAATAGCAAGTATGAAGCTTTTGCCATCCTTTTTAAAGATATTGTTCATTCTTCTCTTCATTTTTTCCTCCAAATAATTAATAATTAGAATATTCCCAGTAATCCTCCAACAATTCCTGTAGCAATAATCATAAGCATTACCTTTATGGAAGTGAAACCCTTATCCAAAAGCTTATATGTAAGATAAGTTATCCCCAGGGGCAGTGCTTTCGGAAGTATGACATCCAGAAGTTTCTCCTGGAGGCCTACCTGTTGTTGTCCTATAGTCAGTATTACAGGTGTACTGAGGGATACATAGTTTGCAACGAGAGCGCCCAGTACTATACAGCCTATTATTCCTGCACCGGTCACAACTTTATTTATAACACCGCTTTGCAGAAAGGATATGATTGCATCCCGGCCTTTCTTGTAGCCTTGCATGAACCCAATATATGATATTCCCAGTACAATTGTTGAAACCAGAATAATATAGAGTATAGGGCCCATCAGGTTCCCTTCAGTTGAAAGTCCTATGCCGAAGGCTAAAAGCAGAGGTACCAATACCCCCTGTATGACCGTATCGCCTATTCCCGCAATAGGACCCATCAGCCCTGTTTTTACAGAGTTAATGGCATCATCACTAATATCTGCTCCATTTGCTCTTTCCTCTTCCATGGCTACTGTCAAACCCACTATGGGAGCACCGAAGTTAGGCTCGGTATTGAAGAAGCCCAAATGCCTCTGGAGCGCTTTGCTTTTTTCTTCGCTTTTGTCTTTATACAGCTTGTTTATAATGGGTACCATTGCATGGCAGAAACCCACCCCCTGCATTCTCTCGTAGTTATAACACCCTTGATTGAAGAAGAGCCATGTCAGCCATGATTTTACTATATCTTTCCTGTTTAATTTGCCATTTTCTTCTGTGCTGCCCTTAATAGCCGCATTTTCAGCAATATTAGACTGCATTAGATTCTCTCCTTTCCGTTAATTGCATATAGATCAATGCAATACATACTGATAAGAAGCCTATTGAAATCATTGTCAGATTAAAGTATACAGTGATCAGAAAACCTAGGAAAAAGAATATTCTTGTTTCACCCTTGTATATTGCTCTAAGGTTGAGGCCGATACCGAGTGCAGGCATCATACCCCCTACAACTATTAATATATGTAATACATTTCCGCCAAGCAGATTGATTACATTTGCCACAGAGGATGTTCCGTAGAGTGCTGCCAATGTGACCGGGACAAATGTCATAAGAAATATGAGGCTTTGAGGTGCCAGGACATTCATGAGCCAGATCTTGCTGCTTTCACCTTCTACTGCATATTTATCTGCCCTGTGCGCAAAAAAGGCTGATATTGTGAGCCTTCCGAACCATATAAGTGTTCCAAGCAAGCCCAAGGGAACCGCAATGGCTACAGCAGCTTGTGTATCAAGGTGTGAGGTAATGGCTAATGCAGTACCCAGTACACCTGCCAGACACGGGTCACCTGGCAGCGCTCCTCCGGCAGCTATAAAGCCTATGTACATCAAATTAATAGTTGCACCGACAATTGTTCCGGTCACGGGGTCTCCAAGGACCAAACCTGTCAAAAAGCCTGCTACGAGAGGTCTGTAAAAAGTATAGTATCCTATAGGGCCTGCTATTAATGCACTATTCCCTAGAAAGTAAATCATTCCGAGCATTACCGCTTGAAGAACTGTCATTTATACATTCTCCTTTCAAATTAACTTATTAATATCGATTGCCCTCTCATCAGGTACAATCTGTATCAATACCTGGACACCTTTGTCAGCTAATTTCTTGAAACACTCCAATTCGTCATTATCTACCGATATGTTTTTATGAAACCTTTGTCTTCCGGCTCTTGCTCCCATACCTCCCAAAATTAACGTCTTTATATCAACCCCGTTGTCTATCAGATATTCAATTACCTGAGGTACTTTTACCAGAATAATGATCCTTTCATCACTATTGGAGTTTCCTTCTAGATCTTCTATAGCAGCCTCCCGGCTGAATACATCAACCTTTATCCCACTCGGTGCAGCCATCTTGAGCACTTGCTGTATAAACAAGTCCTTTATCAGCACGTCGTCTACAATGATTATTCTGTTGCCCTTGACATGCTTTACCCAAGCTGTTACTACCTGACCATGAATTAACCTGTCATCTATTCTTGTCAGCACGATGCTTTTCAACTATCCTACCTCCTTAAAAGATCATTGACCAACTTAATGGAATTGCGTCCGTTTTCAACAGCCGCTTCACTTATTTCTCTGATGCCGGCAGACTGTCTCATCAATAGGATTTCAATAAGTATCGGAAGGTTGATGCCAGTAATATGGATGAAACCAAGCTCATTCATATTAGCTGTTGTTACATTGAATGGACTTCCGGAAAACATATCTGTCAGTGCAATAACTTCATTTCCTTCCTGCAAGCAAAGGGATACTGCCTGATTGATATTTTCTTTTAGCTCATCAACACTATCACCATGTTTAAGACAGAAGGTCTGGATGTGTTTTTGTTTTCCAACTATCAGTTCAGCGCTTTCTTTCAATGCTTTTGCTAGGTCTCCATGGGTAATGATGATAACCTCAATCAAAATATTCCTCCTCTCTCGATATTTTTATAGGTTCTATAATAAGTCATTTGGATATCCGATTATTTATAGTGCAATTAATGTGCCAAAGTTAGTATCAAAAAAAGAATAGTGCAGTAAAGCCGCTGAAATCCTCAGCCTTACTGCACTATTCTTTTTAAATATTATATTCAGCAAAACCTGAACTCCATAAATGCTTGCTCATATGCTTATTTGTATCAGTTTTGGCCAATCAATATCGAGAGGATGGCATTCTGTATCAAACTGTATTAATCATATCTATTACATAGCAAATTTCTGTATCAGGAATGCTTACTCCAAATACTTCTTCAGTATTTTTTAAATTGTACCGGAGTATGTTATAAAGAAGCTTGTTCTCATTAATAGTGGTATTTGCGTCGTGATGGTATATGGAATCATTTCTGATCAACCTTTCTATCATACAACAGCAGTGAATCATAAATCTTGTTTCCAGACTTTCGCTGCCTTGGATATCAAGCTCACTTGCTATCAGCTTATATGCACTGCTGATACACTGATAGACCTTTGCAGGATTAAGAAAAACCAGGGTCTCCTCCAGGGCCTTTAGAAGAGTGACGCCCAATGAGCTGTTCAAGCTGCCTAAAATATAGGGATCAGTATTTTTCAGCAAGAGTTCGAATTTGTTCATACCCTCTTGGGTTATTATCTGTTCAGTTGGTATATACACTGCATCAGATATGTTAAGATCCACAGTCCCTGCTACTGCCAAAACCTGTCCTTCAAAAAAGTCAGACTTATGCTCATATTCGTTTTTATTGATATTAATGACTTCAATTTTATGGTTTTTCACAAATTTCATATTCCTGATAATAGAAACCAGCTTTTTTGCAGTGCCCACTCCTGTCATACAAGTGACCAGGATATACTTCTTCCTCCTGTTTTCAAGCTTATATCCCTGCCTTAAGGCCGCACTTCTTTCCGTATAAGGCGTAATTGTCTTAAGCTCTTCTCCAAGGCTGTCCAGATCAATATCGAAAAAAAGGCACTTCCGTATGGCCTCCAAAACCAAAGGCGTTGAAACCATTTCTACACATTTCGTTTTGATGCCTGTTTTTTCTGTAATGATTTCAGGGAAGGTTGCCAAGGCACCCATATCGATCATCAGAAGAACTCCCATTTTCCGGTCTATCTTCCTGACTATATCTATGGCCTCCTTCAAGGTATCTTCCACGTTTCTGTCAAGGGGCATATCTATAGCATTGCATATATTAGTAGATAAAAGCTTATTGGCTACATTTGCAATACTTGTTGCAGTGTTTTCACCGTGGCATATAATCAATATCCCTATTTTATTACTGTCATAGCTATTCTCCTTATTAACGGCATAAAGGAACATTGTAATAAATATTACTTCCTCTTCTGATATTATTATTCTCAACTCTCTTTCAAGTTCGTCCCTGATTATCCCGGCTGCTTCATATTCCTTGGGATAGTTGAGCACTATGCTTTTTATATCTTCCAGATTTTCATATCTCTTGCTGCCATAGTTCGCAATCAATTCGCTTATATGCATCGAAAGTGAAACATATACCCGGCTTGCAAAACTGCGCTCCAGACTTTTTTCTGCTAATTTCAATGAGTATTCAACAGCATGGTATACATTAGGCTTTATGAATCTGAAATGCTCCTCATTCTGAACGGATTGACAGCGGTAGTTGAATTTCTTTTCCAGTTCATTTATATATTTTTGTATGTGCTTGTCCAAAGCCTTGTTAATTATGTCCTTACTATATCCTTTTTCAGCGTATTCAACCAGCTTGGTATTTATCTCCCCATATATTTTCTGGGAAATACTGTATTTATCCTCAATATTGATACAAGTATCCAAGGATTTTGAGAAGATTATTTCTTTTTTATCCGACAACTCAATAGTGCTCTCAATCTCATTTCTTTTTTTCGAATCAAAAAACCCACTGAATATGTAGTCCGGCAAAAGAGCCATTGTCATTTCTACTCTTTTCCTATTCTGAGTTTTATATTCCAGATAGCCTCTGGCACATATCAGTTGTATATCGCTCTTCAACTGTCCTATATTTCCTTGACAATTATAAAGCAACATAGCCTTAATAACCTCAGCATCTGTAGCAATATCAACATTGATACGTTTAGCTTCATTGCTGATAAACTGCCTTACCATCTCATATCTTTCCGGCAGAGAACGTTGTTCAAGAGGCGGAAGCTCAACTATTATGGGAATTCTTCGCACAAAGGTCTCAAGGAGGCTGGAATTAAGATCTTTTGTTGTTGCACCTATTATGCGCACATTTGCTTTTCTTTTCAACTCAATTTCCCCAAGCCGCCTATAAAGCTTTTTGTCTATAACGGTAAAAAGCATCTCCTGACCTTCGGGAGAAAGCCGGTGGATTTCATCTAAAAACAGGTATCCCCCATTTACTTTATCTATCAAACCGTCCTTGTCCGAATCAGCACCTGTAAACGCACCTTTAACATAGCCAAACAGCTGTGCCATTAAAAGTTGGGGGTTTTCTGCATAATCCGCACAATTGAAAACTACAAAGCTTGCATTTTCACTGATTACCTTGGTTGCCACGGCATATTTGTACATGAATTCAGCAAGCGTTGATTTACCTACACCGGTAGGTCCTACAAGGAGGATATGAAGCCCATCGGGCGGATAAATGACAGCTGCCTCCAGCTTCTTTATCTGATTTTTCAGGCTGTCGTTATAGCCTATCATGTGACTGAAAGGATTTGCTATAAAGACGTCTTTGCTTTTATTCTTCAAAGCCAGTAAAGCATCAATAGATTGGTATATGCTTTCATTCAACTGCAGAGACAAGGAATTCTCCAAATACTCCTTGTCCAGATAAAACACAGGCCGACCTGTTATCTTAACGACCTTCATTTCATTAATCAGTACATTTAACTCTTTGCTTACATTATTTCTCTCTATGTTAACATATGCAGCCAATTCTTCTGTAGTAAAGCCCTGAAAACCTTTAAAAAACTCCTCTGCAGCCATTTTATCGCATAAGGACTTTAAAGCATTATGCACCTTCTCTTTTCGCTTCAATGCAATCAACCCCTTTAATAGATAATAATATCACTTTTTCTGTTAATTTGAAATGTTCAAATAAATCCCAATGACGATATGTCACGACCAATAAAAAGCACAGGTGGTACAGAGTATCACCTGTGTTTGCCGGCAAACATTGAGTTTTATACAGTATTTCTAATTAATGAAATCAAGCTGCTCTTTTCTATGCTCCTGCTTTGTTTTCGTATTCTCCAGGGTATTTTCATCCAAATGGGCAGCATGGTGCTGAAGATAGTGATTTGTAAACTCCATGTTCCTTTTAAGATTTCCAACCTCATCCACATCTTCATGTTTGCCGTAAGCGATTATATTCTTGAGGTTTTCCATTCTAGCTTCTCTTTCAGCCTGAATCTCGAAGGAATGCTTTATCTGGTCAAGCCTGGCTATATCTGAGTTTTCTTCCAGATGCCTTTGGGTACGGACATATCGGTTATTGATTTTCAATAACTCTTCGATTCTTCTGTCATTTGCATACTTTAACTCATCTACGCTATCCTTTGCTTTCGATTCCTGCTTATGATGACTCATAGAATCCCTCCTAAACATATAATCACATCCTTGATTCAGTGCCTCCCATGCTCAAGAAGAAATATACGTTATGAGGCACTATTATATTTTCTGTAATTTCTGTAGTAATTATCGTGGAATCTTTTTCATTTTTCAAATTCTAATAATTCCAATAGAGCGTAAACGTCTCCATAATTTAATTGAATTCGCACTATACCCGCTGTAATACTTTAAGTGCGTTCAATATATTCGCAACAGCCTCTGATGGTAAAAGAAAAACTCATGCTTCTATTTGATTTGATCCGGAATTCTTCATGAGTTCTTGCACCCCAAGTATTATCGCCGCCCACACCCATCTGCTTATGAGAAATGTTCAGTACCGTATTGGTGATGCGCGGAAGCTCATAGTGATGGTAGGCATTTTCCAGCTCGTGGCAGGTATAGGGCAGTACCGAAAGCTCTATCGGCTCATCTGCTGAAATTTGAATGCCTGTACCCATTTCGTCAGTGATCCTCGCCCAGCGTACCTGTGTGCGATTGCCGCATTCCTGCGGAATTACATACTGCGAGACATTCTCCTGTGCAGTAGTTTCAAAGATACCCAAGCGTGCACCCTTTGCTCTATCGCAGTAATTTTCATCCGGTCCAAATCCATACCACTGGAATTTATGATAGCTATCAGGAATCTTGAAATCAACACCAAAATTCGGCATTTCCGACAGACCTTCCACCCCTGCATATGACATGGTAACATGGATGCTTCCATCTCCAGCGATTTCATGGATGAGTGTACACTGGGACGCAGGAGTTGTTCCCAGTTCATAATCAACCATTACGGTAGCTTTGTAATCATCATGGCCGAAGCGTACATTCTTTGGTATTGCATACAAGCTTGCAAGCTTCCACTGTGCGCAGCGGGCTTTGAGCTGATTACCCTCATCATTGTCAGTAGGTGCACGCCAGAAGTTTGGAAGCACTGTATGAAGAGGCGTCTGCACGAACTCTCTTCCATTATAGATCAGTGAACCGAGTCTTCCAAAGCGTTTGCAGTACTGTATCTGAAAGCCGCTGCCGATTATCGCAAAGGTACAATCTCCATCAATTACCTTTATAGGTTCTCCGTAGATATGGGCTGGCTTGGTTTCTACATTATAAATGTGCTGTCCAAAAGCAATTTCATGTCCTGCCTCAGCGAACATCGTCTTTTCTGGCAGTACGAGGCTGACATTCACCGCATACTCACCTCCCTCAGTCTGTTTTTCAAGGGGCAGTGAGGTACGCTGTTGGCACTGTGGTTCGATGTCCACCCTAGCACTTCCTTCTTGGATGATTACGCCATTCTTCAACAGCACAAATTGAAGGATGTAACAGTTTGCATTGATGAACAGGTTTTCATTTTTGATGGTCACTCCCGTTGCATCAGGTGTGATTTTGAAGTTCTGATAGAGGCATTTTACCTCCTGCATCTTGGGGGATGGTTTTCTATCCGAGTAGATGATTCCGTCCGTACAGAAGTTATAATCAGTCGGCCGATCGCCAAAGTCACCACCAAAGGCAATGAAATCGTTGCCAAAGGGGTCTTTTTTGACAAGACCCTGATCTATAAAGTCCCAGATAAAACCACCTTGATACATTGGGTATTTGTCTGCCAACTCAGTATATTTATATAGATTACCACAGGAGTTGCCCATTGCATGAGCGTATTCGCACAGGATATAAGGCTTCTGGGGACTGTCATTTAGATATTCTTCAATATTTGGAATAAATGCGTACATCCGGCTCTCAAAATCGGAGCTGTCGTTATAGCGACGATCATGACATACACCCTCATAATGTACAAGCCTCGATGGATCAGCTGAATGGAAATATTGACTCATTTTATAGATGTTGCTGCCCCCGTGGGACTCGTTTCCACAGGACCAGATTACAATTGATACGTGGTTCTTGTCCCGTTGAAGCATCGCTTCGGCACGGCTCAACACTGAGGCTGTCCATTTCTCATTGTCGTTGGGAAGTGTGTTTTCGTTCACCCCCATATGCCATGTTCCGTGTGTCTCCAAATTGGCCTCATCTATCAGATAGATGCCGTACTCATCACACAGGTTGTACCAACGGGTTTGATTTGGATAGTGTGAGGTGCGTACTGCATTTATATTGTTTGCCTTAATAAACTTGATATCCCAATCCATCTCCTCATCGGTAATAGCTCTTCCGCGATAGCAGGAAAATTCATGACGGTTCACGCCTTTGAATACGATACGCTTGCCATTGATGTGCATCATCCTGTCGATCATTTCAATCTTACGGAAGCCAATCCTATAGGGTACGACCTCTATCAGATTGCCTGTGACCACATCCTCCAGATACATATAAAGCTGATAGAGGTTTGGTACTTCCGCGCTCCAGAGAGCAGCATTGGCGACCTCTGCGGAAAGATATGCCGCATCGGTGCAGGGCACTGCTGAGGTCTCGATTACAAGTTCTCCTGCGTGGTATAGCTTGAAGCGGGTAGTCAATGCAGTTTGTGATGGATTTGCAAGTTTCAGATTCACCTTAAGCGCAGCATCCTTATAATCGGCAGACAGATCAGTCTTTACAAATATATCCTGAATATGCACGTAGGGCACAGTATAGATATACACTTCTCTTATGATACCGCACATACGCCAAAAATCTTGATCTTCCAGCCAGCTTCCCGAACAATATTTATAAACCTCGACAGCAAGCTTGTTCTTACCTTTGGTAACACAATCTGTGATGTCAAACTCACTGGGAGTATAGCTGTCTTCACTGTAGCCTACATATTTTCCATTACACCAGACATTGAATGCGGTTTCTACTCCCTGAAAGGACAAAAAGATTTTGTTCCCATTCCAATCCTCGGGGATTGTGAATTCCCGTACATAGCATCCGACAGGGCTGTTATCCTTGGGAATGTTATGTGGCACAATCTCCTCAACTCCATCCCAGGGATAGCGGGTGTCGTTATATTTAGGATTGCCATAGCCCTGCAGCTCCATATGTCCCGGCACTGTAATATCACCCCAGCCCGAACAGGAATAGTCAATTGTATGAAAGTCCTGCGGCACACAGTCAATATTCATTCCATAGTAAAATTTCCATGTACCGTTCAAGGTTTTTCGCATATGCATTGCACCACCAGTGAATGCTTCCTGCTCACTGGTATAATAGGTATGATCAGAATGTGCCGGCATACGATTCACCTGAAATACCTCGGGATTTGCCAG
>LOES01000004.1 GCA_001515955.1 Clostridia bacterium BRH_c25 | reverse complement strand
CGAAGTAGTATGGGATAAGTTGGATTCATTAAGATGTGGGGCTTTCGGGGAAAAAAGAAAACTGGCAAAGGAACGCATAATAGCAGCCGCAAAGGAGCTGGTAGTATAATGAAGAACTGTTTGAAGAAGATAGGTTGCCCCTCTATTGAAGAATTGAAGAATTCACCAGCGTTTCCCAAAAAAGAGGATTACTTGAAGGGTCCCATTGCAGTTATTGAATGTGTAGAGGAAATACCCTGCAATCCATGTGAAACGTCTTGTGCCAAAGGGGCAATAAGTGTAGGAAAACCGATAACCAATTTGCCTTATATTGATTTTGAAAAATGCAGCGGATGCGGAATCTGTGTTGCAGCTTGTCCCGGACTGGCGATATATGTAAAAGATTACTGCTATTCAGAGGATGAGGCGCTTATTACCTTTCCATATGAATACCTTCCTCTTCCAAAGGTAGGGGATACAGTGGCTGCTGCAGGCAGGAACGGGCAGGAAATATGCCAGGGGAAAATAGTGAAGGTGTTTCAGTCAAAGGTTGGCAATAAGACTGTATTGATAAGTATGGTATATTCAAAACAATTCTTTGATGAAGTAGTGACGATGAAAAGACTAAAAATGAATGCATAAAATTGCATAAACAGTATCAGTTTGAAGGCATCTACCTGATTTTTAAACAGATAGCTGCCTTTTTTTCATTTTCATATAACAAACAGTTTACTTTTACTAGTTTATAAAATATAATATAATTAACAGTGTTAAAAAAATAACAAAGTATGCTTTGTTTTAGGAGTGTATTTATTTATGAAGATTAGTGAAGCAAAGCAGTGCATAAAGGAATTATATCTGAATACGGAAAGTGTTTCTGCGCTTATAAGCGAAAGAGGGGATATAAATTGTTAGAATTGAAGTTCTACATTGTAGGTGGTTATATAAAGACGGAAAAGAAGATTTTCCAGCAGGAGATGCTGGGGAAGGACAGCTGTCTTCGGCAGATATTGAATTGGAAGGGCACAAAGGATTTTGCCGAAAAGCACCCCATAGTGAGTAAACCGGACAAAGATGACATAGTTACCATAGATTTCAACTACACTGTCCATGTTGAGCTGGGGCAGCCTGCCATAGATATTTTAAGCAGCCTTAAATCAAGATACGGGGGTGGAATAAGGGGCAAGGTCTGCTGCAGATGGTTGGCAGGATACAGCATGAGTAATTTTGTCATTGATTTGGATTCTGAGGATGATACTATACAACAAGCATAATGAAATGAATAATATTCAATTTCATAGAAAAATGTGGTATAATATGTACAACTTATAGATTATATAAGGGGGAGATATATATGTCCCTTCAAACAGGTATAAGCGGGTACAATTATATCAGTCAATACTCGAAATACAGTCCGGGAACGGCTGAGACTTCAATGCAGAGTGCTCCGGTTACAAATAGTGACGACGGGCAGATATCAATTGTCGGAAGCAGCGGGGAAGCCGAAACGATGAAGAGGATAGGAGAGGTAGGATGCCTGACTTGTCAGAACCGCAAGTATGTCGATGGATCTGACGACCCCGGAGTATCCTTCAAGGCACCTACCCATGTGTCTCCGGAAAGCTCGGCTGCAGCCGTAATGGCTCACGAGCAGGAGCATGTCTCAAGGGAGAACTCAAAAGCCCAGGCATCAGGCCGGAAGGTTATATCACAGTCTGTACAGATATATACAGACATATGTCCGGAATGCGGAAGGGTATATACATCAGGTGGGAAGACTACTACAACCACAAAGTCAGATAATAAACCGGATTATTTTATGGACAATATGAGAAAATCCATTGGAAATCATTTTGGAAAATATATTGATGTAAAAATATAGCTATAATAAAAGAGCCTCTTCACGTGAAGAGGCTCTTTCACTATAGCTCAAACAGGTTTCCCTGGGGAAATAGCCCGAATAGTCCGCCTGTATGAATGAAGAGGATATTCTTGTAATCCCTGAAGGTTCCCTTTTTAATCTCCTCAGTCAGTCCGTACATAGCCTTGCCGGTATAAACAGGATCCAGGATTACTCCCTCCAGCCGTGCAAGATCGCGTATGAATTCAAGCTCTTCAGGGCGGCTTAAGGCATAGCCCCTTCCTACATAACCGTCTATAATATTTATTTCATCCTTGGATACCGTTACATTGACATCCATGTACGCCATGCTCTCATATAATATTTCCTGTATTCTTGTCTTAAAATACTCAGCATCCCCACCTACATTTATACCATAGATATCAGCGGAGTGGTTGTGCAGCTTATTGGCAAGCCACAAGCCTGAGTATGTACCCCCTGAGCCGACGGCAAGCATTATGCAGTCAAAGCTTACATTCAGTTGTTTTTCCTGTTCTATGATTTCCTCCATGGCAGTATAATAGCCGAAGCCACCTATCCCATTGGAGGCTCCCTCGGGGATGATATAAGGACTGAATCCCTTTTGCTCCAGCTCGTTCTTAATGCCTTCCATTATTTCCGCCCTTTGATTGCTGTATTCATCGGCGGTAATAAAGCGTATATCGGCTCCAAGCAGTCTGTCAATTAGAAGATTTCCTACTGCTTCAGAGTCCTGCTCTCCTCTCAGTACAAGGCAGCACTTCATTCCCAGTTTGACTGCAGCTGCGGCTGTTGCCCTGCAGTGGTTGGATTGCAGGCCTCCGCAGGTAATCAAATAATCACAGCCAGTATCCAGAGCTTCCTTTACAGAATATTCAAGCTTCCTGACCTTGTTGCCGGAAAGCTCAGTGCCTGTCTGATCATCCCTTTTTATATAGATTTCCGGCCCTCCAAGTGCTTTTGTGTGCCTTTCGAGCTTTTCTACCGGTGTCGGCAGATTCGCCAGGTGAATTCTCTCCGGAATTTTTATCATTTTCTGATCTCCTCTCACAGTATTCTCAATACAATTATATATCACACAAAAGATAATTTGTACATTTATATAAAGATTGATCAATTGACATGCCAACTTGCAAGTAATATAATTAAATAAGAAACTAATGGAACTAAAATAGTTTCCATGGTACATTTCTATTAAATAGGGAGGGACATTATGAAAGATTATTTGCAGATTGCGAACAGCAAAGTATTTTTTCTATGCGGGGCGGTAATCATCGGGTTCATAATCCTACAGGCCATATTATACTTTAATATTTCCTACAGGGAGGGTATAAGGATAGGCCTGACCAGGGCCAAGATGCTGAAGGCGTTCAGAACGGGTGCTATTTCTACAATAGTTCCCGCATTAGCGGTTATAGTAGCTCTGATTACAATGGTGCCTGTCTTAGGTATACCAATTCCGTGGATGAGACTTTCAGTTATCGGTTCTGCTCCTTATGAGCTTATGGCTGCGGGAATAGGAGCAAAATCCATGGGGCTTGACGGCTTGGGGGGAGCGGGGTATACAAGTCAGGTATTCGCTTCGTCGGTATGGATAATGTGTATTGGCTCCATTTGGGCGGTAATGATTGTAACGTTATTTCTGAAAAGTATAAAGAGAAGATATTCAAATAACGCTGATACAGATCCAAAATGGCGAACCGTCCTCACCAATGCAGCATTTTTAGGGGTGTTTTCAATATTTATGGCGGATCCAATCACAAAAGGCGGTATTGCTCTGGTGACAATGCTATCCGGTGCAACCATAATGACAATTTTTGCATTGCTGATCATCAAGCTTAAGCAGAGCTGGCTCAGGGAATTTGCACTTGCCCTCAGCATGATTGGTGCTATGGCTTGTACAATATTGTTTACAAACTTTTTATAGGAGGTAAGGATAATGGATAATTCTTATGAAAACAAGGTACATATGATTGGAAGGATTACTTTAGTCATAGGCTTGGTTCTCACCTTCCTGCCCCCTGTATTTCTCTGGCTTATATACGGGATAGTGCCTCCATTGAAAAATCTTATGAATGGAATTATAAGCATTTCTTCAGTAATGCTTCCGGTCTCAATTGTTGAAGTACTTACTTTTACTCCCATGCTCGGCGCAAGTGCTATGTACATGTCGTATCTTACAGGAAACATATCCAATATGAAAATACCAAGTGCAGCAATCGGCATGGAGGTTGCAGAGGTAAAACCCTCAACAAAAGAGGGTGATATTATATCTACAATAGCAATAGCAGGTTCGGTAATAGCAAGTGAGATAATTATTATATTGGGTGTGCTTATGATAGCTCCCATCGGTGAAAAGCTCGGCAATCCTATGATCCAACCGGCTTTCGAGCAGATACTGCCTGCACTTTTTGGTTCCATTGGTGCTTATTATATCCTTAAGGAATGGAAGCTGGCAGTTATTCCTATCCTTACAGCAGTGGCAGTCAATATGATTCCGGGACTGCCTACTGCAATAACAATTCCGATTTGTGTATTGGCTTCTATATTTGGAGCAAGGTTCCTTTACAAGAAAAATCTTATAAAGGTAACAGATTAATACTGTAAGCTGAAAGGAGAATTACATGAGTCTAAAATTCGCACTGCTTAGAGCTTTGTTTCATGGGATAGGAGCAATCAAGGGAGAAAAATACAGGTATTCACAAGAATATGAAGATAATTTCAAATATATGGATTTGGGTGAGAAGCTGTGGTGGGGGTATAAATCGGTTGCAAGGCAGATAGAGAATGCGGAGAAGGGCAAAGGTATCGAAAAGTATTTTGCCGGCCAGGACTTGAGTTTTAATTCGGGCAATGCTTTTGCCGCTGATAGCAAAGTAACCATTTCTGCAGGAGGGGATCTGAGTTCATCAGAAATGATTTTTCCTGAGAATACAACGCAGCTTTGGGAGGATATAAAGGATTTCTATTTCAATGCCGATATTGTATGTGCAAATCTTGAATGCCCGATACTGGAATCAAAGCCTCCGGTCGGAGTTCCGGGGATGTGTCTTACAGCTCCAAAGCTGAATACTTCTCCGGATATGTTCAGCAGATTTACAGCGGGAGGCAAGGGAGTCAACTTTTTTGCTACTGCGAACAACCACAGCCTTGACCAGGGGGAAGAGGGAATTGCTGCCACCCTGGACTTCCTTGACTCAAAAGGCTACAGGCATGTTGGAACCTCAAGGACTCAGGAGGAACAAAAGGATATACCTGTTATAGAGAAAAACGGGATAAGGATTGCGTTTTTATCTTATACATATTGCCTCAATGGGGAGGACCCCATACCGGGCAAGGAATATATGACAAACGTCCTGAGACTGAACAAACCGGATACGGATATTGCACTTATAAAGGACCATGTACAGATTGCCAAACAGAAGGGAGCGGATGTTGTTGTCGCAATGCTGCATTGGAGTATTGAATTTGAGACATATCCCATAGAGAATATTATTGAAATGGGCCATCGGATAATGGAGTCGGGAGTGGACATAATCCTGGGCGGGCACCCTCATGTGGCACAGCCCATGGAGAAATACAGGTTTTATGACCCTTATGACAAGAGGGAGAAGGAAGGCTTTATAATATATTCATTGGGAGAACTGGTCTCCTTGAACCTTTTCAGCAAGAACTCGCGACTGGCAAGTATAGTGAAGCTTGAGTTGTCAAGGGGTGTTGAAAATGGGGCAAGAACTGTCAAAATAACTGATTTGAAGGTTTTGCCGATATACATAAGCTATAGGGCTATGAGAAATGGAGAAACAGATTACAGAGTCCTGGACTTCAGAAAGACCTTGAGGGAGCTGCGGGATGGATATAACCCGCACAGCTTTGACCGGAGAGAGATAGGGGAGCTGGAAAGGCTGGAAAATCTGCTGTATGAAAGGGTGCTTCCCCGTGAAAGTTCAAGAATACTTATATAATCAGTATTGGAGGTAATCAGGATGTCAGAAGTGAGTAAAGCTGCAAGCTGCATAAAACCGGAAATACTTCTTCAGAAGCTGATAAGGTTTAATACCACAAATCCTCCGGGGAATGAAGCAGAATGCATTAGATATATTGGCAGGCTACTTAACGAAGCAGGAATCGAAACAACTCTGCTCCATGGAGATGATCCAAACAGGCTTAACCTTGTTGCGAAGATTATGGGGCAAGGTATTGAGCCTCCGTTTCTGATGTACGGGCATGCTGATGTCGTGACAACTGAGCATCAGCAATGGAAATACCCTCCCTTTGATGGAGTGCTGGCAGAAGGCTGTGTCTGGGGAAGGGGAGCTCTTGACATGAAGGGGGCTCTCACTATGATGATCTGTGCAATGCTCAGGGTAAAGCTGGAGGGTTTTGTCCCCCGGGGTGATATTATATTATGTATAGTCAGTGATGAGGAAGACGGGGGAATACATGGGGCCGGATTTATTACAGAAAAGCACCGGGAGCTTTTTAAGGATGTAAGGCATGCAATAGGCGAAATCGGCGGCTTTAACATGAGTATTAGCGGCAAGAAGTTTTTTCCTATCATGATAGCTGAAAAACAAAGGTGTGAAATAAGAGCTACAATAAAGGGACCGGGAGGACATGGGTCACTTCCGGTGAAGAACGGTGCTGCGGCAAAGCTGGGTGAAATGCTCAGGGGACTGGATAAAACAAGACTGCCTGTTCATGTGACTCCACCGGTGAAGTTGATGATGGAAGCTTTGTCTTCGAATCTTCCTTTTCCTGCCGGCACAATGCTTGGAATGCTTACAAAACCTGCATTGACAAACAGGATACTTGATATTATGGGAGAAAAGGGCAGAGTTTTTGACCCTATATTGCATAATACAATAAATGCAACAATATTAAGGGGCGGCAATAAGATAAATGTCATTCCCAGTGAGGTTACAGTTCATTTTGACGGAAGAATACTGCCCGGATTTGGCCCGGAGGATATTATCCATGAGCTTGAAGCAATAGTCGGCAGTGATATAGAGCTTGAGCTGATGTTTTTTGATAAAGGACCGGATAAACCGGATATGAGCATGTTCGATATTATGTCGCAGATAATCAGGGAAGAAGAAAATGATGGGATACCTATCCCTTTTGTAGTAAGCGGAGTGACAGATGCAAGGTTTTTTGCACAGCTTGGAATTCAGACCTATGGTTTTACACCAATGCTCCTTACCGGTGATATAGATTTCTCGAAGCTGCTTCATAATGCCGATGAGAGGATTCCTGTAGGTGCCCTATACTTTGGGACTGAAGCGGTTTATAAGCTGATAACCCGCTATAAGGCTTAGAATACGGTATTAAGTTGTATTGCAGACAAATACTATGCTATGATAAACACAGTGTATTAGTTGGAGTGATGGATTTGAAAGAAAGAATAATCAATTCAGTGGCAAAGTTCATTAACCTGTATGGAGTTAAAAGGTTTACAGTGGATGATATAGCCAGGGACCTTGGCATCAGCAAGAAAACAATATATAAATACTTCAGAAGCAAGGATGAGCTTGTGAGTGAGATGTTCAGAGCAAGTCTGGAGGATAATATAAAAAGCACCATAGAGGCAGTAGAAAAGGAAGCTACTATTGTCGGCAAGCTTAATACGGCGCTCTTATCCCATCATAAATATCAGATACCTCTTGAGATATTGGAGGGTATTCAGAAGTTCTATCCCAAGGAGTGGGAGAGAATTGAAGAGCAACTCAAGTTCAAGCTCAGGCTTGTAAGGGATATTATCTGTGAAGGCATTGAAGCCGGTGAGCTGAGAAAGGACATTAACATTGAAGTGTTGAGTCTGATACTGGATAAAGCAACCAGAGCAATACTGGATTACAATTTCCTGGTTGAAAATGATCTGAACGTTAACAAAGCATTGAGGGAGATAGAAAAGATATTGTGGTACGGGATACTTGACAATGGAGTTAAATAGAAGGTTAAACAGATAAATCTTGAAGAATAACATATTATATACTGTAAATTATGATAAAATAACTGTGAAATGCTTTTATGCGTTCAACATAAGTTATCTTTGTAAAGGTAGGAAAGCTGCAAATGAGTGATATTGCCGGAAAAGGCTGTGAAATACTGGTTCCTTTCAGTGAAAGGAAGCCACTTCCAGAAATAGAAAGAAGCCTGATAAAAAAATACAGGAAGCATATCTGGAGCAAGTTTATAAAAGCAATCAAGGATTTTAAGCTGATTGAAGAAGGGGATAAGGTAGCGGTAGGTGTTTCCGGAGGTAAGGACAGCATGCTTATGGCCAAGCTGTTTCAAGAATTGCAGAAGCATGGGGAGGTCTCCTTTGAGCTTGAGTTCATAGCAATGGACCCGGGCTATCATGAGAATATAAGGGAGCTTCTTACAGAAAACTGCGAATATCTCGAGATACCCATTCATTTATTTGAATCAGGTATATTCGAGGTTGTAGACAAAATAGCAAAGGACTACCCTTGTTATATGTGTGCAAAAATGCGCAGGGGAGCTCTTTACTCAAAAGCGATGGAGCTGGGCTGCAATAAGCTTGCCCTTGGACATCATTTCAATGATGTAATAGAAACTACAATGTTGAACATATTGTATACAGGAAGCTTCAAAACCATGCTGCCAAAGCTTAAGTCCACAAATTTCAAAGGCCTGGAGCTAATAAGACCCCTTTACTATGTGGATGAGCAATACATTGAGAGATTCACACAGAGCAGCGGCATCTGGCCTTTAAACTGTGCCTGCATGGTAGCGGCAGAAAAGATAGCCAACAAACGCAATGAAATAAAAGCGATGATAAAGGAATTGAAGGAAAAAATAGAAAATGTGGATACCAATATTCTGAGAGCAACACAGAATGTCAATATGGAAGCTATTCTGGGCTGGCACAAGGGAGGAAAGCAGTATTCATACCTTGACTTCTATGATGATGAACTATTGGAGATGGAAATTCCTGAAGAATAGCATTGAAAAAGAGCTCAATATGAGCTCTTTTTCAATGCCAGCCGTCCTCGACTTTATTGCGCTTGTAGGCAACTAGAACCACATCTCCGCCTATATGCTCTCCAAGCCTGTTCTCAAACTCAGTGAGCATTTCCTCTATTTTTTTATCTCTCTCGACTTCAGCAAGATGAAAATGTTCATTTGTATCCATTTATTTTTCACTCCCTTTTGACTATAAATCATTACTTTGATTATTTTCTGTTCTGGCTACAAAATTATGTGGTTTATTTTAAATTTTGTTAATTGAAATTGCTTGAGAGTTATTATATAATATAAGTACCATATGGGGGTATGGGTATACCCGGAAGGAGGATTCTATGGCATTACTGGATTATAAATGCAAGGACTGCAAAGAAAAATTCTTTGAAATTGTAAGTACTTCCAATAGAGATAAAGTAGCATGTCCAAAGTGCGGCAGCAAGAATGTGGGTCAGATTTTCGAAGGTTCCTCAAGCTTCGGTTCTAATTCAGGGAAAAGCATAGCCGCACCCAGAGGCAGCGGTTGAGGTTCTTGCAGATAAATCCCTTCGTCGAAGGGAGAAAAAAGAAGCAGTTATCCTTCGTGAATGATAGCTGCTTCTTTAAGATTTCTCATATATACAGTCAAAATACTTAAGCTCAATATCAAGATTGCAGTCTATTCCGGTAGAAAAAGAGCGGTTGCCAATGAGACTTGCAGCATCCTCTATTCTGGTTCTTTCGGATATACAGCGGATAATATCAATGGAGATTAACTTTGCTTCCTTTGCTGCAGCTTCAAAGCTTTCTATGAAAGAGGAGGTTAAAGCTACGGAATTATCCCATGGAAGCTTCCATGCTGAATGTGAGATATTCAGATAATCCAGACCATCGTTTATTTCCAAGGGAAGAA
The DNA here is from genome assembly GCA_001515955.1 of Clostridia bacterium BRH_c25. Next base: position 10,401 of record LOES01000004.1, on the reverse strand, counting down.
TCATGCTTGAGAACATTGGCGGCCTTCCGAGGCTCTTTTCTATCTTTGAGAGCAGTATTTTCTTGATTCCGGTCTTGTCTCTCAACACAGCGGCTATACCGGATATATCAGCTATTGCCTGGCATACCAGCTTAGTGTCTATTTTTTCATCATAAACTTTCTTTAATATCACTGAGTACATTTTGCCAATAACAGCAGCATCGTGTCCTGATATTTTGATTTGTTCAGCAGCATTGAATTCCGGCGGCCTCTTACCCAGCTCATAGTTCAGCATCAGCACATCCAAAGCGGTTTCAAACATTCGATGATAGCAGGTATATTTGGATGTATATGCCTCGCCGGTTCGTACAAAGCCGGTTTTATAAAAAATATAGGGATGCGTATGGCAATCCAATACATAGTGGCATAGATAGCCGCACATATAAGCTGCAAGAACACTCTTCGATGGTTCATCATATCCGGCCGAATACTTTAGGGCTTCCAAGATAAACTCTCCTGTTCTTTCTTCGTGCATCCTATCGCCGAATTCGGTCATTCCTTTATTTTTGGTCCAGGGCCACGCCCCATAATAGAAAAATATATCAGGACCCTGCGTGCCAAGGTTGAATACATTCCGGTGGTTTAATATTGAGTTTCTCATATGATCATCTTCTACAAGCTTCAACATTGCATTGCCGCAAAGATAATGGGTAAGAAGCGCTGGCATGGTTATATCCCCCCCTACAGTTTTATATGCTTATTATAACAGATTTCATATATTCACAAATTATTGCTAAAAGGATCTATGCTAAGCTTGCATAGATCCTTTTCTCAGGACATAAGCGAATATTACAAGGAGTAAGGATAGTGCCAGCATTGAGTAAGAGAGTATGGTAATGCTGAAGATATCAGCTATTCGCCCGATTAATGCCGGTATGAAGAATCCGCTTAGCCCTGCGAATACCGAAATAAATGCGGCAGTTGTGCCTGATTTTCCCGGGAAATGGGCAGTTGCAAGTGCCATTGTGGTCGGAAACTGACCTGAAAGCATAAGTCCCAGAAGGCCGAGTATTACGAGGGTCCAGTTCCCCGCAGGCAGAACACTCCATAGAGCTGACAGCAGCATTGTTCCGAAGCCTGCCGCGAGCAGATAGGTTGAGAGCCCTATCCGGTCCGCGATTTTACCGGAAAACAGCCTTCCTACTGTAAGGCATAGCCAGAAAACAGTAGCAGTTAAGGATGCAGGTATAGTACTGCCGGAAATCACTGTATTCCAATATACTGATATCCAGCCGCCGGTGGACACTTCCACCCCTACGTAGGAAAATGCAGTAAGTCCTGCTGTCCAAAGAAAAAGACTTCTAAGGGGATTAGAGCTGTTATTTCCAGCTTCCTTGATTTTTTCGCGGATAGCCCTGTGCTCCTCAATTTTATTCCTTATTAGCAGAAAGCCTACTGTAACAGGGGCTATCAGTGCGATTCCGAAGCAATACCTCCAGCTGCCCAGGTATTCAGTACATACAAAGGCAAGCACAGGAGCAGCTATAGCACCGACCCCATAAAAGAAATGAACGAAATTCATATCGCTTCCCTTGTTTTCTTGTGATGAATCTGCACATAGTGCATTTATTCCTACCTCATATATGCCATATCCGAAACCGGTTATAAGATTCAAAGCATATAAGAATGAAAAGCTCTTGGCTGTCATGGAGCCTAAGAGTCCGATAATAAGCATTGCACTTCCGGCAAGCATAAAAGGTCTCTTGCCTGTACGATCCATCAAGTATCCGCCGACAATAGAAGTGATAAGCATTCCGACAAACTGTCCTGAAAGGAGAAGTCCTCCCTGACTGTAATTAATGTTAATATCAGTGCGGATGACAGGAAGAAGAGGGCCTATTATGTTTGCAATTATACCAATTGTGACAAAACCAAGGCATTGTACCCATTTTGAAGCACGTTTCAAGCAGCTCACCCCACAAAAATAGTTAAACAAAAAAATCCATTTAGACCATTCTAATACTTAAAGCAATATTAATCAAGAAGAATTGCTGCAGTAGCACATTTTCTCAAACCCATGAATAATATGTATAGATATATTTTTTGGGAGGGTGGGTAAATGTATTATGAGGAATATAGACAGGACAAGATAGAAGTTGCTGTTGCGGGAATAAAAGGGGGTCCTCTGGCACCGCAGTTGAGGGGAACGGTTATATTCAGAAATGTACCAGGGGGAACCTGGGTATGTGTGAACATTAACGGACTTCCTCATTATCAGCCGGGAAAGGATGATAAACAGCCGATAGGTCCTCATGGTTTTCACATTCATGAGAATGGAAATTGCGGAGTGGGAGACCCGAAGGAGCCCTTCAAAGCGGCAGGAGAGCACTGGAACCCGACAAATCAACCCCATGGCAACCATATAGGAGATTTCCCGGTACTGTTTTCCAATAACGGCATGGCAAGAATGTGCTTTTTCACAGATAAGTTCAAGGTATCCAATATAATAGGAAGAGCTGTTATAGTTCACGAAAGCCCTGATGACTATAGGTCGCAGCCTGCAGGCAATGCTGGTAAAAGGCTGGGCTGCGGAATAATCAGGCCGGCTTGGCTTTGAATGAGAGAATAGCTTGGGAGGTGAAGCATTATGCCGGATGGCAAGATCAAGGTATTTGATTGGAAGGGTATGCCTGAAAAAGCTCAGCAAATACTGGGAGAAGACTTCTGGAGTGAAATAAACAGAATAATACCAAGGCAGGGGCCTGCTGTTGACATATACAAGACAGAGGAGCAGGTGACTGTAGTGGTGGAAGTGCCGGGGCTGGAATCACCAGATAAAGCTGCAATCAGAATTAAGGGATTGAAGCTTCTGATATCAGGGGAAATACCATGGACATACCCAGTGAAGGAAAATGAGATGCTTCAGAAGGAAAGACTTTCGGGAAGCTTCAGAAGAGAGGTAACACTGCCTAACGATATTGTGCCGGGTGGCCCTGTGGAAGCAAAATATAAAGCAGGCCTCATGGAAATTAGCATTCCCAGGCTTGCTTCAGAGGAGGAGCATCAAATATCAATTGAATTTGAGGAATAACCAGGGCAAAAATTTATAAATATTCGATGTTTACTTCATCGACAGTGACAGCTTCATTTTCTTTTGGGATTCTTATTTCAAGTATTTTATCCTTGAAGGCAGCTGTCGCTCCTTCTTTTTTTGAACCTTGAGGCAGGGGTAGGATATGGTCATTGCCTGACGGATCTCCTTTTATTGTCACATGAGTAGAAGTGATCAGGACTTTGATATCTTGCTCGTTTATATCATCAGGTATTGCAGTTCGTATAACCACAAAACCATGTATTTCGAAAAGCTGTGGATCAAGTCTGTTTATGGCTGCGGAAGCATGCTCCTCCCGGGATATAGGCTCACTTTTAATATTCTGGGGCATATGGTTGCCGAAATATTGGGATAGAGGGGCAGCCAGGGATTGCGACAAAGGAGCCAGAAGAGCCTGAGTTATGGGATTGGCAATGGATTGCATCAATACCTCCTGAATGAAGCTCGGAAGCTCCGTTGTATCTCCTTTCAGCAGCATATCTTTCAGTCTGGCACTCATTTGCGTGGGATCGAAGTAGTGGCCTGAACCGCTCATTATCGTCACTTCCTATCAGATTATATAGAATGTTTGGATGAATTTTCAGCATTCTTGCTGAATTTTTCAATAGCCAGTTTTTTCACCCAGCCGGGAACCTCGTCGGAACCTGACTGATTCAGCATATCTATCATGTTGGTATCTTTAAGAACTGAACACAGCTCAGAAATATCATTATTGTCACCGGTTATAGAGCCAAAGCCCTGGTTTTGTTTTTTGAAGCTTTGAAAACCTACAGGCAGGTTATTGCCTAGATTTATACAGGAAGCTCCTTCCACTGAGCCGATACGTATATTACCTATGAAAAATAACGGAGATAGATTCGGCATTATAAATCCCCCTTTTCTTTGCCTGTTTTTTTGCTTTTACTCCCTTTTTTTGCCTTTCCCTTTGCCTTTTCAATAGGTTCTTTTATACCAAAGTTATTTCCTATATTCAAAGTGCCGCTTAAGTCCTTTATATCAAGGGTGTCCAGGCTGAAAACAAGGTTTTCCAGCTGCTGAACATCCAGATTTTCTACATGTATATGATATTCAGGCCTGCCTTTAAGCTTTTCCACCTCTTCTTCAATAGTAATCAGCTTCTTGTAGATTTCCCGCAGCAGGAGATTATCGGAATTACTGTCATCATGTTTTCCCATTAAAATCCACTTCGCTTCTCATATTGGCAGCGGTGATTATTTATCTTCCATACATGTTCTTATTACTGCGCTCTTATTGTATGTAGAATTGTTGGAGTCTCCTTCTAAAGTGCCGAAGCCCTCATCAGTCTTCACCCACGAACGCCATTTTACCTGCAGGTTGTCGCCGGAGAACACCCCTGAGGAGTCGGAAATACGCTCAATTATCAGGTCTCCAAATTCTATTTTAACCATTTACATACCCCACTTCCTAATTCTTATACGTACTTGTTCTTCAAAGTATTCCAACAACTCGCTGCAGCTGCTGGGATCAGTTACTGCATTGCAGGGGCTCTTCAGGGTATTGTCTTCTCCTGCGACAGTGCCGAAGCCGGATATGGTGGTTTCGTCCGAATACCACAGGTATTGAATATTGCTGCCTGCAAATACCCCGGAGCCGGAAATCATTGAATTTATACGAATATTGTTGAAGGAGATATCTACAGGAGAGGCTTCTTCAAGCATTCAGATCACTCCATCCAGTGCTTTTTAACACAACAAGTTTCCAATTATTCAAGTGTTAAAAATGCACATCCAATACATTTCGCGAAAAACATTTAAATTCTTTATTCAAATTTCGCGCAAATGTTTCCTTAGTTGTTATTGAATTCGCACTATACCCATTAGGAATACTTAAGTGCACTCAATATCGATGTTGTGCCTCTACAGGAGTAGCAATTCTTTCTGTTAAGAGGCACATTATATATTATTCTATGATTGAAAGCATAAATCAGTGCCAATACATTTTGGGGTACTGCTCATTCCTTTTTATTTCTATTACAGCCGTAGATTGTTATGTTATCCTTGCCTTTGGCACTGAGGGGCAGCCCAGCCCCATTTATAATAGGGGTGTCTATCAAGTCATTGTCCATGAATATGTTAACAGCACGGCTGACTACATTTCGGGCTCCAAAAACGGAACCGAAGCCGGACTTGTTATTGCTGTTGGAGTTCCAATTGCCCTGGGAATTTGTACCGACAAATATTCCTGAATTGTTATTAATTGCATTTACAAGTATGTTGTTGAAACTGACAATATTGTTCTGGGACATGCTGATCACCTCCTATGCTTGAACTCCCGGACCGGCTTCTATATCACCGTCAAAGATAGGTGTATCTATGAAATCATTATCATTCAGCATGGTCAGAATAGCTGTAAATACATTTGCAGCACCAGCTACCTGATTTATTACATCCTCGACCTTGTTATTGGAATCCCAGCCTGTGGCTGCATTATCACCAACGAATATGCCGGCATTTTTATTCATGTTGTTTGCAGCGATACAGTTAAAGATAATTATATCAGGCACAGGTTACACCCCTTTCTGCTTTGCGCTATCCTCATATATATTATGCCATGCTTCCGGCAAATGCCACAACTGCAGATAGAACAACCGAAGGATATTGTGAATATAATGGTATGGATTACTATTTTTTTAGTAAAAAAGAAAGAAGCGGTGAGTTATGAGCTCCATACAAAAACCTGTTCGGATATCAAACAGAAGGATTACTACTCAGGATAACATGGTTACAATAGATTATCCTGTGGTTAAGGGCATGGAAAGTCCTACTGCCCAGCATAGGATAAACAGAGCTGTAGTATCGCTGGTGGATACAATTATGAGGGAGCAAGGGTATTATAAAAATCAAAAGCTGGAAATGCTTGGCTGGTATGAGATAAAAACCAACGAAAGGGGTATATTGAGTATGACCATCGGAAACTATTCCTTTATCTATCCGTCGGCACACGGAATGACGATAGTCAAAGCACTTACCTTTGAGTTGAAGAGCGGCGATGCTGTTGAACTGAATAGCTTGTTCAAGCCTGAGGCTGATTATGTTAAAGTACTTTCCGATATTGTGGATCAGCAGATAAAAGACAGGGATATAGAACTATTGGATGAGTTTAAGGGAATAAGACCTGACCAGGACTTTTATATAGCTGATAAATCCCTGGTGCTGTTCTTCCAGCTTTATGAGATAACTCCATATTATATGGGCTTGCAGTACTTTCCTATATCTGTGTATCAAATTCAGGATATCATCACTGAGGAAGGACCCTTAGGGATTATGGCTTCGGGAGATTAAACTGCTTTAAGGCAGATAAACCACTAAAATGGTAACAGCCATGTATAGCTATACGTGGCTATTGACATGGCTGTTATGCTATAGTGGTTTATCATTATCAATATTATGCTTACTTTGTACAGTCTTTGGGATATGGTTCTTTACCTTACAATTACATAAGATACGCCGTTTATCATCTCGTCTTCACCATTTATATTCTTATCTTCAATGACATATTTGTCGTTTATGACATCCTTTGCAAGGCCTGTATATGTGAGGAGCATATCGCCAAAATCTATGCTGTGCGTTATATTTCTATCCAGGGTTTTCAACAGCCCCGGTATCTTATTTATATTGGAAATAGTACCGTTTTGCTTGATAAAGGCATTAAGAAATGCAAGCTGGTTTTTTTTACGGTCAACATCAAACTTGGTTCCGTCGGCCCTGTAGCCCTTTCTGAACCTGACAAAACCCTCCGCCTGTTTCCCGTCAAGATGATGTTCACCCTTGGTAAGATGTATGAAAAGCTCTTGAGCAGGGTCATCATAATTCATGTTATATGGTACATTTATGTCCACTCCGCCGAATAAATCCACAACCTGTTTAAAGCCCTCAGTATTGATTTTCACATAGTCGTCAACATCTATCCCGAACTTTTCCTTTATAACCTGAGCCAGAAAGCTGATGGAATTTGCCTTGAACTTACCCTTATAACCAATCATCGCACCTATGTAGTGTGTGGCATTCAGCTTGTATATTCCGGCGACATTTGCTTTTCCGGCCGCTTGTAAGGCATCTCGCACTGATTTGCTGTAATCGACATACATATCACGGGGCAGCATTATTATTGAAACTTTTTTATTTTTACTGTCAATACTTACTAAGCCGATAGCGTCATAAAGCGTGTTTCCCTTATCTTCACCCAGAAACAGTATGGTCTTTGAGCCTTCTGCGACAAGCTCCTCACTGTAGCTGCTGCCTGCCGTAATACCCTTATACAATATGACGTCCTGCCCGGAGGTACCGTCGTCAGGCATAGCTTCCGATGGCTGCAATTCGTCATCCAGGTTGCTTTTTAGCAATTCCATATCATAAGAATCAGCTTGTTTGGTATCGCCAAGATAAATCATTAGAGAACCTACCAGAATCCCGAGAAAAATCACCATTATAATCCATAAATTACTCTGTTTATCCAGCTTCATAAAATTTCTCCCCAAATGTTTGTGAATAAAACTGCAAAAACCTTCGAAATCCACCTTAAAGGTAATACTACTTTATGCCGGAATTGGATGCAATAATTATAACATATTTCTGTAGCAACTAAAACCCACGATGAATATAATGTAAGGCAATGAATGTAAGGCAACTTTAAATATTCGGGAGGCATAAACAATGACAATTCTATCGTCACTTTTATTTGCAGTATCAGCTAATATGGACAATGTTGTGGTCGGACTGTCGTATGGAATTAAAAAGATTAAGGTGAGGACAGTCAGCAATTTACTTATTGCATCTATAACGTGTATTGGAACCATACTTTCCATGGGAGTCGGAAAAATATTATTTGGGTTTGTTCCTATAATTGTATCAAATATCATCGGTGGTGCCCTTCTTATTCTTATTGGCTTATATGCACTATGGAAAACTATACTTGAGGGTAAACAGAAAAATACAGATAATGAACGCTCGGGATGTAGCATGAAGAATTACATAGACATTTTAGATGCTCCCGAAAAAGCAGATTTGGATAAATCAGGCACTATAGATGCAAGAGAATCCATTTCACTTGCGCTGGCTTTATCCATAAATAATATGGGTCTGGGAATTGGGGCAAGTATTACAGGCATGAATGTATTTATTACAGCTCTGTTTACTTTTGTTTTTAGTATGCTAACCATTACTATGGGGTGTTATTTGGGACGGTATTATTTTTCAAAGCTCCTGGGTAAATATGCTTCAATTACAGCTGCTCTATTAATCATCTTATTAGGTTTATATCAAGCGATAGTATGACAATAAGCGGAAACTTATTCTTGCCAAAAAATATCAAGTCAGTAATCTTAACTTTTCAATCCTATTTTTGTCTACACTTTCCACAATAAACTTTAAGTTATGATATTCTATTAACTCTCCTTTTTCAGGCAATCTACCAAATAGCCCTGTTACAAATCCTCCAATGGAATCAAAGTCCTCGGATTCAATATTAACCCCTATCATTTCATTAATAAGGTCAATTTTTGCAATACCGCAGACAATATACTCGTCTTCCTTAACAACCTCAATCTCATTGTATTGTTCATCATACTCATCAGGGATGTCTCCAACAATTTCTTCTACCAGGTCTTCCATTGTAACAATTCCGGCTGTACCACCGTATTCATCTATAACAATGGCCACAGGGATTCTTTTATCCCGCATTGCATTAAATAATTGTGTAACCAGTTTGAATTCAAAAGTGAAATAGGGATCTCTCATATATTTGGTTATTTCAAAGATTTCTTTTTCAGCGTCGATAGAAATCATGTCCTTAAGATATAAGACACCAACTATATTGTCAATTCTGTCCTTATATACAGGAAGGCGTGAAAAGCGCTCTTCTTTAAACACATTAATTATTTCATCATAAGCTGTGTCAACTTCAACTGCAACCATATCCATCCTTGGAGTCATAACATCAACGACCCTCGAATCTCCGAATTTAAATACATTATGTATCATCTTCTTTTCTTCACCTTCAAGGACACCTTCTTCATGACCTACATTAATCATTGTCCTCAATTCTTCTTCAGTTATGAAAGGCTGACGCCCGCCAACGCTTCCACCAAACAGTTTAATAATTGCATTTGTTATATGCATCAGAACTGTAGTGACGGGATTTAATATAGTAACAATAAAAGATAACAACCTTACAACCTTCAAAGAAATTTTCTCGGAATACTGGGCTGCCAGGGATTTAGGAGTTATTTCACTAAAAATCAAAACCAGAATAGTCATTATACCTGTAGCGATACCTACTCCCGTACTACCGAAATATTTAATAGCAAGTGAAGTTGCCAAGGCAGACGCTCCAATATTTGCAATATTATTACCCACAAGTATGGCACCTAGTAATTTGCTTGGGTTTTCCACCAGTTTTTGTATTGTATGAGCCCCCGCAACATTTTCATCCACCATGTTCCTTATTCTTATTTTACTCAAAGACATAAGTGCCGTTTCTGATGAAGAAAAAAAGGCCGATAAGACCAAAAACACAACTAAAGCAATTACCTGCCATACATCTCCCGTTCCCAAATAAAATCACACTCCTAGAATCTTGCTCAATTAAAGTTATCACTTATCATTAAAAGCTTCATCAGGCACTACTACACCTGCGCTAACTATAAGTTTCAATCCTTCTTCTACAGTCATATCCAAATAAATAATTTCATCATCAGGTACCAATATGAGCATTCCAGACGTAGGATTAGGTGTAGTAGGTATAAACACATTTATAAGCCTAGCCGCAGTCTTAGTCTGCACTTCTCCTCTGCATTCGCCAGTTACAAACCCAACAGCGTAAGTACCTTTCCTTGGGTATTCCAATAAAACAACTTGGCTAAACATCTGACTTCCCTGAAGGGAAAACGCATCAATAATTTGCTTTATGCCAAAATATACTTTAGGTAAAATAGGAATCTTTTGCAGCAACCGTTCTCCTAAATGGAACAGCTTTTCACCTAGTACATTGGAAACTAAGAATCCGGTAATAAATATCAAAACTATGCTGGCAAACACCCCGATACCTGGTAGAGGTCTGCCTAATAATATTTCAATATACGTACCTAAAAAATTGTCCAGTAATGTAAACAAGAAATATACTATATAGATAGTTGTAACAGTAGGTAAAAGTGAAAATAATCCTCTAACAAATAATTGTCTTATTTTTTTCATGCATTCTCCTCGCTCCCAGTTTGTTTTTCCTTTAAGATTTCTTGCTATATAAATCGCACAAAGAAGATTACATAGAATAGAAGCGATTTATAACATCAA
>LOES01000003.1 GCA_001515955.1 Clostridia bacterium BRH_c25 | reverse complement strand
TCTACAATAGTAGATTTTATACTCTAAGTCTATCATTGTAGACCTCTCTTGTAAAGAGGGTAAAAAAAAAGAATTACCTTAAAGATAATTTGAGACTGATAACAAAATAGCGGCATTCCAGGTTGGGGTACGAGGTTCGAGGAAAGTTTGGGTATTCCTTACGGGTCCAGGTACGGGTAACACGGAATTCCTGCGGAATTACACGGTTATTTTTATTATTTCTATATCGCTGTTTTAGTGAGTATAGAACTCTGCATTATCAAATACCGATTCATTCTTTTATAATATTTTCCCAACCGTGTGTTCCGTGGTTTTCCCTGGATTTCCGTATTTTTCCGAAGGAAAACCGTGTTACCCGTCCCCCCTGTACCCCGAACCTCAAACCCCGCAACCTGTTTTATACAGTAAACTTACTTATACTTTTTTGCAGCTCCTCTGCGAGGTTTGACAGTTGTTCTGCCGATTCTGCGATTTGATGAATAACGGATGTCTGTTCTTCTGTAGATGCTGCTGCTTCTTCAGTACCCGAAGCCGTCTCTTGTGAGATACCGGCAATGTCACTTATTGCATCTCCTGCTGCTTTTGCATTTGAGCTTAAAGAATTTGATACTCCCGCAATACTTTTTATATTTATGTTAATATCAACCACTGCCTGAAATATATTCTCAAATGCTTTCACCGTATCCAACAAAGCTTTTTCTTGGTCACCTACAATTATTTTTGTCCGCTCCGTCTCGGTAACAGCAAGTTGGACTCCTGACCGGACTTCTTCTATAATCACTTCAATCTTCCCAACAGATTTATTTGACTGCTCAGCAAGCTTCCTTATTTCATCGGCAACAACAGCAAACCCCCGTCCCTGTTCACCTGCACGTGCTGCTTCTATCGCAGCGTTTAGCGCTAATAGATTTGTCTGATCCGATATATCTTTAATAACCGATAAAATATCCCCGATTTCTTTTGATTTTTCCGAAAGTGAGCTTATGGCATCCGATACATTGGAAGCTGCCTGTAGGTTCTCGTTCATTTTAACATCTTGATATTCCACTGATTTTTTACCCGTTTCCACTGTACCCTTTGCCTGCTCTGTCAGACTTTCAGATTTTGACAGCTCTTCAGCAATGTAATTCAATCCTTCTATGATCTCAATGATTTTTGTATTGCCATTTTCAGAAGCAGCAGCCTGTTCTGTTGCACCCCTGGCTAGTTCTGTTATTGCTGCTGCTATCTGCTCGGAGACTTTACTTACCTCTTCGGATGATACCATCATTTCTTCTGAGGAGGCTGCCACATTTTCACCCATTGAGCTTACTTGAGATATAAGTCTCCTTAAATTTTCAACCATATCGGCAAAAGCAGTGCCAAGTTGTCCGATTTCATCTTTAGACTTTGAAACCTGAACTTTTTGAGCCAAATTCCCGGAAGAAACAGCAGACGCTATTTGGACTAGCTTCTTTATTGGATCCGCTATGGAACGGCTGAAGAAGAATGTAACAACTGCAGCTATTATGACACAAAAGACAGCTACTAAAAGAACCGTAGCTTTAAAACGATTAATAGGACCCATGTAATCACTCACTGTATCAGCAGCACAAACATACCAATTTTTCTCTTTATACGGCGTATAGGCCATTAGTTTTTCAACACCCCGCTGCTTATAAAAACCATATCCCGTATTCCCTTGACTCATCTGTTCATAGAGCTTTTTCTGAGTTTCATCTTCTTCAATCATATTTGACTTAAATACCAGCTCCTTGTTTTCATGTGCTATTACATCACCCTCCTGGTTGAAAATGATGTAATTATAGTTTAACCCTTCTGTTCTTTTAACAATTGCTTCCGTAAGCTTGTTGAATTCTATGGATATGTTAAAGGTCCCGATGTATGTTTTATCGCTGTCATACAAAGGAACAGCAACTACCAGGCTGGGCCTTCTGGTGGCCAGTGAATCGGACACATCCGATACAACAATGTTTCCGCTTTTTATGGCTTCCGTATAATAATCCCTGCTCGTTACATCTATTCCGACAGACTTTCCATCGACAGAATCCACCGTTACAATACCTGTACAATCAGTATAAAACAGGTTCTCAAACAACCCATTACTTTTTGACAGGAGATCCTTAAGATGGTCGCCGATAAGTATCTTTTTCATATTTATTTCATCCGCTTTGGATACTGCCTCAGCATTATAAACAGCCGTAAGAATACTTAATGCATTTGATTCATATGCCGATGCGTAAGCTTCTCTCTTTACACCGTCAATTACCTGCTGCAGCAAGTCCGATTTAATGGTTGAACTGTTTTGCATTTGGGCAATTATTTGCTTTTGTGTTGAACCGGTAAAATTGGCAACTCCAATAAACCCCAATATTGAAACAGGTATTATAACAAGCAAAAGACTGACGGATATAAGCTTGACAAAGATGCCTGCCTTACCGGTATGTTTTTTATTCATGCTTCTTTACCTCTACCATGCCTTTTCCATAATCGTCATTTGTAAAATACGCCTCAGGGCCGTGCTTCCGGCGGAAGTGCCTGTCGAGCAAATATTGAGGAACAGGCTTTGCCATTGGATTGATACACAGAACCCCCCAAGCCATTTTCGCTATTTCTTCCAGTACAACGGTTTTATGGACTGTTTCCCAGACGTCTCGTCCCCATGTAAAAGGACCGTGGCAGCAGGATAAAACCCCAGGCATATCTATCGGCGACAAATTCATTTCATTAAATTTCTCAACAATAGCTTTTCCTGTCTCATGTTCGTATGCTTCTCCTGTCTCTTCCTGTGTCAGAGGACGTGTACAGGGAATTTCACCATAAAAATAATCTGCATGGGTTGTCCCAAAACAAGGTATGGAAATCCCCAATTGTGCCATCATTGTTGCATAGGTGGAATGAGTATGGACAATGGCACCTATTTGAGGAAATTCTTTATATAATACCATATGTATGGGCAAATCTACAGAGGGATTATATGGTCCTTCCAATATTTTTGAATCCATGTCAACAACACTAATGTTATCTACCGTCAATTCATCATAAGGGATTCCGACCGGCTTAATTATCACAACACCATTTTCCCTGTCAATGGCGCTTACGTTTCCCCAGCTGTATTTAACCAGGTCTCTGGCCGGCAGTTCTTTATTTGCCCCTACAACCATTTTCTTTAGCTCTGATATCAACATACGGGTCCCTCCTTTTATCTTCTAAACTGCTTCAACATCATTTCAAAGTCTGTATAGCACCTCGAAATTAAAGACTTATGGAAGCCTCACCAATGTCCTTAAGGTAGCGCTGATAATTTTCTACAAGGGAGCCATTTTTATCAAATAGAGAAAAATAGCCTCCAACCAATACATCACAGCCGCAATCTATGCATTTTTTCGCAATTGCACCGTTTACGCCCCCATCAACCTCTATAAGCACCTTTGCATTCCGTTTTTCTATAAGCTCTTTTAACCGCATAATTTTTTCATATGTAAAGTCCATAAACTTCTGTCCTGAAAAACCGGGTTCTATGGACATCAGGGTTACAACATCAACATAGTCCAATAAGCTTTCCAAAGAAGCTACCGGGGTAAATGGGTTTAGTGCGACGGCAGCTTTCATATTGTGTCTGGAAATTTCCGACGCAACTCTGAAGGGATTGTTTGTGGTTTCTATGTGAAAGCAGAAGTAGTCAGCTCCCACCTTTGCAAAGGCTTCAACATGATTGGCCGGGTTTTCCGCCATAAGATGGACATAGATGGGCTTCGATACGAAGTCTGTGAGACTTTGTACGAAATCAGTCCCAAAAGCAAAATTGGGAACAAAGGCACCATCCATGACATCAATATGATACCAGTCGAAATCCAGCTTTTCCAGCTGCTCCACCTGTGATGCCATGTTCATCTGGTCAGCACAAAGAAGGCTTGGTGATAGATGAAACATAATGATTCCTCCTTTATTTATCAAAACATATCATGGTTTTCATTACCTTAAGGGAAGCTTTGACTGCATTTTCCATCGCCTTGCCCGTTTCTTCAATGTCATAAGCATCGGTAATGAATCCTTCGGTACAGATCCTTGCAGACGACATCCAGTCTATGGCATCCCTGAAATCCTCTTTGGTATAGGTGATATTCCCTTTTACATTTATCTCATTTCTTTGTATTTTTGTCAGATCTATCTCAACCGGCTCCTTGTAATTACCCACAATCACAATTGTCGTAGCCTTTCCTGCAGCATTCAGAATTTCACCAAATACGCTTTTCACTCCCACGCAGTCAATAATAATATCCGCGCCCCAGGAGCCGAAATTGTCCTCAATAACCTCTTTTAAAGGAAGGTGAGACGAATTGACGCAGGAATCAATACCGCATTTTTGCGCCAGCTCTATCTTAAAATCGCTGATATCAGTAATGACAACCTTCCTGGCACCTAAGACCTTGGCTGCCTGAGCAGTAAAATTACCGATAGTTCCTGCCCCAACAACCAGTACATTTGCATCCTTGACATTTTCTCTTTTTGCTGCGTGAACACCCACTGCAAAGGGCTCGATTAAAACTGCCTTTTCCAGAGGCAGGTCCTGGGGTATTTTATGAACGCGGGTATAATCAATTGCGAAATACTCACTGCCCAATCCATCGGTTTGAACCCCCAGGCATGTGAATTTATCACAGGCATTATATCTTCCAATTTTACATGGCCGGCACTCTCCACAGGGAAGCAAGGGCTCTACGACAACCCTGTCTCCTGTGGAAAACCCCTGTACTTCTTCGCCTGTTTCAACTATTTGTGCGACACCTTCATGGAAAGGCACGATGGGAAACTTCATATACTTATTTTTCCCCATATAAACCTGTATGTCAGTCCCACACACCCCAAGCCTCAGCATTTTCAGGAGTACTTCGTTTCCCTTCAGCGAAGGTGCTTCACGTTCATTAAGGACAACCTTATAAGCCTCATCAAATCTTACCGTTAACATGACCGGTTTCCTCTTTTCATTTTAATTTAATAACTTTATCTACCGCCTGAGCAATGGTTTCTCCATTCAATCCGTATGCTTCCGCAAGCTCCTGTCTGGAGCCTGATCTTCCGAATACATCCTTCACTCCGGTTCTTATTAGGGGAACAGGGATGCTTTCACTCAATACTTCTGCAACAGCGCTGCCAAGGCCGCCGATTATATTGTGATCCTCAGCCGTAACCACAGCACCTGTTTCTCTTGCGCTTTTTATGATAATGTCCTTATCTATGGGCTTTATAGTGGCCATATCGATTACACGGGCAGATATACCCTGTCCATCCAATAGTTCCGCAGCACGAAGGGACTCATACACCATATCCCCCACTGCAATAATCGTAACATCCTTACCGTGTCTTACTTCATAGCCTTTACCAATTTCAAATTCAAAAGTCTTTTCAGAATCATAAATATATGGAGTTTCCATCCTTCCAAAACGCAAATAGACAGGTCCTTTATGCAGTATCACAGCTTCGATGGCAGCTTTTGTCTGGGTGGGGTCCGAGGGGCATATGACCGTCATGTTAGGCAGTACCCGCATCAAGGCAATATCCTCAATACATTGATGAGAACCACCGTCCGGTCCGATCAGTACCCCTGCATGGGTTGCCGCAATTTTCACATTTATTTGGGGATATGCAACGGAATTCCTTATCTGGTCATAAGCTCTTCCTGCCGCGAATGCAGCGAAGGTGCTTGCAAAGGCAGGAACACCGCAGGTTGCCAAGCCGACTGCAGTACAAATCATATCGCATTCGGATATACCCATATCGAAAAACCGGCCAGGATATTTTTTTGCAAACAAATCGGTTTTGGTAGCCTTTGAAAGATCCGCATCCAAAACAAAAAAATCATAGTATTCACCCAAAGCTTCAATCGCAAGTCCATAGGCTTCTCTTGTCGACAGCATTTTCATATTATTTACCTCCAAGCTCTTCCAAACGTTTTTTAAGCTCATCCATGATCTCTTCATATTGCTGCTGGTTTGGGGCTGCTCCGTGCCATTCGGCCTTGTTTTCCATGAGGGCAGCACCCTTCCCCTTTACTGTTTTACATATGATCATAACAGGCTTGTCCTTTATTTTTTTTGCAGCTTCCAATGCGCTTATGATTTCCGCAATATTATGTCCGTCAATCTCCAATGTGCTCCACCCGAAAGCCTGGAACTTTTCCTTGATGGGGTAGACGGACATAACCTTATCGACGCTGCCGTCTATTTGAAGGTTGTTATTATCTAAAAGTACAATCAAATTATCCAGGCTGTAGTGAGCAGCACTCATTGCCGCCTCCCAGATCTGTCCCTCCTGGATTTCACCGTCGCCTAAAACAGCATATACCCTGAAAGCTTTGTTTTTCCTTTTGGCATACAATGCCATACCGTTAGCCACCGAAAGTCCCTGTCCCAGCGAGCCGGTGGACATGTCCACGCCCTTTACCTTATTCATATCCGGATGTCCCTGCAGTGGGCTGTTTATTTGCCGTAATGTCCTGATTGTCTCAACACCAAAATAGCCCCTTAGGGCTAAAGCAGCATAATAAGCAGGAGCCGTATGCCCTTTTGATAAAACAAACCGGTCCCTGTCTTTCCACAATGGCTTCTTTTCATCAATATTCATTTCCTTGAAATACAAGACTGAAAGTATGTCCGCAATGGAGAGAGACCCCCCCGGATGTCCCGACTTGGCGTTAAAGATCCCCTCAATCACATTCATCCTTATTTTCACAGCGATGGTTTCTAATTTTTTGATTTCTTCACTTCGTTCCATGAAAACACCCTCTTTTCATTGATAATCATCATTGTATTCATCTCATTGATCCATTTCATCCACATCCTGAGGCAGTCCCAATACACTCCAACCCCCATCTACAAACAGCGTCTGGCCTGTCACATAACTGGCTTCATCTGATGCAAGATAGACGACGGAATCCGCAATTTCCTTTGTTGATGCAAAACGCAGCATGGGTACTGCCGACATGATCTGCTTTTTACTGACAACGCCCAACCGCATTCCGTCTTCAAGCATATTTGTATATATCCAGCCGGGAGCAACTGCATTGACACGGATATTAAGACTTGCCCATTCAGCAGCCAGTACCGCTGTAAGCGCATTTACACCCGCTTTACTTATAACATAAGGTGCTCTTCCAGGCGTGGGATTTTCCGATGTTCCCGAAGATATATTGACAATTCTTCCACCGCCATTTTTCACCATCAGCTTCGCTGCGGCCTGACATCCGAAAAATACCGCTTTAAGATTGATGTCCACCAGCTTATCCCAGTCTTCCTCCTTGAATTCGATGGAAGGATTGCGTATTTGTATCCCGGCATTGTTTACGAGCACATCCAATTTACCGTACTTTTCTTCGATAAATTCAAAGGATTTTCTAATATCCTCAACTTTTGATACATTGGCATAAACGGCAGAAACCTCGCCAACCTCTTGTGAAAGCTCTTTTACAGTCTTTTCCGCTTCTTCCATGTCAATATCGCTGATTACTACTTTTGCGCCTTCATTTACAAAGCATTCGGCGATGGATCTTCCTATGCCTCTTGCAGCACCTGTTATGAAAACAACGCTGTCCTTGAATCTTTGCATGTTATTTCCTCCTTGCTTTTAGATCTATTACCACCATCTGATCATATCGGTAATTTCTTTTCTTATCCTGATAAACTCCGGATCCGAGAAGCTACGTGGACGTGGTAAATCCACTTTGAATTCTGCTTTTATCGTTGCCGGTTTCTGTGATAAAACCAATACCCGCTCAGCAAGATACACTGCTTCTTCAAGATTATGTGTTATAAACAGAACTGTACTTCCGATCTCTTTCCATAATTTGATGACTTCATCCTCAAGATAATACCTTACTTTTATATCCATCTGACCGTATGGTTCGTCCATAAGCAAAAGATCAGGATTCATAGCAAAGGCACGGCCTATTACAACCCTCTGCTCCATACTCACCGACATTTCGTGAGGATATGCCTTTCTGAATTTTTCCAGCCCCAATAGGCTGATGATCTTATCCACCTGACTTTTTTTGTATTTCTCATCGGCTTTCTTTATATCCAGTCCAAATCCTATGTTTTCTTCTGCCGTAAGCCATGGAAAAGCGGAAGGCTCTTGGAATACAAAAGCCAGATTATGTTTTTCCGGATCGGCAGGTTCTCCATCAATCAGAATTTTTCCCGAAGTTGGCTCAATCAGCTTTGTAAGCAGATTCAGAAAGGTTGTTTTGCCACAGCCTGTAGGACCTACAATGCATACAAACTCACCTTTCTTTATATCAAAGGAAACATCTTCCAGAACTTTCAGATCTCCAAAATGCTTTGTCAAATTCCGCACTTGAACCTTTACATCATTTTCATTATTCATGTTTTATCTCCTCCCCATCGTCCATTTTAGGTTATAACGCTAAATCTGTGTTGTTACTGATCTTCTCCCTCAATTCTAAGAAAAGAGCATCAACATAATCTCTGGGTCTGGGGAGGTCAGGCGTATATATTTCTTTCACTTTGGCAGGACAACTGCTTAAAAGTACGATTCTATCACCCAGGTATACAGCCTCTTCTATATTGTTTGTGACAAAAATAACTGTCCTTTTTTCTTTTTCCCATATCCTTAATACTTCATCTTCCATCTGGTATCTGGTTTGAGCATCCAGAGCGCCAAAAGGCTCATCCATCAACAGTACCTCAGGGTCATTGCAGTATGCTCTTGCTATACCGACTCTTTGCTTCATCCCTCCGGACAATTGGTGGGGGTATGCATTTTCGAATCCTTTTAAACCTACAAGTTCAATAAAATATCTTGCCTTATCCCTACGCTCCGACTTGGGCACGCCCTTTGCCAGCGGGCCAAATTCAACATTTTCAATAACGGTTTTCCATGGAAATATGGCTGTCTTCTGGAATACAAGACCTACATCACTGCTTGCGCCATCATTTTTTTGTCCTTCTACTTTGACTTCTCCTTGTGTCGGTGTTTCAAGTCCTGCAATAATATTGAGCAAAACTGTTTTCCCGCATTGTCCGGGTCCGAGCAAAACGAGGAATTCATTGTCATAGACATCAATGGATACGTTATTTATTGCCTCGAAGGTTTCTTTTCTGGAATAAAAGGATTTGGATATATTTTTCAGGCTTAGCTTTATTTTTGCTCTGCTCTCCACGGACACAACCACCTTTCCACATAAGTTAAAATAACCGACAGTACTGCTCCTACGATACCTATGATAATCATACCGCATAGTATCAGCGCTATATCATAGCTCTCACTTCCGCGGGTTATTAAAAACCCTACCCCGGACCGGCTTGCAATCATTTCTGCAGCGACAACGACCATCCAGCCACTGCTTAAAGCTGCTTTTAATCCCGCGAATATTGCGGGTACGGATGCCGGCAGTACAATATGCATCAGCTTAAGAAGCGTACTTGCCTTCATTACTTTTCCAACATTCAGGTAAATAGGTTCTACCATCTTTACTCCGGTAAATGTATTTAATACGATTGGAATGAATGAACCTATAAAAACCAATAGTATTTTAGGAAACTCTCCCACTCCAAACCATAGTATTACCAAGGGAATCCAAGCTATTGGGGGTATCGGCCTTAAAATCTCAAATATGGGTCCAAGGAATGCATGGACATATTTATTCCAACCCATTGCCAGGCCTAATGATATACCGGTTATAATTGCTATTCCGAAAGCAATCAGAACTCTTTGAAGGCTAGCCCAGATATGCCCGAAAACCGATATTCTGCTTACAGGAAACTTGATCAAATCATTTAATCTTTCTATTGTCATTGCAGGTGTAGGAAAAAAATCGGGATTTTTACCTGAAACATATACCCACAAAGCAAAAAGAAAAGCTATTGAAACAACCGGCAGTATTGAAAAAATAATATCTTTGGCTGTCTTTTTCTCAATCATTTTCTCACCCTCCATGGTACAACCTTATTCTCCAGACTCCCAACGGCAAATGCCATCAATGCCCCTGTAAGCCCTATAGTCAGCATACCTACGATGATAATATCAGGACGCACCAATGACCGGCCTTGCTGTATCATATATCCGAGCCCTGCTGTGGATGCCAGAAGCTCTGCTGCAACAAGGGTTGACCAGGCATTACCCAGTGCTATTCTTATTCCTGTAAAAACCAGTGGGAGTGCCGAGGGTACACATACCCTTATAAATATCTTCCACTTGCTTGCTCCACAGGTCTTTGCCACATTGATCAGGACAGGATTAGTCAGTCTTACACCGGTATATGAATTAATCACACAGGGTACAAAAGCTGCAAGAAAGATGATATAACTTTTTGCAGTAGTACCGATTCCAAGCCAAAGAACCGACAATGGAATCCATGCAATAGGAGGTATCGGTCTTATCAATTCAAAAACCGGCTTTACAAGTTTGTCAAAGACTTTGTAGTAACCCATCAGCAGCCCTAACGGCGTACCTATAACGACAGCAGAAGTAAAACCGACTAAAGCAATATAAAAGCTTGATATAAAATGAACCAGCAAAGTGGAACCATCAGGCCTTGTGTCATAAAATTTTATGGCAAAGCTTTTTAATACTTCAGTTGGAGGTGCCAGAAACTTTTTGGGAATCCAGCCAAAACCAACCGATATCTGCCACAATGCAAGAAAAATCATCATGCCTGAAATGGATAAGACAGTAAGCCTCAATCTTTCTTTCTTCCGGTTTTGATTCTCTACCTCGATGGAGCTCATTGTATTGGCTATCTTGTTATCATTATTCTCCACCAGCTTCACCCTTTCTTTTTTACATGCCCGGCTTTTCCTGATGAAAAAGCCGGGCAAACAATCCATGTATTGTTAATACTCTATTTTATTGCTTCCAGGAAGCTGGCATCAACAAATTTATTGTCCAGAAGCTTTTGCTTATCTTCCGGTTTGAGTCTGCCTTGAGCTACGAGGAAGTCAACAAACGTAAGCAGTATGCTTTCCGCATCACTAAGCTGTTTTCCATTCTTGTCAAACAGTTTCTTCTGTTCCTCTAATTCAGGGATTGGGCGATATTGAATTTCAAGCTTGGCATCCTCTTCACTAAGCTTGATACCGTTCTCCTTTTCAAAAGCGAAAAGCAGGTCGGCTGCTTTAGCAGGGTCTTCCCTTAATGCATCTGCACCCTTCAAGTAATTCTCCAGCCATTTCTGAACTACTTCAGGCCTTTCTTTAACAGCTTTTTCACTAGCAACGATCAAGCATGGCAATACAACATTCAAATCTGCTGCTGATGCTACTTTAACCCAACCTTCCTTTTCTGCGAGGAATCCAAATGGCGACCATAGCGCAACCATATCTCCCTGACCTGCCTTAAATGCAGGGAACCCTTGGGCTACCGCCATATCAACCATTTTTATATCTGATTCTTTGAGCCCTAATGCATCCAGCGCGGTAAGGAGAACCATATGAGTAGATGTAGCGCTTGGGCAAATAACAGTAAGGCCTTTCCACTGCTCCGGCGTACCGTGCAATTTGGGGAACTGGGGAATTTCTCCCACTGTCTTGGCTAAGGGATGATCCGGCCTTACCCAGAGATCTGTAGTATTAGTATCACTGGATGTAAAGCCTATGACCTTTAAATTATACCCCAATGCTCCCAGAATAGCGCCGCCTGTTCCGGTTGTTCCTACTTCCCATGCGTCTGAAGCAAGAGCTTCATTCTGTGGCGGACCGCCTGCATACATGGTAACAGAGTAATCAAAGCCAGCTTCATCATACAACCCGTTTTCTTCGGCATAATAGCCCGGTAAAGCATGCAAATACGGATGATGACTTATCTTTAAAGAAACCTTTTCTTTTGGTTTGTCTTCTCCTGCTGCCGGCTGTCCAGGAGCATTTCCTCCAGAACTTGAGCAAGCACTCAGAGCACCAAGCATCATAACCAATACCAACAATAGAGCACCTATTCTCATCCACTTTTTCATAAAATAATCCCTCCCATTAATTAGTTTTAAGTATTCTCATTTGTTTAAAATATTTCTTATATATCAACCTCCTTTTTACACTTTCACACAAAAATGCACCACAGTCAGCGAAAATGCTTCAAGCTAACCTCTCCTCCCCTTCATATATTCATCTATGATCCTTTTAAAGCCGTTTGTTTCAAATGCGATAGGCTGAGTAAACTTTGTAAGTCCTACCAATCCGCCGTCAATTGATTTAAGGGAAGCAATTTCAGATGCATTTTCTTCCTTTAATCCACCGCCGTATACAACGGGCAGCTCAAACCCAAAATTGTCCTTAAGTACGCTTTTAATAAATGTGCCGACAAATTCTATGTATCCGACCTCAGGTGGAACTTTGCCGGGACCGATGGCCCATATCGGTTCATAAGCTATTACAATTTCACATTCTCTCCGATTTTCTTTCATACCCTTTAATCCGTCAAAAAGCTGCGACTTTAATACTTTTTCCACCCTTGCCTTTTTCTCTTCCATGGAGCCTTCTCCCATTTCCTCAGCTGTTTCTCCTATACACAATAACACATTGAGCTTCGATTCAAGGGCACAAAGGATTTCTTTATTGATAATACCGTTTATGACTTTTGATGCGGTTTCCCTTGCATGAGCTTTCCGGCTTTCATTGTCATATTCGTTTATTATCTCGTAGAAGGCTCTTCTTTCCTCTGAATGCCCGATAATTGTCCAGGAGCTTCCCATCTTTTTCACAGCGGCAGCAGGCTTAAATGTCGTAAACGCCCCAAAATTCCCGCCAGGCCTTACATTATCTTTGAATACCCCTTGGCAGCCTATGAAAACATTTCCCTTTACTTCTTCATCATACTGTCCTAATGCATCCATTGCTGTTATTACAAGACCTTCCGGAAGCATATAGGTAATTCTTATTCCATCAATTCTACCCAGTCCCAAAGTAACGGTTTCAGACATCAGTTTATTCATCCATTCTTTCGGATCATTGTCGGGGCATATTCCTCCCATATCTCTGGATACATCAAACCGCTTTAAGTTTGCAAAAATATACTTCATTTGGATCTTCCTTTTCCTTATATTTGGATTTCTTAAGGGTATTTGGAGATTTTTTTGATTTATGCAGCTTTTATATATAATACTTCTACGCCTTTTACCAAAGCCCCTTTTTTATCCAAACGTTTGGAGGAAAAAAGTAAAATTTATTATTATTTTTTCAGAACATCTATCATTTAATGTGAAAAAATGATAAAATAATTATTATTTACATAATATTTTGGATTATAAGTATTTTAAAGATAGGTAGGGGATAGTATTATGGCTGTAACACTCAAAGACATTGCTGAAAAAGCCGGTGTGTCCATCTCGACGGTATCACGTGTCGTAAATAATGATCAAAACAAGCCTGCAAGCAGGAAAACCTCGGAAAAGGTATGGAGCATCATAAGAAAATTAGGATATGTGCCTAATCCTGATGCCAGAAATCTTATTAAAAACAATAAAAGTGCTCTTCCACCATTGACCAAAACCATAGCCTGTATTCTCACCTCCCAGAAGGATACTTACAGGGACCCTTTCTTTTCCCAAATTATGATGGGAATCCAAAGCGAAGCTGCTCTTCACGGCTATGTTGTCGGATACACCTTCTCTTATCATGAAGACGAGAGTGCGCTTTATCAACATATAACTTCCAGCAGGGTAGACGGTGCTATTGTCTTGGGACGAATGAATGAAGATTTTTTGAATTTCTTGAAAAGCAACATCAAGAACTTGGTATATGCGGGCTTAAACAAAATCGGCAGGGATTTGGACGAGGTGATTTGCGATGCATATGAAGCGACATGCAGTGCCGTTGAGCATCTGATCTCTCTCGGACACAAAAGAATAGGCTATATAGGTGCAATACCATCACAGGCAAAAAATAATGTCATCAATGAGCACAGATTTACAGCATTTAAAGATACCTTGGACAAATACGGCATTCCATTAAATAATCATCACATAAAAAACATAATCCTTTCTTCAAAGGAAGGCTATGACGGCATGTGTGAAATTATTGAAGCCGGTGATTTACCAACTGCTGTTTTTTGCGGAAATGATATAGTTGCTATCGGAGCTATGAAGGCGGCTCACAAAAGCGGTATCCGTATACCAAAGGATATTTCTTTTGTAGGACTTGATAATATTGAGGTTGCTGAATATGTCCGTCCGGCTTTGACAACAATCCATGTACCTAAAGAGGATCTGGGAAGGTTTGCCGTAAAGCTGTTAGTTGACAGAATCAATAATGGTCATGAGGTAAATGCACTATTAAAGCTTCCTTTCACTTTAATAGTCCGGGAAAGCTGCGGTCCATGCAAAAGCGAAGGCTAAAGCAGGCAGATAAATATAACGGTCTTAAATAATCTGCAAACACCCAATAATCTTTTATCTGGTATACAAGCTATACTCCAAAGAATCATACTTGATGAAAAAGTACACATCCGCCTCTTCAATGAAGCACTTTACAAATTCTGTGGTTATACATACAAACCAATTAAATAGCCTATGAATAAAAAACCTTCTAAATCATCTGATTTAGGAGGCTTTTTTATTCACTAGTGTAATAATGCAAATGTCATCCTGAACAAAGTGAAGGATCCATGCATTTCGCGAAAAACATTTTAATTATTCATTCAAATTTCGCGTAAATGTTTCCTTGATGTTATTGAATTCGCACTCTGCCCAATGTAAATACTATAGTGCGTTCAATCTAAGACCCTAAAGGAATACCTAAGAGTATTTGCTTGGGTTATTCTCACAGGCATAAGATTCGACCCGGGCTCAGAATGACACAGGCAAGGTATTGGAGTCATTTTTGCTTTATTTAATAGTATAAACACTAGTATAATAATAGTTGACATATCAACTCTATATATTTATAATAGTTGATATGTCAACTAAGGAGGGGTAAGGGTTTTGGAAAAGAGTATCGGACGATTACTATCTATTCTACACCGGCAATCACAGATATATATAAATTATTCTCTAAAGGACTTTGATATCACTTCTGCTGAGTATGCTTTTCTGATGTATCTGTATAGGAAAGACATGGCAACCCAGGATGAACTGTCCTCCTATTTATACATAGACAAGTCGGCAACGGCCCGGGCTATAAAATCACTGGAAGAGAAGGGCTATATAATAAGAGAAAAAGATCATACAGATAAGAGGTTTAATAGAGTTTATCTTTCCGATAAGGCAAAAATTCATAAAGATGAAATAAGACAAAGGGTATGGCGTTGGAGCGAATTTTTGACAGAGGGGATAGACGCAGAATCTATTGATGAAGTCCTATCCGTACTTGAAAACATGGTCGGTAAAGTGGAACGTACGGACTTGAAAAAGACAATGGAGGAATTGTGATATGGGATATGTGAATCCATTAAGCGCGGAAAAAATATCAAAGCTTTTGATCAAATACTCAGTACCCGCCATTGTAGGCATGATGGTGAACTCTCTATATAATATTGTTGATAGAATCTTCATCGGAAATAGTAGTGATTTGGGAACCTATGGTTTAGCTGGAATCACTATCGGTTTTCCAATTATGATAATACTTCTGTCAATAGGAATTTTATTCGGAGTCGGAGGAGCAACCTTATTCTCTATAAAATTGGGAGAAGGACGTTCGGAAGAAGCTGACCGCGCTTTAGGCAATGCTTTTGCACTATTGGTTTTTGCCGGGCTTGCATTTATGATTTTAGGTCAGATTTTTCTACGGCCGCTATTAACCTTGTTCGGTGCCAGTGAAGCTGTCTTGCCTTATTCCACGGAATACATGCGAGTGATTTTCTTTGGAGCAGTCTTTCAAGTAGTAAGTCTGGGCATGAACAATTTTATACGTGCCGACGGCAACCCTAAGATAGCAATGCTGACCATGTTTCTGGGTGCAGGTATAAACACCCTGCTGGACCCGGTATTCATATATGTTTTAAAAATGGGCATGACCGGAGCTGCTCTTGCTACCATACTGGCTCAATGTATTTCAGCTGCATGGGTAGTGTTATACTTTACAGGCAAGCATAGTAAACACAAGCTTAAACGCAAATACATGAAGATAAATCTTAATATTGCGGCCAGAATAGTTTCTCTGGGGCTTCCCGGCTTTGCGCTGCAGCTTGCTAACAGCCTTCTGAATGCAATACTTAACAAGAGTCTGTTTATATACGGCGGAGATATAGCAGTATCGGGCATGGGTATAATAAACAGCCTCCAGACTATATTTCTAATGCCTGTTATTGGTATAAAGCAAGGTGTTCAGCCTATAATCAGCTTTAACTACGGGGCAAGAAAATTCAGCAGGGTAAAAGAAGCTGCAAAGCTTGCCGTATTTGCTGCTACTGCGGTTGTAGTTGCGGGTTATATTATTATATGGTTATTCCCCAAGCAGATTATTTCTTTATTCAACCGTGACCCTGAGTTAATAAAATTTGGAAGCTATGGATTGATAGCCTGGTTCTTGTGCATGCCTGTTGTTGGATTCCAGATTATTGCTTCTAATTTCTTTCAAGCTATCGGAAAATCCAGATCTGCAATGTTTTTGACACTTACAAGGCAGATAATCCTTCTTATCCCGGCACTTATTATATTCCCCAAGTTCTGGGGCATTAGCGGTCTATTGTATGCTGCACCCTTTGCTGATCTCTTCTCTGCCTTATTGACAGGCTTATGGTTCTACTGGGGTATAAGAAATTTGGAGAAGGACTCCATAACAACTGTCCCGAATGAATTGTAGGGAACGGTCTTGACCGTTCCCCATTTCGCAGCAGTTCCTAAAAATAGCTGTCATATATCAACAACAGTATTAGGGTTCATTATATTGTTGGGATCAAATAACTTCTTTATTCCCCTCATAATCTCAAGCTCGGTTTCTGATTTTTGAAGCTTTAAGTCGTTAATTCTTACTTTCCCGATTCCATGCTCACCGGTTATAGTTCCATTATATTTAAAGCAGGCTCTAAACATTTTTTCCTTCAATTCTTCTGCATATTCAGGCATTTTACCCTCTACCAATACTATGTCGTTGTGTATATTTCCGTCTGCAATATGTGCTGTTACGTTAGTAATCGTATTGTATTCCTTCGCAAGCTCCTTAATATCCTTTAGAAATGACGGCACATCTGATACAGGCACTGCCATGTCAAAAGAGTGTCCTATCATGTGCTTTATATATTCATAGTGCTGGCTTCTGATCAGAAGTAAATCTGCCTGTTCCTTCTTCTTTCCTGCAAACAGAGTTCCACAGGCTTTGTTATTATTGCATATTCCCTCAATTATTCTGCACACATCAAAAAATCTTTGTTCAGTGCCTTCAGAAAGTATAATCATGAGGTCCGCATCACCTTTCTGTGCCTGCCATTCCATACCCAGCATTTTTGCTGTACCTGTAAACAAATGCTTGTCCTGGTATTCCACTGCAAGTGGGATTATTCCGCTTTTCAGGATATCAAGAACTGCTTTTGAAGCATCTTCGAATTTATCAAAGGATGCTATTATCGTAGCAGTATATTTATCCTCAGGATACAGCTTCAAAATTACCTTGGTGACAACCCCGAGTGTTCCTTCGCTGCCTATTATAATATTCATAAGATTGTAGCCCGCATTATCCTTTGCAAGTTTTCCTCCCAGCATCAGTATTTCTCCGCTGGGGAGGACCACCTCCAAGCCCTGTATATGCTTTCTCATAACTCCGTGCCTTACTGCTCTTGCTCCTCCTGCGTTAGTCACTGCCATACCACCCATTTGGGCTCCTTCATCTCCGGGGTGTACTGGAAAACCTATCCCCTCATGCTTTTCCAGTTCTTCAAGAAGGTCAAACAGTGTAACGCCGGCTTCCAAAACTGCCAGCATATTATCTGAGTCAATTTCAATAATTCTATTCATTCTCTCTGTTGAAATTATTATACTTTCAAAAATCGGTACAGCCGCACCGCAAAGACCTGTACCGCCCCCATGAACTACAACGGGAATTTTGTTCTCATTAGCATATTTCATTATACAAGATATTTCATTAGCACCGCCCGGCTTTACTACTATCGAGCTTTCATCAGCCTTGGGCCTCATGCTTATTTCCGTTTCATCATAAAGGTAAGATTTCTTCTGATTCAAATCAACTATTACATAATCCTGACCTACTATTTCAAGCATCTTGTTTATAACCCTTATATCCACACTTATCCCCTCCTTACCGCTCTTATCAGCTCCGGTACTATCTCATACAAATCTCCCACATATCCAAAATCACATACATTGAATATTGGAGCAGACGGGTCGCTGTTAATTGCAATTATCACATCAGACTCCTTCATACCTGCCAAGTGCTGCGGTGCTCCCGATATACCGCATGCCACATATATTCCGGGTTTCACCCGGTTTCCACTGTAGCCCACCTGATGGGCGCCACTTATCATACCGGCATCCACTAAAGCTCTCGACGCTCCAACAGCTCCCCCCATTACCTCCGCTAATTCCTCCAGGATTGTAAGGTCTTCCTTTCGCCTTATGCCCCTGCCGCCGGCCACTATGACCTCAGCTTCAGTTATATCAAATTCTTCATCACTGAATACTCTTACTACTCTGGATTTATCGTATTCATCCAAGTATGGCTTAACTTCTACAATGTTGACAGGTTTTGAAGCATCACGCCCGGATTCACAAAACTCCTTGTATCTTATTGTAGCCATCTGCGGGTAAGTTACAGTTCTTATATGTGCCAGAATATTATCACTGAAGGCCGGTCTTATTTGTATCAGCTTGCCGGCTTCATCTATTTCCATTTCAGTACAATCTGCCGTCAATCCTGTTCTGAGTGCCGCTGCTACTCTTGGAGCAAGGGAACGTCCAAAGTCTGTAGCTCCTACAAGAACTATTTCAGGCTTATGCTCCTTTATAAACTCTGAAATATTTGATTTGAAAAGATATTCCTCTTGTACTTCAAAAGCCTCGGATTTCATATAGTATACAGTATCTGCTCCTCTGAAATTGAGCTCTTCCGCAGCTATACCCTCCCCTGCCAGAATGAGGCATTCCAATGAAGCCTTCAGTTTGCCGGCAAGCTCTTTACCTTTATTCAAAAGCTCGGAGGTTACCTTGTGTATCTCACCCTTGTCCTGCTCTGCCACAATCAGTACTCCTGCATATTTATCCAAGTTAACACCTGCTTTCTGCAATGAATGCTTTAATAAAGCTCTCTCGATCATCTCTAAAAATCCTTCCCTCTCTGGAAGCTTCTTTTGGTATCTCTATTTTTGATACCTTTGTCGGCGAACCTTTAAAGCCGGTATTCTCTTCTGTCATATAATCCAATAAATCGTCCATTCCCAGCTTTTCAATTCCAATATTCAATGATTCAAGCTTTCTCTTTAAAGTAGGGAGCTGTGGTATATTGATATTTTTGTTTACTCCTATAAGTGCAGGGAGCTTCATTTTTCTTATCTGTTTACTGCCACGCATCTTGGATGAAACTACTTCTATCTCTGTCTCATTAATGCTGATTATTTTTTCTACATAATAGGTATGCGGCAGATCCAGAAATTCTGCTACTTCTGCTCCTACCTGAGCGGTATCCCCGTCAACCGACTTCTCTCCGCAAATAATCAGGTCACAGTCTTTAATACGCTGTATAGCTGATGCTAATGTTATAGCTGTTGCATAAGTATCAGAGCCGCCGAATTTTCTGTCTGTAAGCAGTACACATTTGTCAGCGCCGCGGGCATAAGCATCCCTTAAGGATTTTTCTGCTCTTGGAGGCCCCATTGTAACAACGGTCACATTTGCATTATATTTCTTCTTTAAATCAACTGCTGCCTGCAATGCGTGCATATCAAAAGGATTTATCTCAGCTTCAGCAGATGACCTGTCAACAACACCTTTTTCCTTGTCAAATTTTACCCTGTCCATGTCCGGTACTTCCTTGATGAGGACTACAATATTCATATACTCTACTCCTTTGCAAATTATAAGCTGATTATTTTCTATGTAAAATGTGTTAGAATGTATTATGAAATAGAAATAATATTATGGAACAAACCCTTTTTACTTACTCATAAACTATAAGTTTTAGTGAAATCAATTATCATTAGTTATTGGTATCGTGGTCTTACCTCTATATGATATATTATCACATTTTTTTAAATAATGATATAATGGTATATAAATAAAGGAGGCATAGTTTTATCATGTTCGAAACAGTAGAAAACAAAAAAATATCCGAAATAATCATAGAGCAAATAGAGAAAATGATAATGGATGGTACATTGAAAAGCGGTGATAAGCTTCCTCCGGAAAGAGAGCTTACCGAGATGTTCAATGTAGGCCGCCCTGCTCTCCGCGAGGCACTGAAGGCCTTAGAGGTCATTGGGCTTATCGAATGCCGTCACGGTCAGGGTAATTATATTATAAACAACATAGAGAACAGCCTTTTCAAGCCTTTATCATTATCATTCAAGCTATCCAACGGTAATATCGAAGAAATACTACAATTGAGATATATAATAGAGTCCTTCACTTCAGGGCAGGCAGCTCTGGTTGCAACTGAAGATGATATAAAAAAACTGTACAATATTATGAATAGTATGATGGATGCAAAGTCAGAAAACGAAAAGTCCCGTTTTGATAAAATGTTTCACTATGAAATAGCTGCTATTGGCAAGAACAGATTAATTATTAACTTGCTGGAAAGCCTCTCATATCTTCTTGACAACTTTATAGAGAAAACCGTCAGAATGAGCCTTTTTGGAGAAGACTCCATAGAAAAAATCTATAATGAGCATACTCGCATTATCAAGGCGATAGAAGCCCACAACAGCAAGGAAGCGGTAGAGGCTACCAATTACCATTTGAGCCAGATAAATACCTCCATGCTGAATGATTTATAAAAAGTTTAAAGAAAAAAGAGATATAAGCTAAATAAAAGCCTATATCTCTTCTTTTAGAATAGACCGGATAAATTTGTCAATATAACTATTATAGGAATTGATATAATAGTCTTTTCAAGGAATATTATTGCCAGGTCCTTTAATTTAACAGGTATTTTGGATGTAATTATTATTGTACCTACCTCTGTCATATATATAATCTGTACAAGGGATAGTATCCCAATTATGAACCTTGTCTTTACCGAAGCTACATTTGCAAGGAGTATGGCAGGTATAAACATATCTGCGAATCCGACTATAGTAGCAGGTGCTGCTGCAAAAGCATCCTCAAGCCCCATAAATTGAAGATAATATCCAAAGGGTAAGGATATCCAGTTAAATACCGGCGTATATGTAGCCACAATCAATGCTATTGTGCCAAAAGACATAACACAAGGGGTAAGGGCAAATATTATCCCAAGAAACATTTCTGTGCCTTTATACAATACTTGAGATAAACTATTTGCTTTCTCAGCTTTTTGAACAGCTAACTGCAATGCCCATTGACTTCTCTTTATACCTGTAGGTTCTTCTTCGTTTATCTGCTTTCCAACCTTCTCATAATATGTATCCGGGAATTTAGACAGGGGCCATATTCTTGACATAATTGAAACGCTCAGTATGCCAGTGATCGTAAGAATGATATAAAATGGAATGAAATAGGTATCTACCTTCAGCATAGCTGCTATAACAAGGCAAAAGGGAAGGGATACTGCTGAAAAGCATGTAGATATAATTGCTGCCTCCCGGGCTGTATAGTATCCTGATTCATACTGCATACTGGTTAAAACTACTCCCACATTACAATTCCCTATCCATGAAGTAACAAGGTCTATAGCTGATCTTCCAGGCAGTCTGAAAAGAGGTCTTACAAGTCCCCTGACCATTGTACCCGTATAGTCCATAGCTCCATAGTCCATTAGAAGTGTTATAAGATATGATGCTGCAAAAAACCACGCTATGAGAGTAGCAAGAAGAGACATCATAGTTCCACCCGTATCGGGTGAATAGATAAATTCAGATCCTGTTTTTGTATATACTAAAACAGCTATTATAGCACCTATTATTCTGAATACAAGATAAAAATTGCTTGTTACAAACAGCTTGCTTAAGAGGCTGCTATCCAATATTTTTTTTGGTTTTGTTAAAGTGGTTATAGTAGAAACAATTGCTGAAATGACAATAACAGATACAATTATCATAGATGCTACAGGTTTTATAGCAGCTGCAAGCCATTCTGATATAATCCCTATGGGGGTAGTCATAGCACCTTTGTATATTATCGGAAATATAAATAAGAATACCCCTATGGCAGAAGGAACTAAAAACTTCATAATACTCTTAGAATCAATCTTTACTTCCCTTGAACCTTCTACAACCGGTCTGTTTTCCATTGCAAAATCCCCCTTTATTTTTTAGATTTGAATATACTAACTTCCTCTACTCTGTCAAATGCCTCTTTGAGCTTATCAATACCTACGGTACAGGCTATTCTTATGTAACCTTCCCCGCACTTGCCGAATGCTATGCCGGGTATGGCAAGCACATGGGCTTCTTTTAGAATAATATCACTTACTGCCATAGAATCAAGTCCTGTACCTTTTATATTAATGAACAAATAAAAGGTCCCACTGGGGTACAGTACAGACATATTTGGTATCTTGTTGATTCTCTTTGCTGCATATAATGCTCTGTTTCTGTACTCTTCTATCATAGGAGGTTGAATAGCTTCTCTATTCCGCAGAGCGTGTATTGCACCTCTTTGAGATATTGAAGGGGCTGTAAATACAACATTTTCATTTATCTGCTGTATAGTGTTTATTATTAATTCAGGTGCTATAATGTTTCCTATACGCCAACCGGTCATGGTGAAGTTTTTCGAAAAGCTATTTATTACAATAGTCCTTTCCTTCATCCCATCTATGGATATAATAGGTATGAATGGTTCCGAGAAACTGAATGCCGTATAAATATCATCGGCTATCACTATAAGGTCATGCTTTATCGCTACCTTCGCTATTTTTTCCATAGTCTCTCTTGTAAGACAGCAGCCTGTGGGATTGCTCGGCGTATTTATTATTATCGCCTTTGTCCTCTCGTTTATAAGACTTTCCAAGCTTCCGACGTCTATCTGAAAATTATCTTCCTCGTATGTATCCAGATCAACCGGTATACCTCTAGCCAGTTGAACCTGCTGAGGATATGGAGTAAAATACGGTGCCTGTAAAATAACTTCATCACCGTCATCCAGTATGGCTTCCAGGGCCAGATACATCGCCAGACATCCACTGGCTGCAACAAATACTTCTTCATCTTCAATATGAAGCTTGTACTCTTCCTTGTAATATTTTCTTATTTCATCTCTTAACTCACGGTCTCCTCTGAAATCGGTATACTTTGTATGTCCGGCCTTTGCATCCTTCATAGAATTCTCAATTATTACATCACTGGTTATCAAATCGGGATCTCCCAAGCTGAGATTTATCAAATCGTCAAATTGCTTTGCCAGTTCATCAACTCTTCCCATTGGTGTAGATTGATCCTTCCAATATCTTTTGGATATAAATCTGTGTTTCACAATATTTAACCTCCTTTCATAAGCTATATGTTTCGCACTGAATCCATTATATAATTGTTCAATAGTGCGAAACGTTTTCCTTGATGTTATAAATCGCTTCTATTCTATGTAATCTTCTTTGTGCGATTTATATAGAGCATTTCTTCCACTTGTATTATTTCTTGTATCGTGGTAAGACCTCGCTACCATTATAGCAAATGAAATTATCCTATGCAATGAGTTTTCAGAAAATTTCACTTTCTATTCGTATAAAATAAGCCCAGTGGTCTCCCACTGGACTTATTTTATATATCAACTTTCCTTTATGGTGCAACATAGCTTATGGTCGTATCAATTCCTACTGTATTAGTTGCCCCATCCCAGGTTACTCCGATGTCAAAGGCCTGTGCAATATCACGCAGCTTGAAGTAGTTGTTTTCATTGATTGTATAGGCAGTCAGCGGTACTACTGCTCCATCCTTGTATATCATGGAAGTATTCACAACAGGTGTTTTTTCCTTACCGTCCCCTATTGCCATTTCGCCCCCTACTGTTGTATATGCCTTGTTGGATATAAGATTTATAGCCTTTCTTTCTCCATCCCAGGTTACTTCAAATTGCTTTCCTGATCCGCTTACTACATAAGCAAGGTCCCGAAGCTTAAAGTAGTTGTTTCCTTCTATAGTATAAGCATCAAAGGAGGTCACTGTACCGTTTACCAATACCTTTGAAGCTGTTGGTGATGCTTTAAGCACTGCTGCATCTGCTTTTCCTTCAACGGTAATGAAAACCTCTGCTGCATCCGCTTCTGCCGGATACCTGAATATGGCATAATAATCTCCAGGCTCTGTTAACGAGACTGTACATCCATTTAAATAATATGGCTCATCATAACTATAGTTACTCATTTCACTTACATCAACAGTTATAACATCCGCTCCGTAAAGTTCAACCTTTCCCGAGGTAAATGGCAATGCTTCATGCAAATCATATTTATATTCATTCCCGTCAATTTTCAATTTGTATACTTCAAATATCGAGCCTGCATCAATGTTCTTTATAGTTACCGGGGAATCTGCAATATATGCTCCATCCATATCACTGGCATTACTGGCAAGTATGGCCTCAGCACCGGACATGCCTACTATCTTGGTACCTTCCTTTAAATCCAAGGCCGCTGTTACATTAGATATTTCAAGCTGAGTTCTTGCCGCTGCCATATCTTCAGCTGTCATTTCTTCCCATAGATATCCTTTAACCTGTACAGTCCTGGCATCTGCTGCAAAGACAGGTGTACTTACGGCCACCGATATCAATAATCCTACTGCTGCCAATACTGCTGTACCTGCTGTAAATAATCTTCTCATAACTTTTACACCCCTTAATCAGTATTTTAGTATTATTGCTTTGTAAAATAAGGTAACCGTGGTCCCTATTTTACAAAACAGGGTAGTGAGATTTTCTCCACCCTGCTTTCTCTGCTTTAATTCACAAATCTATTTTTTCTTGGGCGGCAGCATATGAATGGCTTCATTCCTTAATCCTGAAACTGCTTCACTAAAAGCTTCACCCAAGGTAGGATGAGCATGAATAGTATTGGCTATATCCTCAGCATTCATATTATTGGCTATGGCCAGTGCTCCTTCATGAATTAAATCTGAGGCATGAGGACCCATTATATGTACTCCTATGATTTTGTCTTCCACACCACTGGAAATAACCTTTACAAATCCATCCGGTTCACCCATGGCCAAGGCCTTTCCGTTAGCTCCAAACATAAATTTACTTACTTTATAATCCAGGCCCTTTTCTTTTGCCATTTCCTCTGTTAAACCTACATAAGCAATCTGCGGATTAATAAATATGCAGTCTGGAACCACTTCCTGCCTAACCTTGGAGGTAATGCCCATTATATGCTCTACTGCATGGATTCCCTCATGGGATGCCACATGAGCCAGCATGATCCCTCCTATTACATCTCCTATGGCATATACCCCCTTAATATTGGTTTCAAAGTGTTCATTAACCTTGATACCCTTTCCATCGTACTCAATTCCCAAAGCATCCAGGTTAAAATCTTCCAGTATAGGCTCTCGGCCCGATGCCATTAAAAGATAATCAGCTTCTACCACTATATCTTCTTTCATACCTTCTTTTTTACTTGCTGCCTTGATAATTAGTCCATCTTTACCTTTTATAATCTCCTTGGCCCTTACCTCATCATATAGTTTAATTCCCTGCTTTTTCAGTATTCCGGGCAGCCTCTTTACGATATCCTTATCAGTTCTTTTTAACAAAGTAGAGGATATAACAGAAACCTCTGAACCCATGGCATTAAATATATATGCAAATTCAATACCTATAACGCCACTGCCTGCCACTGCCAAGCGTTTTGGTACCTCTGTAAAGTTTAATATATCATCGCTGGTGATAACTCCTTCCAAATCAGCTCCTGGTATATTTGGTATTGATGGTCTTGAACCTGTTGCAATTATAATGTTTTCCCCTGTGATGATTTGTTCTTCTCCATCATTTAAGGCCACACGAAGGGTATTTTTATCTTGAAGTCTTCCCCGTCCTCTTATTAGATTTATACCGTTGGCTTTAATAAGCTTTTCTATACCTCCCACCAGTTGATCCACCACAGCTTGCTTTCTTTTTTGTACTTGCTCTACATTTATTCCATAATTATCCACCCTGATTCCGAAGCTGTCTATGTCCTTTAATGTATTCAGTATCTCAGCATTGGTATATAATGCCTTTGTTGGAATACAGCCTCTGTTAAGGCAGGTTCCTCCTATTTCCTTTTCTTCCACCAGGCTAACCTTTGCTCCCAACTGCGCTGCCCTTATAGCTGCTACATAGCCCCCTGGCCCTCCTCCAATAATGATAATACTATTTTCCATAATTTCAACACCGCCAATTTTTAGAATGTGTATCTGTGGAATTTCCTAAGTAGTTTTATGGTATCTCAAATAGCAACTAATAACTATACCGTGAACTCAATATACGGATTGCCCGGTTCCACTATAAATCGTTGACAATGGCCTCCGAATCTCCCTGAGATGAGTTCCTCCAGTGAGTCCAGAGCTTGCATCAGCGGGCTGCCTTCATGGTATTCAAACCCTACAAGCTGAAAGAAAACATCCCTGGTATCCAAGGTCATTTTGCCTAATTCACTTTGGCGCCAGACCCATTTTCTTGTCTGAACAATATCTCCACTGGTAAAAACCAGTTCTCCGGCATCTACAGGTTCATATTCCTCAGCCCCGAAAGGCAAAAACCTTTCCGTCCCCCTGGTAAAACGAACAGCCAGATCCTCATGTATGTCCCTTAAGTCGTGACCTCCCAATGAAATCTGATTCTCTATAGAAACTGCATTGCACAAGTCTACCAACGCATTAATGTCTGGCAGCGAAGCACCTTTAAGCACTCTCTTGAGCATAGCTTCAGTGGATGGCAGGAATTTGTTGGGATTGATGCCCGCCTTTTCCATTGTATTGCGGTAGCCCTGTACAATTGGATGGCTTCTTAAGTCTTCTGCTTGAATTATCTGCCTGACATGATTTTCAGCAGCCCTGAGTCTGTCGGTATCTTCAGGCTTTGACCCGGTATTTTTCAGCCCTTTCCCTACCAAAATTCCGAAGTGCAGCCGTGAATCAAGTGCGAACACTTCCTGTTCAACAATATAGCGCATAATAAATCCTCCTTCTCAATTCTCGAAACAATTATCCACATCATTTGTACTTATTATTATTATACAATACATTTCGCAAAAAACATTTAACATGTTTATTCAAATTTTGCGGAAATGTTTCCTTGGTCGTTATTAAATTCGCACCATACCTGTTACGAATACTGTTTTGCGTTCAATATAAATAATTCCATATAATCAAGCCAGGGATAAGAACTTGTCCCTGTTGTAATAATCCCTGTTCTTTTCAGTCCCGCCTTGTCCATGTTCTAAAAATCATGAATTCCTCATTATCACACTCGGTACACCTTATCTGAATTCCTTCTCCATATACTGCTTTATCACCAATCCAATCCAGCTTATTCTCACTGCTTTTCTCAAGAACCTTATCTGAGCCGCATTGGGAGCAAATTAGCTTAAATCCACCCAAAATTACTTACCTCCTTTGTCTTGCGGAAACTGCTTTGTGTTCTCAGTAGTAACTAGTTTTAAACCTGTTGAAAGAAGTTTTATAATATCAATATGGGTCCTATATACCAAGGTTCTGAGTGCGGGAGTTTTCATAATCATCAAAAGTCGATCAAAATCCTGATTGGTAGCAGCATTCAATAATTGCCTGAGAGTATGAAGTTCCTGACTCTTTTTCCTTGCCGCCTTCATCAATACGTTAATATCTGAGCCTTGGGCAATACTCCTGCCTACCATTACACCAGACACTACAGCATTGAATTGTCCAAAACCCAGGAATGGCTCGGCCCCACCTCCTGCAGCACCTGCAAAATAGATTTTCCCTACCCTGTTGGTGGTGACAATGCCTGCATGGTGAGGTAATTCCCAGAATTCCAGCATGTTGTATTTTTTCAATATATCACGTGACTCCAGAAATCGGTGCCAATAATCATTAAGCTCGTTTTGTTCAATATTCTGAACCACATGAGCTATAACCGCTTTATTTTTACTATAAGGAGCAGAGTATATGTAAACTCCATTAGTAAGCTCGTTATCCAGCCACATTTGCAAAGTATGTTCTTCAAAGTCACCTTCAAAGATACCTCCCATTAGCCATGTCCGCATAACTTCCTGCCAAATGCCGTAATGTGTAGGGGTCGACCAGTGGCCATCTGCTACAACGATATAATCAAATTCATTTTCCAAATCTTCAGGCTTGACAAAACTATTAAATTGAACCTGAGATTTGATCTGCTTATAAAGCTGCCCCTGGACGGAGTTTTCTTCTTTCCCACGGATCATAAAGTGGCCTAAGGAGCCGGAAACGGATACTTGATTATTGGGCGAGTAATGTATTACCTTTCTGAATTGATTCAGCGGTTTCAGTTTGATTCCTAATTTTTTATCCATATATTTAATGGGATCTGAAGCAGGACGGGTAATCAAGCCTAAAAAAGCAGACACATGGGGGTTGTATTCACCGATAAAACCATTCCGTTCGAAGATCACCGGATATATTCCATTCCTCTCCAGTTCAATTGCACAGGATAACCCGGCGGTTCCTGCCCCTATTATTGCAACTTTCATATCAAACACCTGTATATTCCGCGAAAAGCATTTTACATTCTTCATTCAAATTCCGCGTAAACATTCCCTTGATTGTTATTGAATTCACACATTTATATTGTCCATTTAGAACATTATTCATTTTATTATTACCCAATTTGATATAAAAAAGTAATTAAAGGAACATAAACTTCCTTCTGAATATTTAGCATATCCAAGTAAAGAATAATGCATATTAGGCATATTTATAACTTAAATTATTAATTGCCATATCTGATAAAGTTTTATAATCTATGCATGGATTCTTTGGAGGTGGAATATGACAAGTTTATCCTGGTATATTGGCCTGGCCGTCATTAGTATGGTACCTGGCATCTATGCAATATACACTAAAAGACACATTTATAAAATATCAACTCTTGTTGTATTTTATTTATTTGCAACATGTATTACATGGATTGGGGAATTTATCGTACTTGGTGCTTTTAATTCCTATGCATACAAACCCGGTATATTTACAGATCCCTGGGCTGAAAACCTTACAGGGCATCTCTTCCTCAACGCGACTATGTTTCCTGCTGCTGCAATTTTGACGGTGACTTACTCTCTGGGCTATTTAGGAATCTCCTTGATTACTGCTTTCTTCATCCTTGCAGAGCATTTGTTTGTGAAATTAGGAATTTATGAGCAGCATTGGTGGAAATACTATATGTCCGGCATTAATACCGTTTCCTTTCTGATAATATCCCAAAAATGGTTCTCGAAAGTTAAACATGCACAGTATAAAATCCCACGATTATTAACATTCTACTTTATTGGATTTCTCATTATCCATACACCCGCTCCTTTCCTGTTGCTTTTATGGAAACAGTATTATAGTCTGGCTTTGATTGATAAATTGATCGGAAACCTGTACCGATCCAGTATAATATTTATTTTTACTTATCATTTGATTGAAACTGCCTTTGTGGTGTTTTTTATATGTGTCTTAGACAAGTGGTATTGGAAAGTGGTACCATTCATTATAGCTATCCTGGGTCAAAGCGTACTCGCTAAAATGAACATTTTGATCTTTATGGAAGGTTGGAAGCTGCTTTATACAATCCTTATTTATTCTGTTTGTTTAGTAGTCTTTATCCTTATTGAAAAATACACCTTGATACCTGATGATCACTTTTGAGAGTACCTTATTTCCCCTTCTTCTGAATCAATACTATTCCTATTGACTTCTGCAACAGCAGGAATTGCCGGTTTCTCAATCATGGGCGTTGCTTCAATTCTATTTCAATATGGCTCAGAGGTAGCCTATCCTATTCAGGAAGGCACATCTCTCGGTGTAATGTATGAAAGAATCAAAGCTGTAAATCAACAAGGGTTCAGTCTGAACTGAACCCTTGTCATTATGTAATATCCTATTATGTTTTTATCACTTCTTATTGAATTGGCGGAGCCGGTTGAACCGGCTGCTCCGGAATTGCCGCATTTGCCATATTATTAAAATCGATTGAATTCTCAGGAGTTACAACCGGCATTTCTATTGTCATATCCTTATTTATATTGTATGACAACATACTGAAATCAAAGCCGACAGTGTAAATACCGACACCTGCCGGTTCGCTGTTTCCAATACTTTCTATACTATCAAGCTTCGCTACGTCAATAATAAAATCCATGCTTCCTGACTGGCTTATTATATAACCGTTTTCGTCTATAGCATATTCAAGAGTTATTCCATTATCTCCAATCAGCTGTATACTTTCAAGCTGGTCCATAGCCTTGTTGAACTCCGCAAGCATTTCCGGCTTTTCATTTTCAAAACCGGCAATAAACTTTTCAAATTCAGCTGTTGGACTAACTGCCCCTGGTGTAGGCACAGTAAACTTCTGTATAAGCTTCATGTATTCAACTGCAAAATCCATCGCATCCTTATTGTCCGCGAAGTTATTCACTGTATATCTGACAAGCTTCTTTGCAGTCTTGTCATTAAGCTTAACCTGGTAAACATGAGCCTTTACAGTGCGCTCAGGCGTAATCATTTCTTTTGTACCTGCATCAGATATAAACTTGAAGCCCGGGTCATACTGCGCCAAATATTTAGCCATAAATGCAGTAGCCTTTTCCTGGAATTCCTTGGTGAGCTTCATTGTTTCTGCATAATCCATATC
The DNA here is from genome assembly GCA_001515955.1 of Clostridia bacterium BRH_c25. The sequence continues at coordinate 18,494 of LOES01000003.1, read as the reverse complement.
CGATACCTGCCCATCAACCTCTGAGCCTTTCATCGTCTCGCCGATATCCATTACCATATATTCCTTGCCTGCCATAGCCGGATTCGTAGCTGTCATCATAGCAGGCAGCTTTATTATCTCCTTGAACTTAGGTGAATCGCCATTCAAGTCCATATCCACCCAGACACCCATATCCATTGACATTCCACCCATGTTCATGATCATGTCGACCTCTGCCTTGGCTGCTGTGTTGTCAGTATTCGCACTCTGCTTCATGTTCATTGACAGTTCAGCTCCATTGAGCACTGCTTTCATCTGTTCGAATGCAGCTTTATCCTGCTCGCTTATGCCTGCAGCATCCAACCTTAAAGTAAATTCCACATCATTCTGACTTGACTTTATGGATTGAGACTTAATCATTGCATCATAAAGTGCCTTGCCCTCAGTGGCTGGTGTACAGCCGGAGAGTGCTCCTATTACCATACACATAACTATGATCAGCGCGGCCGCCTTTTTAACATTTTTCATTAAAACACCTCCATATACAGCATATTATAACACTTACAAATATCTATCTCAACTGCCCTAATTTTACATTATCATTACACATTACTTCTTCCTCCTATGCTTATCACATACCTTTCAATATAACATTCCATATAGTAGGATAAATTCCATTAAAAATCAGAGTAGAGGATTCTCACTACCCTGCCTGTTTTAATTTACATAATTAATGCTTACAAGGCTTTTTTTTCAAGTGCAGTACATGCTCTTAGGTGTTATAATTACTACGTTGTAAAGTCTTTTTTTATAAAGGAGCTGGTTCTATGATGAATCAAATTAGCAGCAAAAATGCCGCGCCAAATGCTAATGCCCATACAAAATCAAGACTTTATATTCCTGTATCGGTAAAGTTCTGGCTATGTCATATGATTTCAATATTATGGATAAGCTTTTCAGTTTATATATCCTTCCCCTGGCTTAGGGACTTTTCAAAGATTGTTACTTTCCCGGCGGCATTAATAATAATCAGTGGAATTGCGTACATCCCCGGCTATCTTAATGCTTTTTTGGTTGCCGGTCTGATGTTGGACCGACAGCCGCCCTTCAAGAATAAATATCCTGTAAAGAGTATTACTGTCCTAATTGCTGCTAGAAATGAAGGTGAGAAAATAGCACGTACTATTGATTATATTGCCAGACAAGACTATGCTGGAAAAATTAAAGCCTTGATTATTGATAATGGTTCCAATGATAATACTGCTATTAATGCACTTAATGCCGGTAAAGCATTAAAGCTTGACATATCAGTCATCCGGGAAGAAAACCCCGGAAAATTCAATGCTTTGAATACAGGCCTTAAGCACACCTTAACAGACTTGGTAATAACATTAGATGCCGATACTCTGCTCCACAAGTCGGCTGTAAGGTATTTGGCGGCAAGGATTGAAAGCGCTCCGAAAGAAGTTTGTGCAGTAGCAGGCTCAATACTTGTAAAGAATAGCAGACATAATCTGCTGGCAAAAATACAAGAATGGGATTATTTCCTTGGAATTGCATCAATTAAGAGATTGCAGGGCTTGTACCAGGGAACCCTCGTTGCGCAAGGTGCCTACAGCATTTATAAGACCGAAAGTGTTAAAGTGATTGGCGGATGGCCTGATGCAATAGGTGAGGATATTGTGCTGACATGGAATTTGTTAAAGCAAGGGGGGCTCACATATTTTGAACCATTGGCAATAGCATTTACGGATGTGCCAACAACAATATATTCTTTCTCAAGGCAGCGCTCAAGATGGGCCAGAGGAATGATTGAAGCACTGAAGCAAGTAAAACCCTGGCAGCAGCCTCAAATCTATACCAAGTACCTGACAGGCATAAACCTTATAATGCCTTTCCTGGATTTCTCTTACACACTATTTTGGCTGCCGGGTTTGGTACTGGCTTGCTTTGGAGTTTACTGGATAGTCGGTCCAATGACATTATTGGTTATTCCATTGACACTTTTGAGTTATGGGATACTTTACGCTTATCAAATGTATGTCTTCAGACACTTAAATCTAAAAGTACGAAAAAACATATGGGGTTTCATACTTTTCGTTCTGTTTTATCAGATGATTATGTCTCCCATCTCAGTATGGGGATATCTGCAGGAATTCCTAAAGCTTGAAAGAATCTGGAAATAGCTAAATAATTGACAGCAGCTGCCCTTTATCCGCTAACTTCATGACATATGCACAATCAAGATTTAGGGATAAAGGGCAGTTAAGCATTTACCCGACAGCATCCTCGGCAATGTAGTGTCTCAGGGGTTTACGGTCAATTGTGCCATAGTATCTGTCAGCCAGGCGCTTAAAACCCGGACGTGTAGCAGAGTCCAGCAAGTATGCAGATTCCGTTGCATCACTTTTCCTCTTTCTATTCAAGACTGCTATTATTCCTTCAGCATTTCTGATACCTATACCATGGCCATAATACATTCCATTGCCAAGATCTATTGTATTCTCGCCCTGCCATTCAGGCGTTAGAGGATTAACCTCCGGGTTTTTGAAATATAGGCAGTCTCCCGGCAGTACGTCTGATACACTTTGATAATATCTGATTCCAAGATCACTGTCGAGATATCCCCAATTCATCAGATAAATACCTTGGAAAAGATCATTGAACTGTTTTTCAGGAAATATTCCGACAAAAGCTTTATAATAGACGATGACTATTGCTGTAGCGCATTCTGTTCCGTATTTATTACTGTTATTATATATGTCTCTAATCGCATCAGAGGGCTTGATTCCATCCTTCAGCAGAAAGCCTCCTTCATTGGTACGCTCCCAGTAATCCGGATTGCACACTGATTTTCGGAAGGTTCTAAAGGCAAATTTGCTATTGCCAAGTTCTATAGCTGCATTAACTATATTTGCACGAAGATCCAACTCAAACCTTAATTGATCAAGTGAGGCATACTTGTAAGCCACACTGCTCGAAGACAGCTTATCAAGTGTTATTCTTTGGACACTGCCCACCATGTAGTGGAGCTCCATGCTCTCGGGAGTTATCTCACTGCCTGGGATTTTAATCATACTGCTCCCCCCATCCATAAGCCGGCGATTTCCACCTGTTCAGCAATCGGACGATGTATCCACGAATTCCAACGATGAATGTTGTTATTATGTGTCATATGTGAAAAAATCGAAAGCATTTTTTTAACATCGGTACCCAATTCACTAAATTCTTTCAGCAGCTTATCCTCATATTCTGTGAGAGGCTCTATGGTTCTGCCGGTATCTATAGAAATGGCCTTACATAGATATCTGGCATCCAGTATTACGCGGTAAGGCTTAGGACTGACAGATTGTTGAAAGCTTTCACCAGTAAAATACAGATACGGATAGTTTTTTTCCAGCCAGTTCAAAACTATTGAATGCTGCCTTTCATAAGCTGCTGTCCTCTCTGTGTCTATGCCCGGAATGAAACTCAATAGCCTTTGCGCCAGCCTGACATCCTCCGGTTGTTCGGATAACAGATGCGCAGCAATCAATATCAAGCCATGGGGATATCGGGATTCAAAAAAGGCCCAGACCAACTCGTTATAGAAGCGTCCTCTTCTATTTCTTTCAAAAATCAGATCCGACATAAGCGGTAGAACTGTCCTATCGCCATATACTTTAATAAGAAGTGCCGAGGAGGCATCCAGGACCTTATCATAATCATCCTCAAACCCGTCATCAATAAACCCGGATATCAGAATCCACTTCAGAACTGAGCAAACTGTCTGTATATATTCACTCGATGAACATTTCATAGGTGGCATGCTCTTATTGCCTGACAAAACTTCGTTTAAAACAGCAATAGCAATTTTATTCCGCAGACTCAGGTAATCAAAAAGGTTTAGTGCCTCTATTTCAGGCTTCAGTATATACAAGCTGCTGAAATGCAAGCTTTCTTCATTGACTAAGCTGAGTGCCTCCTTATAATCTTTTTTGCTCAATTCGCTAAAAAAAGCCTTTAATCCAGTCGCGCCTTGTTCAAGCCTTATAGTGTCCAGAGTGCTTAGAGTATGCATCCTGCTTAAGCTATTGTTTATACCCTTCTTGGCACCATAATAGTAATTGCTGCTTGCAGTCATGGTACGTGCAGCATAGGAGCAACTGCTGCTTCCTGTTAAGGTATGTTGAATAAACGGACACAGAAAATGTGATACCATTCTATATACATCTCCATATCAAAATAATACATTATATGAAATCCGATTCATAATGTTGCTCCTCCTCGATAATTTAACTGTAAGTTCTATATGAATGAATCCTTCTCAAGCTCTAAGCCAAAATCCTACAGAATAACATAAACTTTAATAAAAATGTTTAAACTATTATGGTCTGAACAAATATTCCATTTAAATTATACAGCACAGGATGTGATAATATGTCTCCAAATGCCAGGAATAAGACACCGGAACCCGATTTCAGGGTGGAAGATAGTCTTTACAATACAACAACCGAGATCACAAGCGATAATGTACATTCAATACTCGGCAGTAATTCAGACTTCACATCCAGGGTAATCCTAATAAGAGACAACCCTGCAATACCTGCTGTCTTGGCCTTCCTTGACGGCTTAGTTAACAGCAAATTAGTAAATGACAACATCTTGAAGCCCCTTGCTCAAGAGAAGCAATTTGACACCTGCAAGACAGCCGCAGATGCCATAGAGCTAATAAGTATGGGTATAGTATATTCATCCACAATAAAATTAAGGACAAAACTGAAGGACCTTACTGATGATATCCTCGGGGGCGGCATTGCAATAATATTCAACGATGCTAAAACAGCCTTCACCTTCGAGGCCAAGAGTGATCTTAAGCGTTCTATCTCTGAACCTGCGGCGGAAACTGTCATCAAGGGCTCGAAGGACTCTTTCGTTGAAGAATTAAGGACAAATACCGCATTATGCAGGAAGAAAATCAAATCCCCCTATTTGAGTGTGGAAGAGATTACTGTAGGAAGACAAACAAGAACTACCATTGCGATAGTATACATGAAAAACATTGCCAATAGAAAGCTAGTAGACGAAGTGAAGCAACGGCTCGAAGCCTTTGACATACCTGAAGCTCTTACGCCAGGTATAATAGAGGAGCTGCTCATTGATGATCAGTATTCCGCATTTCCCCAGGTACAGTATACAGAAAGGCCTGACAGATTTTGTGTAAACATTGTCGAGGGACGCGTAGGAATCATGATAGAAAGCGTGCCCACCACTTATATAGTTCCGGGCACTCTGCTTCAGTTTATTCAAGCACTTGATGACTACTCATTTCATTTCATGGTCGGATCAGCCCTTCGTTTTTTAAGATTTCTGGCCATGTTCATCACACTGGTGCTTCCTGGCTTTTATATAACCATTACTACTTTTCACCCGGAGATGCTTCCCACAGAGCTGACTTTCTCAATAGTAGCATCCAAGGAAGGAGTGCCTTTCCCAATGTTAGTTGAAGTCATAATTCTACTGATTGCTTTTGAATTCCTGGTGGAAGCAGGCTTGAGGCTGCCAAAAGCCATAGGCCAGACGGTATCTATTGTCGGTGCTTTGGTGGTAGGCCAAGCTGCAGTTGAAGCTAAGCTGGTGTCCCCTGCCACCGTAATCATAGTAGCAATTACAGCTATTGCAGGCTTCACAATGCCCAACCAGGATTTTAGCAATGCCCTGAGGATCTGGCGCTTCCTGTTTGTAATATTGAGTAGCATTATAGGGATCTTCGGTCTTACCTTCGGGTTGATATTTCTTCTTTACCATTGGTGTAAGATGGAGAGCTACGGAGTCCCATACCTGGACCCCTTTGTGGCAAATGAGGATGAACAGCTGAAGGACACACTTTTCAGGTTTCCCAATAATATTATGAAGAATCGGCCGAGCAGTCTGAATACAAATAATAAGAAACGAATGGAGTGAGAACCTGCTATGCGAAATTTTTCAATCTTGGCAGTGATATTTTCAATCACCCTGGCTTTATCCGGCTGTACGCAGATTGCCTTGGGAAGGGCAGAAATCAACAAACTCTTTGTAGTACGTATGATGTCTATCGATGAAGCAGCTGAAGGCAAGGTCAAGCTAACGCTTACAACAAAGAGCCTCTCAACAGGAGGTGAAGGCCAAGAAGCGGCACAGAAGGGAGAAAGCATTATCTCCGAGGGGGATACTGTATTTGATGCTGTAAGAAATCTGAATGTATACTCGGATAGAAAGCCACACTACGGTCACACCGAATACATACTGTTCGGCGAGTCAATTGCCAGAAAAGGCATACTTCCGTATCTGGACTTTATCAGCAGGCACAATGAGTTCCGCTACAATGCAAAAGTATATATCGTAAAGGGCGATACAGCAAATTCCCTGGTAAAAAAGACAAATACCACAAAAATGTTTATAGGCGATAGAATTTCCAGTATTGAAGAAAATATCCCGAGAACATCCTTATCCAGCGTAGTAACACTTAATGAGGCTTTGCTGATATTCGACAACAAGAACCTTGATACTTTTATTCCTTTTATTGAGACTACCGACACTATGACCAGCGAAGAAAAGCAGGATATATATGATGTATTGTTGAGGGGTTATGCAATATTTAATGAAGATAAGCTTTCCTACTTTACCTCAAGAGAAGAAGCCAGAGGCATAAATTGGATGATGGACCGGATAGGCTCAGGAGTTATCGTAGTCAAGAGCAAGGCAGGGGAAGAAGTATCAATGGAGATAGTTGACAGTAAAGTAAAGATAAAAGCAAAAATCATAGACGACGAGCTTCATTGCACTGCAGAAATTTCTTTCACAACAAATATTGGTGAAGTAATGGGAATTGTGAATGTTATTGACAATGAAAGCATTGAATACTTGACTGAGCAGCAGGAGAAAGCCATCAAAAAAGAAGTTGAAAGTGCAATAAGAATAGCCCAGGAAAATAACTCCGACCATTTCAGCACCGTAACCAAGTTTATTCTCGAATATCCGATGATGCGGAACTATCTCAATGAAAATTGGAAGGAATTGTTTCCTGATATTAAATTTGACATCAAGGTCAAATCCAATATAAAAGGAACCTACCTGCTTAATAATCCAACCAGAAGTACTGTGGAGAGCGTAGGTGAATGAGTATGCTAATACTTGCTTTTATTGTTATAGTAATTGAAATAATACCAATGGTAAAAAAGAAGCAGGGCAAGGAGTCTGCAGTTCTCCTTCTGTTTGGGGTTATTACTCTGGCATACGGCTATTATTACAACACTCATAGCTATACTGCCAGTTTGGTAAATATTCTATTTAAAATATTCAATGTAAGATAAGGAGTACTTTATGAGAACCAGCAAAGACAAAATATCAGTTAAACAGCTCCTTTTTGTATTTACAATAATTGTATCCTCTCCTGCCACCAGGTTCCTTCCCAAGTATGCAGCAGCAAAAGCCGCCCAAGCCGGCTGGGTATCTCCGGTTGTCTGTATTGTGCCTTTTATTGCTCTGATATTTGTAATTGACTCTATTCTGAAGAAATACAAAGATCAAAGCATGGCTGAAATTATAACCACCATTATGGGGAGATACCTTGGGAAGCTTGTGCTTGTGCTGTACTTGCTGTGGGTAGTCTTGCTTTTGACATTGTATACACGTTATTATGCAGAGCGGCTTACCAGCTCGATATATCCCAATATCAATAATAATGTGCTGATTATATTAACTCTCATACCAATAGCTTATATGCTGCGTTCCGGCTTTACAGTAATAGCAAGAATGAGCGAAATACTGCTGCCTTTTGTCGGTGCAATGCTGGTTATGCTGTCGATCTTTCTGCTGCCTAAAATTAGGACTGACAATATACTTCCCGTATATTTCAATGATATAGTACCAATAGTAAAGGCGAGCTTTGCATCAACCGGAATACTGTCCTACTTGTTTCTTTTATTCTTCTTAAGTGATAAGATTGTGAACATGAAAAGCTTTAAAGCCTTCGGATATATCGCCACCTATATAAACATATCCAGTTTAATATTAGTAATGTTTATTACAATCGGAGTACTAGGTGTTTCAGTTGCCCGGAGGGCCCCATTGCCTGTTTTGATTACAGTTAAGCAGGCATCATTAATGGATACAATAGAAAACATAGAGGCCATAATAATTGCAATATGGATTTTTACGGACTTTACCCTGATATCCACATTTTTTGTTGTAACACTTAATTTAATTAAGTCAATATTCAAATTATCTGATACAAGGCCTTTAATAAATATACTTGCAATTCTTATATATTTTCTCTCTATGGGAATCTCTTCAACCAAATTTGAGCTTGAGGAATTCTCCAATACACTTTTCATACCCCTAAGCATGTTATTAGGTTACGGCTTTCCAATTGTTTTACTTGTTTTATCCAAGCTTAAGAAAGGAGTTAAAAGCAATACCAAATAGAAATGACCCTTCACAATTGTATGAGAAGAGTCATTTTTTGTTAGAATCAAATAAGTTTATTGAAGATTATACAAGCCCATGCTCTCCATATACTTGAAGACACTTTCTCCATGCTGCTGCTCTTCCTTTTGTATATGGTTCAAAGTCTGCCGGATGTTTGCATCTCTGAATTCAAATATAGCTGAATCGTATGCTCCGGAAACATATTTTTCAGTCATAAGAATATCATTGCACAGGTCTGCATCGCTCTTACTGCCGCTTCCTGTCCTCATGGACTTTTGCCCCTGGGTGCCCTGCTGACCTTGCTGCTGTTGATTCTGGTTCATATTAGGAATCTGCCCGCTCATTAGCTGGTTAATTGTATCAAGATGCTGCTGTTCCTTTTGCGCATGTGAACTGAACAGCTGCTTCAGCTGAGGGTCTTGTGCCCTGTTTGAATACTCATTGTATTTTTTTATACATATTTCCTCATGAGTCTTCTGATCTTGCAATAGCCCCTTTTCCTTTTGTGTTAAATTGTTCATAAAATCACCTCCAGCTTTAGTATTTTGCATTATAAGCAAAATATACTGAAATACTGTGATTTTAAATTTATAAAATTAATATGAAATCCCGGCTTTTATAATTGCTGCAGTCTTCTGGCCAATGTTTCTGAATGTTATATCTGCACGCTCATCAGCTTGCAGACTATTTAGCAGCATAAGGTCACCCTCGTTCAAGATGTATGTTTTACCTTCATTTATAACCACATTAATACTTCCGGTTGGACAGTAAAATCCATCGGTCCTATTGGCAAAATCAATAGCAGCCGGTCTTGCTGCTGTCTCCATCTTCATCTCTTTGCCTATGAACATGGCCTCCAGCTCCCCTTTACAGCCTTGCCCCAGCATAAGATTGAAATCCCTTGCACGACCTATGCTTTTTGTTGCCCAGCCGCCGCTGAAGCTGTCCTGCTCAAAGGGTCTGAGCAATACACTGTGATGGCCTTCATGCAGAAGCCTCATTTCTCCGTCAATTATCATTATATGTCTCCATATTTCAGGCATACTTGTAAAAGTGGATTCATCAGCATCGACACGGGCAGAGCTTAGCCTCCACATGAAGTTACGTGCTTTGTAATCGGAGGTCTTGGGATAGATGGCAAGCTGTGTGGTTGTACCCCCTGACCAGGTGCTTGTGCTCTGTTCATCCTTGCGGATTATTTCAACTGAATAGGCCATTTCTGTCCACTCCTTTGGCAATTACTTTTTACATTCTCCTATAGTTGTATTGTATACCAACTGCCTGAATAACAAAAGCCTCCAAAGGGAGGCTGAGGTTATTTTTCCTTTGTATAGAGATAGTTCAAGTGTGCGGCATGTTCATTTTCGTCAGTAAAGGCTTCCAGAAATATATCTCTGACCAGAGGGTTATTGCCGGATAAATAAATGTCCCTATAGAATTCATATGCCTCCAGTTCATCAAGCAGCGCCTGTTCTATTCCTTCAACATAGCTGCCGAAGTCCGGTGATTTTATGTTTTTTAACTCCGGTTCTTTTCCTGTTATCATCTCAAAGAGCATTCTGAACTTTGAAAGGTGCTTTGTTTCATCTTCATAAAAATGTTCAATTATATCCGCTTCTTTTTCATTTGGTGCCATACTGATAAGCTGCTTGTAATATTTCCTGGCCTCAGCTTCCCCTCTCATTGCTTTCAGCAGCTGTGCGGGTGTTACAGTATAGGTCATATAACCATACATATCAACACTTCCTTATAGAATATAATACAGTACAGTTTATTCCCCCTCCTCTGAAACTGTTACAGTTACTGTATATTCAAGCGTTGTATCATCATAAGCTGTTATGGTGTATACCACATTCCGGCTGAAATCATTAACAGTTTCCTCACTTATTTGAGGAGTTCCATCTACAGCTATTGATTTACCTGTATATATGAAAGCAGCTATCAGACTTTCAACACTTGTCCCTTTAGGAACAATCAACCTGATGGTGCGGCTGGCTTCATCAATTACACCCTTTACAATAGTGCTGCCGACTTTAAGGTTGAACCCGGCCATCTTTTTTTCATCAACAGCTGCAGGAGCAACTGTCACATTATAATCTCTAATTGAGCCGTCTTGTGCCACGACAATATATGTCACTGAATTTCTAAAGTCATTTGCTGTCTCTCCACTTTTCTGTTCTACTTCCCCAATTCTGACTATACTGTTATCCGAACTGCCGAATACTGCCTTCAGTCCATTTAATTCAGTATTATAGGGTACTTTAATGCTTATATTCCTTGAATCTTCATCAATAATTCCTGCAGCCTTGGGAACTGCGAACCCGAATTCCTTCATAAGCTTTTCATTGCTGAGTGCAACAGTGACCGTTACAGTATAGTCCCGAACCGAGCCATCCTGCGCCGCAACCGTGTATGTCACTGGTTTTGTAAAATCATTTTCTGTCTCTCCGCTTACCTGTGTTACTTTTCCAATCTTGACAATTGCTTCCGGAGAAGTTGTGAAAGATGCTTTCAAACTGGTCACGTTTGTTCCATAGGGCACAGTAACCGCTATAGTTTTGGACTTATCACTTATACTTCCTTCAGCAGGCGGGTCGAATTCTGGAAATGAAAAGCTGGTTATTGATTTAGCTGAGTTTAAAGTCTTTTTCACATAGACGGTATACTCTCTTGTTGTCCCATCATAAGCTGTTACTGTATATACCACCGGTTCACTGAAATTCTGTGTTTGACCTGACTTCGGAGTTATCTCCGTTTTATCCGGTATAGTTATCGCAGGCACCAGTTTTGTGACATTTGTTCCGTAGGGTACTGTAATGGTTATGGTCCGATTCTTTTCATCTATCTGACCAGAGGCTGCAGATTTCAGTTTTTCGAATCTGAATGAACTTATCGATTTATCCATTTCTTTTGCAATAGTTACCTTTACTGTATAATTCCTCTCAGATCCGTTCTGGGCTATCACCTTGTAATTAACCTCATTAGAAAAATCATTTACTTCTCCCGATTTTGGAGTAATTTTCGCATCCTCCGATACGGTTATTATTGGTATCAGTTCTGTAACATTAGTATTATAGGGTACTTCTATGCTTATAGTATTTTCATTACCCCCGATTATGATTGTCTCATAAGCATATACACCTTCAAACTTGAAGAATTTTATGGAATTCTCCGAACTCAAATGCACACTTGCTTTAACGGTATAGTTCTGTACGGATCCATCTTTTGCAGTGACCTTGTAAATTGCCGGCTGAGAAAAATCATTTTCAATTTCTGACTTAGGCGATACAGTTGTTTCAGGTGATATATCGATTGTAGGCTTCAGAGCTTCCAATTCCGTCCCATTCGGAAGCTCCAGAGTTATTACATGATTCTCATCGTCTATTATACCCGCGACTTCAGGCTTCAAGTCTTTGAGTACAAAGCTTGCAATCTTCTTCTCCAGCTTGCTTTCCTCAACTGCCACAACAACTTTGTAATATGCTTCAGACCCATCCTGAGCTATAACTGTGTAAGTAACTTCTTTGGAAAAGTCATTTTTTGTTTCCCCGCTTACTTGTACTGTAGACCCTACCTTCACGAGGGCATCCTCTGAGCATTTGAAGCTTGCAGTCAGATTGTCTACATCCGTTCCGTACGGTACAGACAGCTTTATGATATTGTCCTCACCATCAATACTTCCAACAACATCAGGATCAAGGTTTTTGAAGCTGAAGCTTGTGATTTCCTTTGAAGAGGATGCCGTAGGCATCCCCTCAATTTTTACTCTGGTTCCATATATGATTGCATCATCAGATTCGCGTATCACGTATATATATATCCATTCTCCATTTCGCAATCTTTCTGAAGCTTTTATGAAGAAATTTCCCCGCTCCTCATATACATCCAGTTCATCACCATCTGATCTGTATGCCTTGACATCATACTCTTTGACATCCATATCATAAAAAATGATTTCTCTTTCCGGAAGCTCCAGTTCTATATCCCCGTTTTGCACGCCGCCGTAGAATCTGTATTCCAATCCGTCAACAGTTATTCTGTATCTCACATCTCTAAGCAGCGGTTTTTTCGAGGTTACTCTATGAACATTGTCACTGACGCGCACCGAACTGCCATCTGTCAGATTGCCTCCAATCGTATCCCCATCGGTATCAAGCTCATAAAAGGATGTAACATTGTTGTATATCTTGCTGCTTTTGGTGACTTTGAAGGAATAGGCATTCTGAAACTCCACCCCTTGTATATAGTCGCTGCTCATTACATTTGATCCTTCGAAATCCATCTCCACATCATCAATATCAAGCCTGTTTCCTGCAATATCCGCTGCTGCTGTAACCGGTATCAAAGTGTATACATATTCTTGACTCATCTTATCCTCTGTGAGGATATTCACCCTGTTCTTATCCTTAGAGTCAACTTCAACCCTTGATATGCGTATAGTCTTGAGTTTATCATTATCATCCCGGTATGTTATCTTATAGGTTCCGGGCTTATCTTGTTTTATTGCTTCGTTGAACACTACCTGAGCCTTTGTGCGTGTAATGGCTTCAACATATTCAATATATGGATCCTCATCATCCTCCATATAGGATTCCAATACTGTAGACTTCGAAGACCCGTCATCATCCTCCTCGTCATATACACCTTTACCCATATAGTCAGATATCATGGCAGTAAAATTAAATCTATACTCTTTATTTACAGGTATTTCTTTTGATGCGATGAAATCCACCGTGCTATATGCTTCGTTGTTATCTTCCTCTTCCGGATTGAGTTTGGCACTCCAATTCAAGCTTACTCCACTGGGATTCTTAATTCCTGATACTCCGTTCCCTATCAGCAGCACCGGCTCGGTAAAGATTACCCTGAATCTTGTCACATCCATCTGCTCCCAATCATCTACTTCAGGCGGGTCATTCTCCACATCGGTTCCATAGAATTCCAAATTGTCTTCAAACTTGTATGCATTGTTACGAAGATCCCACACTCCGGTCAAGCTGGTTACCTCATATTCCTTATCCTTCATACCGGAAGATGCTTTCATAACTACTGCAGTACCATTGTCCAGCACACTGCCAACCTGTTTGAAGGTAATCCCGGACGCTTTCAGTTGAGCTGAATGGGCATTAACCTCTTCGTCAAAATGTACCCGTATTTCATATTCATTCATTGCTTCAATGTACTCAACTTCAGGTGCATCAGTATCATTCAGATTACCATTGTAAACTACGCTTACACTTATGTTAGACAGTGAATTTCCCGATATATCCTTTATGCTGCTCATAAGTATAGTATGGTTTTTATCTGAAGACAGAGAGCTTACAGTAAGCCTTACAGTTTTTTCATCCTCCTGGAGCTTTGCCTTTGTGACGAGTGCCAGCCCGTCTATCCTGTAATTTGCTATGTTTTCGGCAGAATCCTTATCCAGTAGGTTATCGAATTTAATTTCTACAGTCTTACTGTCAATACATTCCACGAATGTAACATATGGAGGAGTATTATCTTCAGCCATTCCCCTGAATCTGTATTTCTTATACCCTGAGCCGGAGGAAGCTTTCAGCTCGTTTCCAAACTCATCTGCAATTTCCTTTATTATCAATGTATAAGTTTTCGACTTATCCATTTCACTTGTCACGATGTGTACCGTTTTTCCACCCTGCGAATAGAGATCTGAAGGACTCTTTATCTTTATTTCCCTGATATCCAATCCATCATCTATTTCATAATTATCAGGGTCGCAGGCAGATTCAACATCAAGAGCATTAGCATCCTTGAATACTATCTCAACTATATTGCTTGTAATTGCCTTCGGATTACGGTCCACTGTTGGAGCCGACTTATCCGCGGCTTTGCCTCTGAAATCCTTTTTTATTTCTTTTGTAATACTATTGCCCAGCACTGAGTTATCAGCAATATTTTCTATTCTCAGTGTATATGATCTGCCGGCAGTCTGGCTCTCTGTGACAAGCTCCACTGAATCCCACAAACCATCCTCATCCTTGTCTTTTACCTTTGCTGATACTACTTCTAGATCTCCGCTGCCGGAAGTTATTCTATAGTTTTCCTCTTTCTCTGCCAAGGCTTTATTAAGCCCATTGCTGTCTGCAAACTCCAGCAGGAGCTTGACATTGTTCAAGACAGTCAGCTTGTTGAGCTTTGGAGGAATTGTATCCTTTTTACCTGTAAACCTCTTTGTGATCAGCTTGGTTGTTACACCATCACCATTCTTTATATTATGAACCTTCAACTCGTAGGAACGACCCGTCTGGATACCGCTGGTAACAATTCTTACCTTGGTATTGGTACTGTCAAGCTCTGCTGACTTTACTGCCACTCCTGCAATAGAATATGTGTCTGTATCCTGAGCTGCTTTATTATCAAGCACCCTATCAAAGCTTAACTCTACCAGATCTGTGTCCTTACACTCAGCTATTATGAGCTTGGGGGCATAGGCATCCTTTTTCAAGCCTTTGAAGCTGTAACTCTTGTCATTGAAAACCAGTGCGTAGGTAGTACTTTCACTCATTGCTGAGGTATCAACTATCACAGCACTTGCATTCTTTACACTTACGCCTTTAATGCTCAGATTCTTTATGGTGTACAAATCCTCGTCAGCAGCCTCTGAAGCATCTACAGCTTCCTCAAATATTATCTCCACCTTGCTGTTCGAAATAGCCTTGACAGCTTTCACGTCTGCTTCCAGATCTCTGGAATACAATCCAAGTGATATTGCATCCCAGCTATCCACATCTCCGATATCCACCAAGTATTCTATCAGCTTCCTGTTTGAGTTCTTCATCTTCGTCTGCAGTGCCTCTACTGTTGCTGCAGCAAGGCTTCTCACAGTAAAAATTTTTGCATCCGCTACTTTACTCAGACCCTTCTCTGCAGCAAAATCAAGCACTGAGCTCCATGCAAAATCTCCGTCCCCATCAATTTTCTGTTTGTATCCCAAGCTTTCCAGAAGCACCTTATAATATGCTTTGGAATCAATAGGGTTGTAAGGAAGGAAATTAACTCCGTCGCCAATCCAGCCAAGCTCAGGGTGATCCTTCAAATAGCTCAGTACATTTCTGCCCTCTTTCCATGCAACAGCCCCGGCATCTTTGAAATTATTCCCCCCGGTATAGGATAAGGCGTCATTCTCCAAGCCCTTAAGCCTCAAAAACATTATTGCAGACTGCAGCCTGCTGGGGCGTGTCTCAAGGTAAGCATTGTCTACAACCCCGGTATTTCCTTTTAGTATTCCCAAATCCCTGCATACTTGTCCTTCATAACCAAGGTCATCATCGGCAAAAAGCTGTACCGGCAGTATTGCACTAAAAAGAAGCGTAAGAACAGTAATAGTAGTTACAAGCCTTTTGAACATTAAAAGTACCCCCTTGTTATTATCCTAATAATACATTTTCGAAAACATTTTACATTCTCCCTTCCAATGGAGTGTAAAGGTTTCCTTAGTATTATTGAATTCGCACCATACCCAATGTAATTACTTTTGTGCGTTTACTATTAAATATGCTTTTAATTTCGTATACTGCACTGTTCAGGCGATTTGTAACATACTCTTAATTGCCCTGTAATATTAAATAGAAAAAGTTTAGATTTGAATTTTCGGGTTATAATATGAATCAAATGTAAAACGTTTTATATAAAAATATTGGAGGTAGGAAAATTGCGTCTAATTGCGAGATTCCCAGATCGAAGGCAGGTTGGTGCTTTGGTAGATTCTTTGAAGAATGCCGGTTTTGACAGAAAAGACATGATAATAAGCGACCTGGCAGATACACAAGTGTTCAATACTACAGAAGAAGCAGCTCAGGAGATTTCCTTTATAAAGAGTGAAAGGAACGGACTTGGTGAAATCGAAAGCTTTGCAAGCGGCATCAATGGACTTGAAGGTAAGAGAGGCATTATAGTGGCTGTAAAAACACCTAAACATGAAAGCACCGTAGTAAGGTCCATAATGGAGCAGTCCGGTGCTGTTGAGATTATTAAGGATTAGAGCCTTCTTAATTCTGAATGGTACAACTATATTTAGCTTTAAAAGACAGAAAAAGCACTTGTTTTTACCGGCTATTTAATGTACAATCTCAATAACAAAGGAAAAATTTAATGGTAGAGTAGGCATTCATGCGTAAAGTGCTGGTTGTACGGGAAGTTGACACCAGACGAAAAGCCCTCGGGCTTGCGGTATGTTTGCTGCATTCCGCTGCCACTTGAGAGCCAAATCTCTTTAAGTGGTATGTTTTCCATTTAAAGAGAGGAGGTGATTGTATGAGTAAAACAAAAACAATTGCTTTTGTTGGATTGCTTGTATCAATGGAGATTATCTTCACCCGTTTTCTGTCCTTTCAAACTCCAATCATAAGGATAGGCTTCGGATTCATACCTGTTGCGTTCTCAGCTATTCTCTTCGGTCCGTTTATAGGCGGGCTGACCGGTGCTCTCGCTGATGTAGCAGGCATGATGGTTTTTCCCAAGGGAGCATATTTCCCAGGGTTTACATTAAGTGCATTTTTATCCGGTGCTATATATGGACTCTTTCTTTACAAAAAGCCTGTAACAATAGTAAATGTTGCAAAAAGCGTGCTTCTGATAACTATTCTTGTTGATCTTGGACTAAATACACTTTGGCTGTCCATGATTACCGGAAATGCTGCAGCTGCACTCCTCATACCCAGAATATACAAGAGTGCTATTATGCTTCCCATCCAAACAGGCACAATTCATATACTATGGAAATATATCGGAAGTCATATTAATGGATCGAGCTACGCAAAGGAGCATTAAGTTAAAAAAGGCTTGAAGTTCAATGAACTTCAAGCCTCTTAATATTTTATCTATATATTTCGCGAAAAACATTTTACATTCTTAATTCAAATTTCGCGTAAATGTTTCCTTGATTGTTATTGAATTCGCACTTTGCCCAATGTAAATACTTTTGTGCGTTCAATCTAGAAATAGGTTATTCTATTCCTTCCGGTCTTCTTTGATTTATATAACCTCAGATCGGCTATACTCATCAATTCATTTGAATTCTTTATCTCGCTCAAGGCTGCTGCTCCCCCGCTGACAGTTACTCTGGTCTGTGTTTTTTCCAAAGGAACAGGAGTTGCAGCAATCACTTCCAGAAGCTTGTCCGCTGCCTTTCTTGCACCGGCCATGTCAGTGTCAATAAACAGGACTATAAATTCGTCTCCCCCATACCTGAAGGCATAATCCACCTTTCTTATATTCTCTATCAGCAGATTTGCAACATGCCTAATAGCAAAATCTCCTGCCAAATGCCCGAGGGAATCATTCAAGCCTTTAAAATTGTCAATATCCATAAGCACTATTACGGAATCTGTTGCACCGATACGCTCCCGCCTGGCTAATTCCTTCTGTATTATGTCATAGAAATACCTATGATTGTACAAGCCTGAAAGCGAATCAGTTATTGAAAGTACTTCAAGCTTCTGGTTTGCTTCCATCAGCTCTTTGTTTACTCTTTCCAGTTCTTCTTCAGCCTTTTTCAGCTCAGTGATATTTCGTGATATCCCCCAAGTCCCTATTATATTACCGGCACTGTCCAATAGCGGATATTTTGAAGTTGATACCCAGGCTACCGATCCATCAAGCCAGCTTTCCATCTCAACTTTGCCCAATATCGGTTTGCCCGTCTTGATAATGTATTGCTCGTCCCGATAAGCACCAGCAGCATGGGAATCCTTAAACAAATCAAAGTCAGTCTTGCCAATGACATAATCAGGATCAGCAATCCCAAGACGTGAAGCTACAGTCTTGCTGATAAAGAGGAACCTGGAATTCTTATCCTTGAAATAGAAGGTATCCTGTGAGTTTTCCATGATTGTTTTAATAATGAACCTCTCATTAATTATTCTTGTATCAGGCACTATGGAGTTATTTTCCTTTTTATCAGATTCTTGATTGTTCATAGCGTTACTCCCATCAAAAATAATATGTACCTACTATATATTTCGCGAAAACCATTTTATATTCTTAATTCAAATTTCGCGTAAAAGCTTCCTTGATTGTTATTGAATTCGCACTTTGCCCAATGTAAA
>LOES01000002.1 GCA_001515955.1 Clostridia bacterium BRH_c25 | reverse complement strand
TCCAGGTGCATTCTTTCGAGCAATAACTTTGTTTCCTCGTCTAAGCATATAAGAAAGAATGTAAAATCCTTGTCATGTCTTTTCATAGAATTATAAAGCACCAAGCCTTTGTGTATGTATTCCTTGCTGTAAACAGAGTAATAATAATGCATCATTATTCAATGCCCCCTATAAGGTTATTTTACGAGTGAATTTCAGGTCGTCTACTTTATATTATGTTCGGAGTCCGAATGAAGTCACTGGAACATAAATTACTTAATCCTTTTTAATTTTTTGTTTTTCTGTATTCCAAAACAAAACTATAGAAACTGCAGTAAAAATAAAAATCAAATATTACATAATTTTAAATTGACAATATATATGTAATAACATATAATGAAAATAAATAATTAAATGTAATATAAGGAGATAGAAGGTTGATGAGAATTACATTAAGAAAAAGAGACAGTGTAACCAGCGCTGTTCTGTTCATTTTTAACATGATTGGACAGTACAAAAATGAATACTCAATTAAACTAAGCCATTTACTGGAGCTCATGCAGTATTTCAATAAAAGTGAAGCCTCTGTCCGGACAGGGCTTTGCAGGATGGTTAAAGCCAATATACTGGTCAATAAAAGAGTAGTCAATGAAACAATTTATGAATTGACTGAAGAAGGATTGGTAAATATCAGACTTTGGAATAAAGACCTTGCAAGGTTTTTTAAGAGACATGAATTAAGGCAGCAGGATTGGAATGGACAATGGTATTTTTTAAGTATACTGGATTTTAACAAGTCTGAATATGAGAACCTTTTTATGTTGGAGGAGCTTGAAAAGTGTGGGTTAAGTGAGGTTAACAATAGCATCTGGATCACTCCCTACGATATAGATAATGACATAATCCTTCTATTGGAAAAACATAAATTCAATTACCTGAAATTTTCAGGAGCCTTTGAATCTAACGTAAATTTGCATGTTCTATTGAGCGATACCTTCCAGCTCAGGAGAATAGGGGAAAAATACATCGAGTTCATTGACAAGGTCAGGGAAAATAGTGAAAAGATGAATGCAGTAAATAAAGGAAATATTCTGCCCATACTATTTGAAACAGGATGGGACTTCTATGATATAGCCACCCTGGATCCTGTATTGCCAAAAGAGTTATTGAATGTCTGGGAAGGAGATAAAGCGGCAGATGAGATGAAGATGATCAGATCTGAGCTTTATAGCAAAATAGTCAGCTTCTTTGAAGAAGTGAATATATAGTATAGAGGAGAATGTTTATAATGAAATTTCGCATATCACCTGTATGGTGGCCACTATTAGGAATAACATCACCAATTCTTGTCCCCTTACTGCTGGTAAAAAACAAACGTTTCAGAAAAGCACAGGTTGAAGCTGCCAGAATGAATGAAGAGAGAATAGAGAAAGCGGGGCATATTGAATTACCGGAAGTCGATTTTCTGGAATTAGACGTATTGGTTGAATGGAAAGTTAAGAAAGGGTTTATGGGGGATGCCGGCGTATCATATCTATTCAGAACAGAGTCTGGTTCCATGCTTTATGATGTCGGCCATGGTCCATCAAATCCAGCCTTGCTTCACAATGCAAAAGAACTGAATTTCAACCTTGAAAAAATAAATGCATTGACAATATCTCATTTGCACAAGGATCATATGGGCGGTTTGGAAGCTGCCAAGAAAAAAACTGTATTATTCCCGAAAGAGTTAATGTCATCAACAATTAAACCCTGCTTTTTACCGGATGAATCTAAAGCGGAAGGGTTCAGAGAAGAGTTAATCAAAGCACCCAGGGTATTAACCTGTGGAATCGCCTCTACTGGTCCTTTGGCACGCAGTTTGTTTACTTTTGGACATACTGAAGAGCAAGCCTTAGTTGTAAAACTGAAAAACAAAGGGTTGGCAGTTTTTACCGGATGTGGGCATCCTACAATTGAGGTGATACTAAAAATGGTGAGAAAAATTTCTGATGAACCTATTTATGCAATTGGAGGGGGCTTACATTTCCCAATTGGTGAAGGAAGAGGAAATAGAGCTGGAGTTCAATTTCAGACAATATTTGGAACCGGTAAGCCTCCATGGGAAAAAGTGAGCATTGACGATTTGAATAGAACTATTGATGCAATAAACAAAGTGAATCCACAAAAAGTTTATCTTTCCGCCCATGATAGTTCGGATTTTGCGCTGGATCACTTCGAGAAAAATCTGAAAGCTGCTACCCATGTTTTAAAAGCAGGAGAATCTTATTCAATTTAAACGGTTGTTGCTTATAGCAATGAAAATCATGAATAATATTGTCTGTTTTAGCTAAAATAATGAGAGAATATAAGCTGCGGAGGTGTTAGAATGGATAAGAAAAGTTTGGACAGCAACAATATGATGAATACCAGGGATTGTCTTCAAAGAGCCTGGAATAATTCCATGGAATTGGTCAGGGACTTCGAAATGTATTCGAAAAATATAGATGATAGTAAGGTTTCCTCAACCTTTAAGAAGATGGCTGAGGAGCAAGGTATGATGGCACATAATTTAAGAGAGCTTTTTAACCAGTATGATAGCCAACAAAAGTGAAAAAGACCGAAATCCGGTCTTTTTTCTTTAATATGCTAATCACTTTATTAAATGATAATTACTTATTTGCTAAAAATATAATAGGTATGGACATTAAGAAAAAGAGCATCTAGGTACGGGGTGCGAGGTACGAGGAGAACAGGAAAACCTCCCCGAACCTAGAACCCCGAACCGGAGAGAGGTGATTGGTATGTTTAGAATAAATGATATTATAGACTTGCCCGTAGTTCAAAGCATGTCGGCGCAAAGGCTTTATACAATTCGGGATGTAATTATCGATATGAGGGAAATCAGAGTATACGCGCTGGTATGCAAGGAAAGATTTCTCAGAAGGTATTTAGAGGCAATACCCTTCAGAAATGTTGCTGCTATAACACAGAACAGCATAGCAGTAGTGGGCAAAATCAATCAAATAAGCTTAAGGGAATTGAGCATGAAGCATAGGCGCTTCCAAAGTTATCGGAATATATTGGGGAAGATGGTACTGAGTTCACGGGGAGATACCTTGGGAATAGTAAGGGATCTGCTTATTGATACGGATAGTGGGATCATAAATGCATATGAGCTTTCAGAGGGTTATATCGATGATATTATAAAGGGAAGACACATTATAGAGCTGGATTGCGGACATACGCTTTCCGGTAAAAACATTGTGCTGATGGATTATAATATGAAAAGCTGATTTATTCTGAATTAAGAATGTAAAATGTTTTTCGCGAAATATATAATAGTTAATTATCAGGTATTTAAATGACATATGATTCATAATTAATAGCAAAGCAAACAAAATTTATATAGGATGAGCTGTATGAACAATATTTGGGGTTCGAAGAAGGTCAATGTAAAACTTGTAAATATCATTATACTGGCTGCGTTGCTTTTTGTAATACTGAGATACGGTATTAAAATAAGTAATGTATTGAAGCCTTTTATAATAGCGGCAGCTATATCCTATCTGCTTAATCCTATAGTGAAAGTCTTTGAAAAGAAGGGCATAAGGAGAATATTCGGGGTACTTATTGTTTATCTGATATTCATATCAATAATATTGCTTCTGTCCTTTGTGCTTGTGCCAAAGCTTATAAAGGAAATAAGCGTACTTGCTCAGAATATCCCTCAATATTCAAAGCAGATGCAGGAGCTGCTGAAAAGGCTGCAGGACGGTTATGTGAACAGTGGCCTTCCTGAGAGCTTTAAAGATGTATTGGATGACAACATATACATGCTTCAGGGTATGATTCTCACGGTGCTGCAGAATATAGCCAATGGCATTATTGATGTTTTCTCCCAGCTTTTTAATATAATAATAGTGCCGGTAATTGCATTCTATATGCTGAAGGATAGTGAGTATTTCAAGAATCAGTTCATTCTTCTGCTGCCAAAGGCAAAACGCACGAAATTTATTGTGCTGCTCAGGGATATAGATAATGTTTTTGGTAAATATATAAGAGGACAAATAATTGTTGGCAGCTTTGTCGGTGTTTTTACCACAATAGCGCTTATTCTGATCAAGGTCAAATATGCCTTTATTTTGGGCATATTCGCTGGGATAGCAAATATTATACCATATTTTGGACCTTTCATAGGAATTGTGCCGACAATACTTTTTGCACTGATGGATTCAACAGGGAAGGCATTATATGCAGCGGGTGCTTTTATAATAATACAACAGTTTGAAAGCGGTTTCCTGACACCCAGAATAATTGGGAAAAGCGTAGGAATACATCCGGTTTATGTCATAATGTCTCTGATAGTAGGGGGTAAGCTTCTGGGAGTAATAGGGCTTATTATGGCAGTTCCGGTTCTGGCAGCGATAAAGCTTACACTGCGGCATGTATTGAGAGACAGGCATATGGAATGAGACAAATAATGTGAATTATTGACAAAGCTGCCAAGCTAATATATAATCTTCATATAAATTCATAATGCGTAGAGGCAGAGGAGTAAACAGACTGATTTCCAGAATGCTGTAAGCTATATAAGCATTTGCAAGAGAAGGGATGGCTGGTGAGAATCCCCGGATAGGCTGTTGAAGCTGCTGCTGAGCTTCTATAAGACGCTGCAGGCGTTATACTGCATGGCGAAAGCCAGTAAAGTGGCCCATTACGGGCAACTAGGGTGGTACCGCGAAGACCTCTTCGTCCCTAACCGGGATGGAGGGTTTATTTTTTTATCAAATATTCTACACAGGAGGATTAATTATGGAAAAGTTGGGATTAAATGCAATCAGAGAAAAATTCCTTGGCTTTTTTGAAAGCAAGGGGCATTTGAGGATGAAAAGCGCATCTCTTGTCCCACAGAGTGATAAGAGCTTGCTTATCATAAACTCAGGTATGGCACCGTTAAAGCCGTTTTTTACAGGGCAGGCCGAACCTCCAAGCTTAAGAGTCACAACCTGCCAGAAGTGCATCAGAACCCCTGATATTGAAAGGGTGGGAAAGACTGCAAGACATGGGACCTTCTTTGAAATGCTTGGCAATTTCTCCTTTGGGGAATACTTCAAGGATGAAGCAATAGCCTGGGCCTGGGAGTTTTGCACGGATGTATTGAAGCTTCCCGTAGACAAACTCTGGGTAAGCATATATCTGGATGACGACGAAGCCTTTGATATATGGCACAATAAGATAGGAATACCTGCAGACAGGATCATCAGGATGGGCAAGGAGGATAACTTCTGGGAAATAGGCATTGGCCCCTGCGGACCCTGTTCTGAGATATACTTTGACAGGGGACCGGGAAAAGGCTGTGGCAAGGACGACTGCAAAATGGGCTGCGACTGCGACAGGTACGTTGAATTCTGGAACCTTGTATTCACACAGTATGACAGGGATGAAGAGGGCAACTACAACAGGCTGGAAAAGCCAAACATTGACACAGGCATGGGGCTGGAAAGAATATCTGCAATAATGCAGGAGGCTGACAATATATTTGAGGTTGATACCATAAAGTATGCTTTGAACAGCATCTGCAGCCTTGCAGGGGTGGAGTACGGCAAGGATGCAAAAAAGGATGTATCCATAAGGGTAATCACAGACCACATAAGAGGGGTAACCTTCATGATATCCGATGGCATACTTCCAAGTAATGAAGGAAGAGGCTATGTGCTTCGAAGGCTGCTCAGAAGGGCTGCAAGACATGGCAGGCTGCTGGGACTGACTGAGCCGTTTCTTTGCAGTCTGGCCTTAAAGGTTATTGAAGTAAGCGGGGATGCGTATTCCGAATTACGTGAAAAGAAGGATTATATTCTTAATATAATCGACGTAGAGGAAAACAGGTTCTATGAAACATTGGACCAGGGGCTTTCAATTCTTCAGGGCTATATTGACGAGCTGAAGCTGACAAAAGCTGATACCCTGTCCGGCGAAAATGCCTTCAGACTTTACGATACCTACGGTTTTCCATTGGATCTTACAAGGGATATACTGGAGGAGCAGGGTCTTTTGGTTGATGAGGAGACCTTCCAGAAGGAAATGCAGAGCCAAAGGGAAAGAGCAAGGGCTGCAAGGGCGGACAGCAGCGCAGAGAGCTGGAAGGAAGACATATATGCAAAGATTGACTGGAGTATAAAGACCAAGTTTACAGGCTATGAAAACAATACAGCAAAAGCCGCAGTTAAAGCCATAGTCAGGGAGAATGAGCTGACCGATTCAGCAAAAGAAGGGGAAAAAATAAATGTAATACTTGACATTACTCCTTTCTATGCAGAAAGCGGCGGTCAATCCGCAGACACCGGCAGAATAATCGGAGAAGGCTTTGAGCTGGAGGTAAAGGACTGTAAAAAAGTCACCGGAGACAGGTTCGCCCATTTGTGCAAGGTAGTAAGTGGACAGATTAAAGTGGGAGACTCCTGTATTGCAGAAATTGATACCAAAAGAAGACTGGCTATAGCCAGGAACCATTCGACAACACATTTGCTGCATAAGGCATTGAGAAAGTATCTGGGGACACATGTCGAGCAAGCCGGCTCCCTTGTTACTCCGGACCGCTTAAGGTTCGATTTCTCGCATTTCAAGAGCATGACAAAGGAAGAGCTGGATCTGATAGAGAAGGAAGTCAATGGAGCTATTCTTGAAAGCCATGCTGTCAATGTAAGGGAAACCTCGGTAGATGAAGCTAAAAAGCTTGGTGCCATGGCACTTTTCGGTGAGAAATACGGTGAGGTTGTAAGAGTAGTAACTATGGGAGATTACAGTGTCGAGCTGTGCGGAGGCACTCACCTGAAGACTACGAGCCAGGCAGGCTTCTTCAAGATAATAAGCGAGGGGGGCATAGCTGCAGGCGTCAGGAGAATAGAGGCAGTTACAGGTGATAAGGCCTATGAATATGTGAAGGAAGAAGAAAAGCTGATGAATGAACTGTGTGACAGGCTTAAAGCGCATCCAAGCGAGAGCGTAAAGAAAATCGACGCAGTGCTGAAGCAGCTTAAGGAATCCGAAAAGGAAATATCCATTCTCAAATCCCAGATGGCAGTAGGAATGCTGGATGAGCTTGTTGCCGGTGCAGAAGAGGAAAAGGGTGTCAAGTATCTTGTTACAAAGCTTGACAACATGAATATCGACAGCTTGAGAGAAATGGGAGACAAACTAAGGGATAAGCTGGGGACCTCCTTCATAATGCTGTCATCCTTTGATGGAGAGAAGACAGTACTGCTGGCAATGGCTTCAAAGGATGCCGTTGCAAAAGGAGTCCATTCAGGAAATGTCATTAAGGAAGCTGCAAAGCTTGCGGGCGGAAGCGGCGGCGGAAGGCCGGACATGGCCCAGGGGGGAATAAAGGATACTGACAAAGTCAAAGCTGCAATGGATGCAGTGCCTGGGATACTGAAAAACATGATAAAATAATTAAGTTAAAAAGGTGAGAAGCAGGAGCGATTCACAAATCGCTCCTGCTTCTTACCTTTTTTGTCTATATCCATAATAAAATCCGGCCATTAGGGAAAAATATCGCATAGTGCTGTTTACAGCGTATGGAATTTAAGGGATATAAACAAAAATATGACTATGAGGTGACAGAATGAAAGCTGTAATAATGGCCGGTGGGGAAGGTACAAGGCTGAGACCGGTGACCTGCGGCATACCAAAACCTATGGTGCCTGTGCTGAATAAGCCGGTAATGGAATATACGATAGAGCTGCTGAAAAAGCATAATATAAAGGATATTGCAGCAACATTGGCATACTTTCCTGCTGTTGTTACCGATTACTTCGGAGATGGGGCAGACCATGATGTAAAGCTTAAATATTATATTGAGCATACTCCTTTAGGAACCGGAGGAAGTGTGTTAAACGCAAAGGATTTTCTTGAGGGCACATTTATAATCATAAGCGGTGACGCCTTGACTGACATAGATCTGGAAAAAGCAGTGGAATTCCATAAATCCAAAGAATCAAAAGCTACCCTGGTATTGAAAAGAGTGCCGATACCACTGGAATATGGAGTTGTAATTACCGATGACGGTGGAAGAATAACAAGCTTTCTTGAAAAGCCAAGCTGGGGAGAGGTGTTCAGTGATACTATAAACACCGGAATATACATACTTGAACCTGAGGTGCTTGATTACTATAAAAAAGGTGACAATTTTGATTTCAGCAAGGATTTGTTTCCAAAGCTCCTGAGGGACAATATACCGATGTACGGCTATGTTACGAGGGATTATTGGAATGATATCGGTGACCTTAAGGTATATAAGGAAGTCAACTTTGACATATTGATGGGAAAAGTGAAGACTGATATAAAATACAGGGAGTCCGGCAAAGGAATATGGATAGGTGAAAACACAGATATACACGACAGCTGCTCTCTCATAGCCCCGGTACTTATTGGAGATAATTGCAGACTAAAGAGCAAGGCTGCAATAGAAGCTGCAATAATAGGAAATAACACAGAAATAGGAGAGGCTACCTCTATAAAGAGGAGTATAGTATGGAAAAATTCACAGATAGGCCGGAACACCCAAAGCAGAGGTTCTGTTATTTGTAGTGGTGTAACGATAAAGAACGGTGTTCATCTTTTTGAAAACACTGTTATAGGAAGTAATACTACCTTGGAAACAGGGGCAATAATAAGACCTGATATAAAGATATGGCCGGAAAAGGTCATAGGCGAAGATGCAGTAATTGCAGAGAACCTGGTATGGGGTACAAAAGCATCGAAAACACTGTTTGGCTACAGGGATGTCAATGGAGATATAAATGTAAGCCTGACACCGGAATTTGCGTCACGATTGGGCTCAGCCTTCGGGTCCACTATCAAGGAGAATTCCAGAATAATTGTAAGCAGTGATGGATCAAATGCTTCCGAGATAATAAGGGAAGCATTTATATCCGGTGTGCTGTCTACGGGTATAGGAGTCATAAGCATTGAAAACGCGGTTATGCCAATTATGAGGTTCGCTGTCAGATTCTATAAGGCTGAAGGCGGAGTACATATCTGGAAGGACTACAATGAAGAAAATAAAGTGCACCTGGAATTCTCAAACAACGAAGGTATCAATATTGACAGAACTGTTGAGAGGAAAATTGAAAACAGCTTCATAAGGGAAGATTTCAAAAGATGTAATGCAGATAGAATAAAAGACATTGTCAGGGCAGGAGATTTTGCGAACTATTATATACAAAACGGTGCCAATATGCTTAAAAACTATGACAAGATAAAGGCTTCACATCTTAAGCTGGTTGTGGGTTCCAAATCAGATCAAGTATCTGATCTGGCTGCAGCATACTTCAGAAATTTAGGCTGCTCTGTGGAAACAAAGACCTTTAGTGGAAAACATAAGCTTTCCAGGATAACGAGAGGGACAAATGCATTTAACAACCGGATAGCAGAGCTTACTGTCAAGTATGGGGCATGTATGGGAGTAGTTCTTAATGAGGATGGAGAGAGTGCAGTGCTTATTGATCACAAGGGCAGGATACTGGACAAGGATAAGCAGCTAGCTTTGACTTCATTGATAATATTAAAAACAGGAATGAATAAAAGGCTCATAGTACCGCACACCGCTTCAAGAGTCATAGAGCGGATGGCGGAGTGTTACAGTATAGAGGTTGTCAGAACCAAGAACACTCCTGCAGCTATTATGAAAGAGATGTTTGAGCATAAAGCCGGGCTGGAAGAATCGCTATTTCAATACATACTCAATTTTGACGGGATATGGGGTGTAGGGAGCCTGCTGGATTTTATGGCGGCCAATTCTGTGATACTTTACGATCTTGTAAATGAGCTTCCGCATTTTCATATGGAGAAAAACGAGGTGCAATGTGACTGGCAGCATAAGGGGAGGGTTATAAGGGAAATCATACAGGAAAATAAGAATAGAGAGATTGAACTCTTTGAAGGGGTAAGAATAAACAGTGAAAATGGGTGGGTTCTCATACTTCCTGACAGTGAAAGACCTGTATGCAATATTTATGCAGAGGGGGCATCTGAGGAATATGCCAAGGAGCTTGCTGCTGAGTTCACTGACAGAATAAAGAGTATTGTATCAAATACTAAGGAATGGTGAGGATTATATTGAGTGCTGGAGTTTATTTCATATATATCGCAGTAGTTGTTCTTGCAGGAATTTTGATATACCTGCTGGGTAAATTGTTATACATCATAGACAGAGATGAACCGGAAGTGTATGATGCCATACTGAATGCTGAAGAGCTGGAAAGGCATGCTTTGGAAATAGCGCGCAAGCATGCTGTGGGAAAAAGCTCCAGAATGTATTACAGCCTTGAAACCAGAATGAATAAGAATTTCAGGTTCATAACCTCTGTGTACAAGGACCTGAATGAATATTCCAATGTAAGGAGCAGTGTCACTCCGGCTGCAGAATGGCTGTTGGACAACTTTTATATTGTTGAAGAGCAGGTAAAGGAGATCAGGCAAAACCTGTCAAGAAAATATTATTCTCAGCTGCCAAAGCTGAAATCAGGGGCATTGAAAGGGTATCCCAGAGTCTATGCGATAGCATTGGAGCTGGTTTCACATACTGACGGCAGATTTGACGACAAACAGCTGGTAGGCTTTGTAACAGCCTATCAGACCCAGTCATTGCTGTCAAGCGGTGAGCTCTGGACCATACCGATGATGGTCAGAATGGCACTTATCGAGCATATAAGACATGTATGCGAAAATATTGCATCCTCGCAGCAGCAGTGGCATAAAGCCGAAAAGCTCGCAGAACAGCTTCTTTCATATAAGGATAGGAAGCCTGAAGAGCTGCTTGGCATTGCAAAGGAAAGCATGAAGCATCTTGAAACCATCAATCCTTCCTATGGAGAACACCTGCTCAACAGGCTGAAAAAGCATGGTATAGAAATTGCACCCATAATACATTACATAGATGAAAGGCTGTCAGAGCAGCACACCAACTCAGAAAGCATTACCCATCTGGAACACAAGGAGCAAGCTTCCAGACAGGTTTCAATGGGCAATTCCATAACCAGTCTGAGGTTCATATCTACCTTGGATTGGAAGCTTATATTTGAAGAGCTGAGTCAGGTTGAGCAGATTTTACGGCAGGACCCTGAGGATATATATTCTAGGATGGATTTTCCTTCCAGAGACAGCTACCGTCATGAAGTGGAGAAGATTTCCAAGAAACTAAAGGTATCCGAGATACAGGTAGCTAAGAAATTGATAGAATGTGCCGCGGAGGACAAGAAGCACATAGGCTATTATCTTTACAGAGATGAAAAGGAGCAGCTTATCAGCAAAATAGGCCGCTCCAGAATTTCAGGCTATTCTCCTTCATCGCTGTATTTCT
Source organism: Clostridia bacterium BRH_c25 (assembly GCA_001515955.1). The sequence continues at coordinate 7,574 of LOES01000002.1, read as the reverse complement.
TTTCTATAATTACAATTACAGCTTTTATTGTGCTTCTGCTGCTGAACTACGCTTATAATTCCGGGGCAGTAAGCGTGTGGAGATTGATTCTTATAGCCTTGGCGGTATTGATTCCGGCAAGTGACATTGCTGTTTCATCGATAAACTGGATACTGGTGCATATAAAGCCACCGGCATTTTTGCCAAAGCTTGAGCTCGGGGAGGGAATTCCTGCCGATGCAGCTGCAATTGTAGTTGTACCTACTCTGCTTACCAAGGGGAGTACTGCAGTAAAGCTGCTCCTCAATCTTGAAGAATATTATCTGGCAAACAAGGAGGAAAACCTGTATTTTGCTTTACTGGGAGATTATAAGGATAATGAATCGGAAAAAGCCGAAGGGGATCAGGAAATCATAGCGGCAGCAAGTGAGAAAATAAGAGAACTGAATGAAAAATACGGAAAAGGTGAGGATAGATTCTTTTTCCTACATAGAAAAAGGGTATTCAGTAAAGTTCAAAATAGATGGATGGGTTGGGAACGCAAGAGGGGTGCCCTCTATGAATTCAATGAGCTGCTTTTAGGAAGCAAGGCATTGTCTTTTGAGCATATTGAGGGAAACATCAGTGTGCTTAAAGAAGTAAAATATGTTATTACAATTGATGCTGATACCAAGCTCAGCATTGAAACAGCAAGAAAGCTATTGGGAACAATAACTCATCCCCTTAACAGAGCTGTCGTAGATGAGAGCAGAGGTATAGTCACAGAAGGGTACGGATTGTTGCAGCCCCGCATAAGTGTGGACATAACAAGCGCCAATGCCTCCAGGTTTGCCAGAGCCTTTGCAGGCCAGGGAGGTATAGACATTTATACCAATGCTGTATCTGATGTATATCAGGATTACTTTGGAGAAGGAATTTTTACAGGCAAAGGGATATATGAGCTTGCAGTATTCCAAGGTATCCTTAGAAATGTAATACCTGAAAACACTGTACTAAGCCATGATCTTATTGAAGGTACCCATGTCAGGACAGGGCTGGTTACAGATATTGAGCTGATAGATGGATACCCTTCCCGATACAACACTCACTCTATGCGTCAGCACAGGTGGGTCAGGGGAGATTGGCAGCTTCTGCAGTGGCTTTCCGGCAGGATAAGCAATGCCAAGGGTGAGATAATAAAAAATCCGTTGTCAGCAATAAATAGATGGAAGATATTGGACAATATGAGAAGAAGCCTTATTGCACCTTGTGAGGCTTTACTTTTCCTGCTTTCCTTGCTTGTATTGCCCGGCAATGCACTTGTATGGTTTATATTTACATTAGCTGCGGCTGTATTCCCTATATTCATAAACCTTGCAGAGGTTGTGCTGGTCAAATATAGCCAGAAGCTAAGTGACAAATCAGGCTATGGAACCTTGGACAGGATAAAGACACAATTTACACAGTCTGTGCTTATATTGACATTTCTCCCGCACCAGGCGCAGCTTATGCTGGATGCCATAACAAAAACCCTGGTGAGGGTTTTGATAACAAAGAAAAACCTTCTTGAATGGGTAACTGCAGCAGACATGGAGCTTGCGTTGAAAAACGACGTTTTAAGCTATTGGAGGCGTATGTGGATATGTCCGGCAGCTGCAGCAGCTGCAGTGTTATCAAGCAGCTTCATTGCTCCCGGGGCTTTAATCCCAGTACTTGTCATTGCTGTCTTATGGGCTGCCGCTCCGGCAATAGCCCATTGGGTAAGCAAGCCCGGACAGAGGGAAAAGAATATACTGGGTGAAAAGGAAGTAATGGAGCTAAGGGTATTAGCCAGGAAGACCTGGAGCTTCTTTGAGGACTTTGTAAGTGCATTGGATAATTATCTTCCTCCGGATAACTACCAGGAGAACCCACAAAATGGTGTAGCTCACAGGACTTCTCCCACAAATATCGGATTGCTTCTGGCTTCCATTATGTCTGCAAGGGATATGGGTTATATAAGCACCCGGGAAATGCTTGAAAGGCTGAATAACACAATAACGACCATAGAAAAGCTGAAAAAATGGAGAGGGCATCTCTATAACTGGTATGATACCATAACATTGGAGGTATTAAGGCCAAACTATATTTCAACAGTAGACAGCGGCAATTTTATAGCCTATCTTATGACCTTGAGGCAAGGGCTGCTTGAGTATAAGAACAGACCCAATATCGATAAAGGCATGGTGTTTGGACTGCAGGATACTTCCCAGCTGGTCAGGTATGAAGATGAACAATTGAATTTGCCTGCCCGGTTATTCGATAGTGCATTGGATGGTGATAAGCTGGAGCATGCAGGCTTTCACGAACTGCTTGAGGAGATTATTAAAAAGAGTGATTTGAAAAGGCTTAACTGGGGTATTAAGCTTCATAAATCTGCAAGCACTTATCTTAAAGAAATGAATGTAGGGGATGCACTGCAGCACAGCGGAGAGATAAGCAGTAAGCTGGATGACTTAATAGGCAGGGTTGATAAGCTTATTGAAGATACATCCTTTCTTCCCCTGTTTGATAGTAAACGGAAGCTGTTTTCTATCGGATACAATGAGGAGGAAGAGCAGCTTACAAAGTCGTATTATGATTTGCTGGCTTCAGAGGCCAGACAGGCGAGCCTTATTGCAATTGCCCGGGGTGAAGTAAAAAAGGAGCATTGGTTCATGCTCAACAGGACACTGACTTCAGTAAATGGATACAAGGGACTGCTCTCCTGGACGGGTACCATGTTTGAATACCTTATGCCGCTGCTGATAATGAAGGATTATCCCAACACACTGCTTCACGAGACTTATGATTTTGTCGTAAGATGCCAGAAGGATTACGGACGCAGAAGAAAGGTACCTTGGGGCGTATCAGAGTCAGGATATTATGCTTTTGACTTCAGGCTGAACTATCAGTATAAAGCCTTTGGAATACCGAGCCTCGGACTTAAACGAGGTCTGATTAATGATACTGTAATAGCACCCTACGCTACTGTTTTAGCTTTGATGGTAAATCCCGAAGAGGCAGTCAGGAATATAATGCGGCTTAAAGAAGAAGGCCTGGATAGCCGCTATGGATTTTATGAGGCTATAGATTATACACCGGAAAGGCTGAAGAAGGGCAAGAAAAGCAGCATAGTAAGAAGCTTCATGGCTCACCATCAAGGTATGAGCTTTTTGGCTCTTAACAATATAATAAACGGCTATGCAATGCAGGAAAGGTTTCATAGGGAGCCAGTGATAAAAGCAGTGGATATACTTATGCAGGAAAAGATACCTTCAAAAGTAATATTCGCAAAGGATTACAAAGAAAAAATCGAACCTTTCGATGAGGCCACAAAGGAGGATACTGAATATACCAAGGTACTGGGTTTGAACAACAACATACTTCCGGAGGTTCATATGCTGTCAAATGGGGATTATTCAGTAATGGTAACTGATAACGGTTCAGGCTTCAGTAAATACCGGGATTTGGCAGTGACCAGATGGAGAGAGGACAGTATACTGAATAATTCCGGTATGTTCTTCTATATACAGGATATCGACGGCAATTCGGTATGGTCAAATTCACTGAATCCCTGCAGCGCACTGCCAAATAAATATAGGGTGGTGTTCTCCCAGGATAAGATTTCTATTGCAAGAACTGATGGGGATATAGATACCAACACAGAGATTATAGTATCTCCGGAGGATAATGTGGAGGTCAGGAGGCTTACCCTCACAAATCACAGCCAGCAGCCAAGGATATTGGAGATTACCAGCTATTTTGAAGTGGTAATTACACCGCATTCTGCTGATTTGGCACATCCGGCCTTCAGCAATTTATTTATAAGAACGGAATACCTGCACAGATATAGTGCATTACTGGCGGAAAGAAGGCCCAGAGAGGAGAAAAAGGCCCCCATATATGCACTGCATGAGCTGACGGTGAAGGAGGAAGTACTTGGAGGAATACAGTATGAGACCGACAGGGCAAGGTTCATCGGCAGGGGGAATTCAGTTGAAAAACCTGCGGCAGTTGAAGGCAGCCATCCTCTATCCAACACAGTAGGACCGGTATTGGACCCGATAATGAGTCTGAGGTGCAGAGTAAGGCTGCAGCCGGGGCAAACAGTAAAGCTTAACTACATCACAGGTGTCTCCGACAGTAAGGAGAAGATAATGCTGATGGCGGAAAAATACCATGACTGCTCCTCGATAGACAGAGCCTTCGAGCTTGCATGGACCAGAAGCCAGGTTGAAATGAGATACCTGAATCTCAGAAAAGAGGAAATCGAGCTTTTCAGACAGATGATGTCCCAGATAATATACCTGAGTCCTCTCAGAAGGAAGCAAGAAAATGATATAAAGGAAAACAGGAAAGGACAGCCGGGTCTTTGGACTTATGGTATTTCGGGGGATTTGCCCATAGCCCTTGCATATATTGAAAAAGTTGAAGAAATTGATTTTATCAAGGAATTGATAAAGGCACATGAATACTGGAGACTCAAAGGCTTGTATGTTTATATTGTAGTGGTCAACGAGGAGGAAAGCAGCTATTCACAGCCGCTATACAACCTGCTGCAGGATATAGTATCGGTAAGCCATGCGAGAGATATAAGGGATAAGACGGGAGGAGTGTTCATAAAACAGGGGAGCTCTATTCCTGAGGAGGATAAGCAGCTTCTTTCTGCAGCAGCGAGGATAGTACTAAAAGGAAAAAATGGAACACTTGCAGTCCAGACAAAAGTAAGAAATGGAGTAAATGTCTTTGAGTATAAGCGATGGAAGGATAAAAGCAGAGGACACAATAAAAATGATGCAAAGCAAGTTGAACTGCAAAGCTTCAATGGTTATGGAGGTTTTGACAAAGAAGGAAGGGAATATGTGATCAAGCTCACTGAAGGCATGAATACACCCGTGCCATGGAGCAACGTTATAGCTAATGAAAAGTTCGGCTTCTTGATAACAGAGTCAGGTGCTTCTACAACCTGGGCTGAAAACAGCAGGGAGAACAAGCTTACTACCTGGTCCAATGATCCCGTGCTTGACCCTTCCGGAGAGAATATTTACATGAGGGACGAAAATACAGGTGAGATATGGTCTGTGACTCCACGGCCAATAAGGACAGCAACTCCCTATATAATCAGACACGGCTTTGGTTATTCCTCCTTCGAGCACAGTTGGAACGGTATAGAGCATGAGCTTATAGAATTTGTGCCGGTATCCGACAGTGTCAAGCTGTGCATATTAAAATTAAAGAACAATACCGTTTCAAAAAAGCACCTTTCAGCAACTTACTTTGTCAGAACTGTGTTGGGTGTTACTGATCAAAGCACTGCACAGCATGTATATACAGAGTTGCACAGTAATGGTGCAATTCTGATAAGAAACAACTACAATACCGATTTTCACGGCAGAATAGCTTTTCTTGCAACAAATGCAGAGGAAAGGTATTATACGGGAGATAGGCGGGAGTTCCTGGGAAACATGGGCACTCTGAAGCATCCTGAAGCTTTGAGGAAGGATAGACTATCAAATACATTGGGAGCAGGCTTTGACCCTTGTGCTTGTATTCAGGCTATTGTTGAATTAAAGCCCAAGGAGCAGAAGGAATTGGTGTTCATGCTGGGACAAAGCGAAAGCCATAAAGCTGTAAGTATCTGTACCGAAAAATACAAGAGCAGCAAGGAAGCAAACAAAGCTCTGGCAGAAGTAAAAGCTTTCTGGGAAGGGATTCTGAGAAAGGTGGAGGTAGTTACTCCTGATAAGAACATGGATATAATGCTGAACGGATGGCTTCTTTACCAGACTTTAAACTGCAGGATGTGGGCAAGAACAGCGTTTTACCAGTCCGGGGGAGCTTATGGCTTCAGAGATCAGCTGCAGGATTCAATGGCAGTGATTAATGCCCTTCCCGAGCTTACAAAAAAGCAGATTCTTTTCCACGCATCACACCAATTTCTTGAGGGGGATGTGCAGCATTGGTGGCACCCGGGCTCCAATAAAGGCATAAGGACAAGGTTTTCCGATGACCTTTTATGGCTGCCCTATGTAACAATAAATTATATTAAGAAAACAGGAGATATCAAGATACTTGAGAATAGGGCAGGATTCGTGGAAGATGAGCAGCTGCAGGAAGGTGAAGATGAAAGGTACAACATCCCTTATGTACCGGATGTCAGTACTTCAGTATATGACCACTGCATAAGAGCTATTGAAAAAGCTTTGAAATTCGGGCATCATGGCATTCCCCTGATGGGCTCGGGAGACTGGAATGATGGTATGAGCACAGTAGGAAACAAGGGAAAGGGCGAAAGTGTGTGGCTTGGCTGGTTCCTATATGATATTCTTATGAATTTCTCAGAGCTTTGCAGATTGAAGAAGGATTCGAACAAGGCCGACAGATATATGAACATAGCGAAAGAGATAGCAAAAGCCCAGGAGGAAAATGCATGGGATGGAAACTGGTATAGAAGAGCATACTTTGATAATGGCCTGCCTCTTGGCTCAGCTGAGAATACAGAATGCAAGATCGATTCCATAGCACAGTCCTGGGCTGTTATTTCAGGCGCCGCAAATCCTGAAAGAATAAAGGAAGCGATGGGAGCGGTAGAGCAGTATCTCATAAAAAAGGATGACGGTCTTATTATGCTGCTTACACCACCCTTTGTTGAAGGTGATCTGGAGCCAGGATATATAAAGGGGTATCTGCCGGGAGTCAGGGAAAACGGAGGACAGTATACCCATGCAGCTGTCTGGGTAATCATGGCTTATGCGATTTTGGGCAATGGTGACAAGGCTTGGGAGCTTTTCAACATGCTGAACCCCATAAATCATGCAAATACAATGCTGGAGGCTTCCAGGTACAAGGTTGAGCCTTACGTAATGGCTGCAGATGTATATGCAGTGCCGCCGCATACAGGGCGGGGAGGCTGGACCTGGTATACAGGAGCATCAGGCTGGATGTACAATGTAGGAATACAACAAATACTGGGATTTAAGAAAAAAGGAGACAGCATTGTATTTGAACCTTGCATACCAAGGGATTGGTCTGAGTACAATATTAAGTACATACACGGAAAGGATACGATATACGGCATAATTGTGAGAAACCCTAACAGGGTAAGCAAGGGAGAAGTCACAATTGTCCAGGATGGAAGAAAGCTTGAAGGCAATGAGTTGATTCTGGCTGAGGACGGGATGGAGCATAAAGTAGAAGTAAGCTTGAACTGAAGAATGGAGGGTGCAGGTAAGCACCCCCCCCCATGTGACAATCTGATTACATATGCAAACATTCCCTTGAAATACAGCATTAACTATATTATATTATTATATATATGAAGCTATGAAGTTGGGGGTGGAAAAATGAGCGAAAGATTTGAAGATACAATGAAGTTCAAGGTTGAAATGGATAAAAAATATGAAGCACCAGAGATACTTTTATCCGTATATAGCGCATTAAAGGAAAAAGGCTATAACCCCATTAACCAGATAGTAGGATACATACTTTCCGGTGACCCGACCTACATAACCAGCCACAACAATGCAAGAAGCCTTATTAAGAAGCTTGAAAGAGATGAGCTGCTTGAGGAGCTTGTCAGGGCATATGTTGATGGG
>LOES01000001.1 GCA_001515955.1 Clostridia bacterium BRH_c25 | reverse complement strand
GTCTCTTCACACAGGTCCGCTATCTCTATTTCTTCAGGGTTGTACTTAAGCACCAGCTTCTTTCCGCCGAATTCCTGCATCCCCATGGCTGTCAGTGCTATGTGGTACTCTTTTCCTGCTTCTGCTTCTATCATGTACGTGGGCTTTATTGTGCTCTTTACTATCGCTTCACTCCAGGGTGCCGCTCCCGCTATGTTCACCGCTCTTATTCTGTAGCTGTGCTCTGTTCCCGGTATCAGCTCCTTGTGTATGTATGTGGTGTCTGCCGTGCTTTCCACTTTGGCTCCGTCTATCTCTATTTCATAGCCTGTCGCTCCTTCTTCTGCTTCCCACATCAGTTGTATTGCCGTGTTTGTGACTATTGCTATTATGTTTTCCGGTGCATCGGGAGGGTTCGGCAATGTTGATATTGCAAGTACCGCACACCACGGGCCTGCTTCTTCTCCTCTTTTGGGCCTTATCTTATAGGTATGGGAGGTTACCGGCTTCAGTCCGCTGTGTATGTATACGGTGCTCTTTCCGTTGTCTTTTATTTCTCCGTCCGATTCCACGTCGTATTCGGTGTCTGCCGCTACCGCATCCCACATGAGGGTTATTCCCGTGTTTGTCACTACTGCTGCTACGTTGGTCAGTGCCATTCCTGTTGTTTCCGTCAGGGTATAGGCTGTTACCGCTGCGCTGTATTCGCTTTCTCCTCCTGTATTCCTGGCTTTTACTCTGTAGGTGTGCTTTGTGTCCGGTGCCAGTCCTTCGTGGATATAGCTTGTACCTGTTATTGCCGCGATTATTTCTCCCTCTGCTTCTATTTCGTATTCTGCGGCTCTTTCTGCGTTGTCCCAGCTTATTGTTATTTCTTTTGTCCCTGCTGTTGCTGTCAGGTTATTTGGTATGCTCGGTTTTTCTGGTAGTGTTCTAGCTATTGCTTCTGCTGTCCAGCCGCTTTCTCCGCCCCTGTTTCTTGCTCTTATTTTGTAAACATACTCTGTGTCCGGTATGAGCCCTGTATGGGTGTAGCTGGTTTCTGCCGTGCTGTCCATTATTGCTCCCCCTGCTTCTATGTCATAGCCTTCTGCTCTTTCTGTGCTGTTCCAGGCCAGTGTTACCGTGTCTTTGGTTGCTTCTTTTATCTGCAGTCCTTCCGGTATTCCCGGGGGCACCGGCAGTGTGTCTTTGTTCAGTATGTCACTCCAGTTTCCCGCTCCTCCTTTGTTTCTGGCTCTTACTTTATAGGTGTGCGGGGTGTCCGGTGTAAGTCCTTCATGGGTATAGGTTGTTGTCAGGATGTTTTCCTTCAGGCTTCCGTCTGCTTCCACTTCGTAGCTCACCGCTCCCTCTACTGCATCCCATGCAAGTATTATTTCATTTTGTGCTTCTTCTCCTCTTAGGTTTGAAGGTACTCCCGGGGGATCAGGGAGGGTTGATAATGTTTGTGTAGTGCTCCAGTCTCCCGCTCCTCCCGCATTTACCGCTCTTACTCTGTAGCTGTGCTGGGTGTTGGGCGTAAGTCCTTCGTGGGTGTAGGCCGCCTGTGTTCCTGCGTCTTTGATTGCTCCGTCTGCCGATACTTCATATCTTGTTATATTGGGCATTGCCGACCATGTCAGTGTTATGAAGCGTTGTCCCGGCTGTGGGGTCACGTTCTCCGGTGCCGCCGGCAGTGTCATTTTGTTTACTGTTGCACTGCTTAAGGGTGTTTCTTCGTTGGCTCCATTTTTGGCTTTCACTTTTAAGCCGTAGGTTGTGTTGGGTGTCATTCCCGTTGCTTTTATCTTTTTATTTGTAAGTGTTATCCACTGGGCTGCTGCCGACAGTGCTCCACTTTGGCTTACATATTTGGTTCCCGCCGCTATCTGATATTGGGTGTTTGCCGGGTTGCCGTCGCTTACTGTTATGTCCATTGTGGTCGTGGTACTATTACCGGCTGCTATTGACGGTGTCTGGGCTTTTGTGTATGCTGTGATGGTTTTTTGTGCTGTGTTGCCTGCCTTGTCCCTGGCTTCCAGCTTGACTGTGCAGTTCCTGTTGGGCTGCAGCGAGCCCTGGGTATGTGTGGTCTGGGCTTTCCAGCCGCTTGTAAAGGTGCTTGTCCCGTCTGTTACTGTGTAGTTGTAAGCCAGTGGATCCATGCCTGCCACAGTGTCTGTGGCACTGCCTGTTATTGTCATGCTGTTTTCTGTTGATGCTGCCGTGAGGTTCGTTATGTTCGGCGGGGTCTTGTCTATTGTGAAGGTTACTGATTTCTCTACTGTAGCCAGTCCATCATTTACTGTAAACTTCATTGTATGGCTGCCTTCTGATAAAGCTCCCATATTTACCGCACTGAAGTTCACTGTCTGAGGTGTTATTGTATTACCTGCGACTGACTTGGTTTCCTTTTCCACTCCGTCGATGTAGTACTTGCAGGTCAGAGCGTTGTTATCAGGGTCTGATACTGATATTTGCGGTACTACTGCTGTGTCCTTGGGGCCGTATGTTCCATTAGGCGGAGGTGTGGTGACATTGATTGTTGGGTTTTGGTTGAAATAGTATCTTGTAGATGCACTAATATTATAGTCACCATTAGACCAAAACCCTGCTAAAGCTAAAGAATATATATCAATATATATTTTATTGGCCCCAATATTTACCGTAACAGTTTGTGATTTATTATTCCACGATCCTCCCCAACTATAGTCGGGAAAGTCATTAAGGGAACAACCTCCTATTTGATAGCTGTATTCAGAATCATTAGGCTTGCAATAAACCAAGGCCTCCGCACTAGGTCCGCTTACGTAACCGGTGATTCTAACACTGCCAGATGAGGTCAAGCTTACAGTCATATCGCCTGTTGCTTTATTATAATTAATACTTGTTATTGTAATATTGTAAATATAAGCAGAGGTATGATCTCCATCAGGCATGCTACTACCAGGTATATTTATTGATAGTGCATATACCGGTGTAACTAATACACCTTGCATAATTCCAATAATTGAAATAAATAGCATCAAAAATGCTACTGCCTTCTTCAAATTCCAGCTACTCAAATCCATCACTCTCCAATCATTATTCAATTATGTACTATATCTTTACCGATCAGCTTATTTAACTCTGACACAATACTTCTGAATATACCTCCATATATACTATGTATTCCGGTACTTCCGCCCTATTGTTTTAAAAAACAACCCCGCTTGAGAGTTGTTTTTGTTAGTTAGTAATTACTATTTTACATAAAAAATGTAAGCATTTATCTTTTCATTATACAAATTGTCGCAATAATTGTATAAATTGTTTAATTATGCTATATTTTGCTAAATATATCTATAATATGTCATATTATATCGAGTATATATTATTTGGTACCATAATATGCTTCAACAAAAAACTAAAAAAGCCGGGGTGCATTGCATCCCAGCCTATATATGTATATGTATTATGTACCTGCAGTATATTCGATTAGCCCGAAGCTTATCTGAAGTGCGGTATCCGCCTGTTTCATAAGCTCATCGGACAAATGTCCTATTTTTTCCTTCAGCCTTTTCTTATCTATTGTCCTTATTTGCTCCAGTAGTATTACAGAGTCCTTTGTTATGCCGTAGCTGTCAGCTGCCAGCTCTACGTGGGTAGGCAGCTTTGCCTTATTTATCTGCGAGGTTATTGCAGCAACAATAACAGTGGGACTGTATTTGTTTCCTATATCATTCTGTATGACCAGCACAGGTCTTATTCCGCCCTGCTCCGATCCTATAACCGGGCTCAAATCACCATAGAAAATGTCCCCTCTTTTTACAACCACATTATTCACACTCCGCAAGCCTTGTTTCATACCCCATTATTGTCTCGTTATCTGCAGTAAGACCTATCTCCGCTAGTGTAATGTTTATCTCAGACATCTCCAGATATCCACTTTTCATTTTTTCCAATACACTGGTTCTTTTTATCTCACTTATATAAAAACGCATGGCGTTTCTGATAAATTCACTTCTATTGATGCATTCGTGACATACCATGTCATCTATTTCTTTTAAAAGTGTATCCGGCATACAAACAGCAATCTTTCTCGAATCAGCCACACTAGCACCTCCTAAGTTCTTTGAAAACCCTAAAACAATTGCAGAAAAGCTTTACAAGTATTGAATGTTCTTCCCGCAATGCACATTAAGGTTACAGAAGTGCGAAAAACTTTGAATAAGTGTTCTTTCCGCATTCTGTATTGTCAATAATATGTATGAGCAGAGTATGTCAAATTATGCAAAATGTTTCTATTCTTGTTATTGATGTTGCACTTTACACAATATAAACACTTTCGTGCGTCCAATATAAAAATGCACATTTGTACCATATACGATTATACTAACCGCATATACAATATTATATACCAATTCTTACATTGTGCCTACGTGAAATATATGGCAACAGCTAATTAATCATGTGCCCTGCAGTTGAAGTTCATTCAGACAGTGGGCACAACGTCAATGAAGTGCATTTTTAATATTTTTATTGACTGGAAATCTGTTATGTTAAAAAGCACTACCTATAATATAATTTTGCACATCAACTATTTTGCCGTCCCTGATATAAACCCTTGGAACTCTCTTGCTTATCATACATACTATTTCATAATTTATGGTACCTAGCTTATCGGCCAATTCATCAATATGGATGAAATTGCCCTCTTGTTTTCCGAAAAGCACTACCTCATCACCGGTTTTTACATCCGCTATGCCGGTAACATCAATCATACACTGATCCATGCAGATTCTTCCAACTACAGGCACTTTTTGACCTTTTACCAAAGCTTCTGCTTTCCCGGAAAGCATTCTTGTATATCCGTCCGCATAACCTATAGGCAGTGAAGCAATTCTGGTCTTTTTCCCTGCGATGAACCTTCTTCCGTAGCTTACACTCTGGCCGGGTTCTATATCCTTAACATGGCTGATTCTTACCTTCAAGGACATGACCTGCTTTAGCTCCAGTCTATCAAGCAGCACTTCCTCAGAAGGCTTCAAACCATAGAGCATGATACCGGCTCTGACCATATTCAGATGCATATCCGGCAAATCTATTATTGTAGCACTGTTCCCGCAGTGTCTTACATTTATTTTTACATTTTCCTTCTCCAGCTCTCCACATATCCAGTTGAATTTTTCATACTGTCCCTCTGTATATGCTTTGTCTGCTGCGTCAGCTGCTGCAAAATGCGTAAATATGCCTTCAATGGCTATATTGGGAAGCCGGCTGATCTTTTTTATAAGCTGCACCGATTCCAGGTCCGGCTGCAAGCCTATTCTTCCCATTCCCGTGTCAACCTTTATATGAATTTTTGCTGTTTTGCCTTGCCTGGAAGCTTCCTTGGAAAGCTCTTCCGCCAGATCCCAGGAATAAACCGCCTGCTCCAGGTCGTTTCTTATTATTTCCTCTGCTCTTTCCTTATCAGTGAAGCCCAAGACAAGTATAGGCACCTTAAAGCCTGCCTGCCGCAGCTCGATACCTTCATCCAATACAGCAATTGCAAATCTGTTTGCACCGTTGTCCAGAAGGGTTTGTGCTATTTTCTTTGCTCCATGTCCATAACCGTCGGCTTTGATTACGGCAGCTACAAGGGCATCCTTCCGTGCAAGCCTTCTGACCTCCCTCATATTGTGGGCAAGTGCATCCAAGTCTACCTCCACCCATGCAGCTCTGATTTTCTTCAAATCGTACATTTTCTTTCATCTCCTGTAATTTCATGGAATTCTACTGTATAATCTCAAAATCCCTGTCCTTTAAACCGGGATTGTATACAAAGTTATTGTAGTATATTTCTACACTTGCTTTACCATCCTTCCCGTATATCACTGCCTTTAACGGCACGGCTGCCTCCGGATCAAGCCACAGCTTTTCAATACTCATATAGCTGTTGGGCTCCGGAACTTCAAATTCCATAACAATAAGCTCCTTGTTCCCTTCTTTTTCGCTGCTTATTTTTATATCATCAGATTTACCGATATGGTTCATAAAGGAGCCTATAAAGGAATTGTACTCCACCGAACCCGAAAAGTTCTCAGTTGCAAGATATTGGTTTATCCTGGGATGATATATGTAAGAGCTGCTTCCGCTATATATGGTCACCTGACCTTCAAGCTCCTTCGGTGCCAGAACCTCCACCCTGTACTTGTCGGGACTCTTGTAAAAGTGTTTCAGCTTATATAAGTTTGTGCTCCTGTTGTTTGTGACTCTCATTGTAACATCACAAGTGTAGTCCGTAAGCTTTAAAAGCCTTCTGCCCACTTCCTCAACGTTCTTTTTCGACTTTAAAACTCCGCAGCCGGTGAGTATCATACATACAATTACCAGTATACATATAATTCTTCGATACACAATACATCCTCCTACAGACGGCCATTGGCCGCCCCTACATATATACTGCCTCGTAGGGTATATCCCTTCTTGAGCACGCGAGGCACTGGATCAAAGTTGTGATTTTTAACACTTTGAAAGACAAATAAGCAGTGGTGTTAATAATCACTCATATATGTTTTTATTGTATGTGGAATATTTTCTATTATGTCACCTGCTGTAAGTCCATATTCTCCAATTTTCCCCGCGGCACAGTCTCCTGCAGCACCATGTATGTATACACCGCACAGTGCCGCATCAGTCAACTTCAATTTTTGTGCGGCAAAACCGGCTATTATACCTGCCAGTACATCCCCCGAGCCTGCTGTAGCCATCCCGGGATTGCCGGTAGGGTTTATAAAGGCAGTCCCGTCGGGCAGTGCGATTATTGTCCTATAGCCCTTCAGAACCACAGTTACGTCAAATTCTTCAGAAAACCGCTTTGCGTAACCAAGTCTGTCCTTCTGAATATCAGTGCTGCTGCATCCGCAAAGCCTTGCCATTTCACCCGGATGGGGAGTTATTACTATTTCTCCCTTTCTTTTTTTGAGAATGCCGGGGTTTGATGAAATTGCATTCAATCCGTCTGCATCTATAACCATAGGTATAGTACAGTTCCTAATAACCTCAGCCATTATTGCCCCTATGCTTCCACTGTCTGTCAAACCGGGTCCGATAAGCAGAGTGCTGCTCCTCTCTGCTGTCTCCAGAAGCTGTGGGATACACTCTTCAGCAAGAATACCCGCCCCTTTATCTTCCAGCTCTTTTGTCATTATTTCAAGAGCACCGGTACACATAAGCCTTTGAAGGCTGGCGGGCAGTGCAAGAATTACAATTCCCGCCCCGCTTCTTAGGGCTGCCCTGGAAGACATTATTCCCGAGCCTTCCATTCCCCTGGAGCATGCCGCCACCAGCACACTCCCGAAGCTTCCTTTATGGGTGTTGCAGTCCCTGGGAGGCAGCATACCCTTTATTATATCCTCTTCCAACAGGTTCAAATGCAGTTCCATGGCGTCAATGGCAGCCTTCGGTATGGAGATATCCTTTATTTTCAGTTTGCCGCATGCCTTAGGACCGTCATTTATCAGCAGCCCTGCCTTAGGGATCTGAAAAGTGACGGTACAATCTGCCATTACACAGCCATCCACGAAAAAACCGGTATCAGCATCCAAGCCGGAGGGTATGTCCACCGATACTACCCAGGCTTTGCTTTTATTTATCCTGTCAACAGCATCCTTATACAAGTCTTTCAATCTGCCCCTAAACCCCGTCCCCAACAAAGCATCGACTATAAGCGGGGCATCATTAATAAATCCTGCCGGAAAGCCTGCAGAATTCTCTTCAATTGATTTAACGGAAATACCTATATGCCTGGCTATTTGAAGGTTTGTCAGTGCATCTCCTTTTATTTTCCCGGCTTCTCCACACACACAAACATTGACCTTCCAGCCTCTGTTGTGCAGATGCCTCGCAATCACAAAGCCGTCCCCGCCGTTATTACCGGTGCCGCATATCACCTCTGCACATTTTACAGGCATATTAAGCCTTTCAAGCTCTTCTACTACAGCCAGCCCTGCATTTTCCATGAGCACTACGCCAGGTATTCCATATTCATTAATGGATATTTCGTCTATTCTCTTCATCTGGTTGGAAAAGCAAATCTTCAATGACTATGCCCTCCCTTTCTATCGAGACCTCTGCCACTGCCGTTGCTGTGGCGAAGTCTCTTGAGTGGGATATGGTAACATGGATGATCCCGATTCCGTTATCCTCCATAAACTGTTTGACATTGCCACCGAACCTGACTATGGGCTTTCCTACTGAACCTCTCAGTATTTCGATGTCCTTCCATCTAAAGCCTCTCAGTCCCGTTCCCAAGGCCTTAAGCACAGCTTCCTTTGCAGAAAAACCCCCTGCAATATGCTGTGCCTTCATGTCCTTTTTCTTATAATAATCCAGCTCCTGTTCGGTAAACAATCTTTCAATAAATTTAGGGCTTCTGGATATTGCCTTCTTAACCCTTTTAATTTCAATAATATCAGTCCCTATGCCGAATATCACACAATCACCCCCTGTTTTT